>NZ_JMPL01000012.1 GCF_000735365.1 Kluyvera ascorbata ATCC 33433 | reverse complement strand
AATTAACAGAAAAAACAAAGTCACTGAAACCGATGAGTCCCCGCTGGAAATCGGCGAGCCGGAGAATGGAAGTCAAGGTCAGTCCGCCATGGATGGCGGACTGAGGCGAACCGAGACAGGACGTCGAGTTTCGCCGTGCCGAAGGCTGGAGTTCGTAGGCGAGCGTAGTGCGAAGCACCGATTTCCCTGCGGGGCCGCGGGGATTGCGAAGGGGTGCGCGGCCGCACCCCTTGGCCCGTTCACCGGTGAAGAGTCTTCATGTTCAGCCTGACGTAAAGTGAACGGAACCCTTCACCTTACTGACAAATATCAGGTTTTGTCCCTGGTATTTGTGTACATGGGATCACTGGAAAGTAAGGAACATGCCTCGCACCCTATTTCCAGCAAATGATGATGTAGTGATGCCCAGTTGCCGAGCTTACAAGAGCACCCAAAGCAACACCGCCACCACAACCAGCACCACAAAAGCCAACCCAGGACGTGCCGACAGCGACTTAATTGAAGTGATCATCGGCGCAAACGGCGCGTAAATTGGTTGGATATTACGTGCTTCCAGCGCCTGCGCCTCGGCATGTGCCACGCGCTCACGCTCAATACGCTTGAGGAAAAGCAGATTAAGCAACTCCTGAACCTGAACGGGGGTCAGCACCGTTTGCAGCGTAATATTCCAGTTCTGCTGCCCGTAATCACGCAGCACCTGAAACTCCTGATCGCCCAGTGGTTGCTTTAGCGCCGCCTGAAGAACGTTAAGCGTAGGCGCAGGGTGCGTGCTCAGCGTCAATCGTGCTTGCAGCAACGTCACCAGCGAAGTGAAATATTTAGCGGGAATAAGCTCGCTGGTTTTAACCGGCGAAAATTCCTGAAGCGACTGCCACAACGGCTTATTGGCCTCGCTGGAAGGTGTTTGCGCTTTATCTGAATAGAGCGCCTCGGGCTTCACGCTGGCGAGCTCTATCAGCGACTGCCAGATTTGCTTGCTCGGCTCACCGGTGGCCGCAGAAAGCTTGCCAACCAGCTGATTGAGCGTGGTGTACTCCGCTGGGAGAAGCGGGCGGTCGGTCGCCGGGCGCTGCTGCGGTTGAGGAATAGAAAGCTGGCCACGCTGGAGTAGCTGCAGCACATTTTTAAGCTGCGGCAGCGTTAGCTGGTTCAACGCGGTTTGCCCGTACTGCTGGCGAATAAAATCGCTGACGGCCTGACGGTTGTTTCCCTGACCCAGCAGCTCGGTCAACTGAGACAGCGTTTGTCTCATGCTGAAGTTCTGCTCGGCAGTACCGATGCGCTGATTTAAATTCTGTTCCGCTGCCGGGAAGTGACGCGACAGCAACGGCGTATCGCTTTTCACGCCCAGATCGTGCTTCACGCCAGCCCATACCTCAGCATTTTGCTGTGAGGTCATCGTGATAAGGCGCGTGATCAAGCGTTCCAGCACGGTGCGTTGCTGGAGACTCAGCGGCTGCTCTCCAGCATTGGAAAGCGGTGTAGGGCCGGCCCCGGAGGGCGCGCAGGCATACCTGAGATGGGTTGCGTCATGATTATTCCTTTCTGCAAAGCGGTACTGATGCCAGGCGCGAGTATTCCTGGCGGCAAGATTATGGCACACTTCCCCGGTTTACTCTCGCTCTCAGACAGGTACTGAACCGTGAAAATCCTTGTTGATGAAAATATGCCCTACGCCCGTGAGCTTTTTAGCCGCCTGGGCGAGGTGAGGGCTGTTCCTGGCCGCCCGATTCCGACCGACGCGCTAACCGATGCCGATGCGCTAATGGTGCGCTCGGTAACGAAGGTGAATGAAGCGCTGCTCGGTGACAAGGCGATTAAATTTGTCGGGACGGCGACGGCGGGCACCGACCACGTCGACCAGTCGTGGCTGACCCAGGCGGGGATTGGCTTCTCCGCAGCACCTGGCTGTAACGCGATTGCCGTGGTGGAATATGTTTTCTCGGCGCTACTGATGCTGGCCGAACGAGACGGCTTTGCGCTGGCTGACCGCACCGTTGGTATTGTCGGGGTGGGTAACGTGGGCGGTCGTCTGCAAAAGCGCCTTGAGGCGTTGGGCATTAAAACCCTGCTCTGCGATCCGCCGCGTGCGGACAACGGCGACGAAGGCGATTTCCGCTCGCTCGACGAACTGGTTGCTGAAGCTGACGTTATCACTTTCCATACGCCGCTCTATAAAGAAGGGCAGTACAAGTCTCTGCATCTTGCCGATGAAGCGCTGATTCGCCGCCTGAAGCCGGGGACGATTCTGATCAACGCCTGTCGTGGCCCGGTCGTCGATAACGCTGCGCTGCTGAAATGTCTGGAAGAAGGACAGAATCTTAGCGTCGTGCTGGATGTCTGGGAACCCGAGCCTGATCTCAACCTGGCGCTGCTTGATAAAGTGGATCTGGGCACCTCGCATATCGCAGGTTACACGCTGGAAGGCAAAGCGCGCGGCACCACCCAGGTGTTTGAAGCCTACAGTCAGTTTATCGGTCAACCGCAGGAAGTGGCGCTCTCTACGCTGATGCCCGCGCCGGAGTTTGGCCGTATTAGCCTGCACGGTCCGCTCGATCAGCCTACGCTGAAAAGACTGGTCCATTTGGTGTATGATGTGCGCCGCGATGACGCGCCGCTGCGAAAAGTGGCGGGGATCCCGGGCGAGTTCGACAAACTGCGCAAAAATTATCTCGAGCGTCGTGAGTGGTCATCATTAACCGTTGAGTGTGATGATGCCGATGCCGCCGAGCTGCTGCAAAAACTCGGGTTTAACGCCGTACATTGTTAATGTCTTCTTAATCACTCTGCTGGATACTCCGGCAGAGTCGCTTTTTCTGGAGTAAATCACCATGTCTGAAGGCTGGAATATTGCCATCCTGGGCGCAACCGGCGCCGTAGGCGAAGCCCTGCTTGAAACCCTTGCTGAACGTCAGTTCCCGGTGGGTGATATCTATGCGCTGGCGCGCACCGACAGCGCGGGCGAACATCTGCGTTTTAACGGTAAATCGGTCAGGGTGCAGGACGCCGCAGAGTTCGACTGGACTCAGGCTCAGCTGGCATTCTTTGCCGCGGGTCAGGAAGCATCGGCAAGCTATGCCGAAGAAGCCACCAACGCGGGCTGCCTGGTTATTGACCTCAGCGGTCTGTTTGCGCTGGAGCCGGACGTGCCGCTGGTCGTTCCGGACGTGAACCCGTTCGTAATGGCAGATTACCGCAACCGTAACCTGATTGCCGTAGCCGATAGCCAGACCAGCCAGCTGCTGGCCGCGCTGAAGCCGCTGATTGATGACGGTGGCCTGTCGCGTATCAACGTGACCAGCCTGATCTCCGCCTCCGCGCACGGCAAGAAAGCTGTTGATGCGCTGGCAGGGCAGAGCGCCAAACTGCTGAACGGTATTCCGATTGATGAAGATGATTTCTTTGGTCGTCAGTTGGCGTTCAACATGCTGCCGCTGCTGCCGGACCGTGAAGGTAGCGTGCGCGAAGAGCGTCGTATTGTCGACCAGGTGCGCAAAATCCTGCAGGACGAAGGCCTGATGATCTCTGCAAGCTGCGTGCAGTCGCCGGTGTTCTACGGCCACGCGCAGATGGTGAGTTTTGAAGCCATGCGCCCGCTGTCTGCGGAAGAAGCGCGCGATGCTTTCTCCCGTGGCGAAGACATCGTGCTGTCTGAAGAGGGGGAATTCCCGACTCAGGTTGGCGATGCGACCGGCAGTGCGCATCTCTCTATCGGCTGCGTACGCAACGATTACGGCATGCCGGAGCAGGTTCAGTTCTGGTCCGTTGCCGATAACGTTCGCTTTGGCGGCGCGCTGATGGCGGTCAAAACCGCTGAAAAATTGGTGCAGGAGTATCTGTACTAATGTCTGACATGGAGCAACTGCCGGTCTATCGAATTGCGCTGGGCATTGAGTACGACGGCAGCAAATACTACGGCTGGCAGCGGCAAAATGAAGTGCGCAGCGTGCAGGAGAAGCTCGAAAAAGCGCTCTCGCAGGTGGCCAACGAGCCTATCAACGTCTATTGCGCCGGGCGTACCGACGCGGGCGTTCACGGCACGGGTCAGGTGGTGCATTTTGAAACCCACGCGTTGCGTAAAGACGCCGCATGGACGCTGGGTGTAAATGCGAATTTACCTGGTGACATCGCGGTGCGTTGGGTGAAAGCTGTTCCCGACGATTTTCACGCCCGCTTTAGCGCGACGGCGCGTCGCTACCGCTATGTCATCTATAACCACCGGCTGCGTCCGGCGGTGTTGGGCCAGGGCGTGACGCATTATCACCAGCCGCTGGATGCGGAGCGGATGCACCGCGCCGCACAGAGTCTGCTGGGCGAGAATGACTTCACCTCGTTTCGTGCGGTGCAGTGCCAGTCGCGTACGCCATGGCGTAACGTTATGCATATCAACGTGACGCGCTATGGCAACTATATTGTGGTGGACATTAAAGCAAACGCCTTTGTGCATCACATGGTAAGGAATATTGTTGGCAGCCTGATGGAAGTTGGCTCAGGAAACCAGCCGGAGAGCTGGATTGCAGAACTGCTGGCGGCAAAAGACAGGACGCTTGCCGCCGCAACGGCAAAAGCGGAAGGGCTGTACCTGGTGGCGGTAGACTATCCCGCCCACTTTGAACTGCCCGCCGCGCCGATGGGCCCGCTTTTCCTGGCGGACTAACGAAGTCATTTAGGGCTAAGACAATATGGATCTCATCCGTTTTTTGATTGATTTCATCCTGCACATTGATGTGCACCTGGCGGAGCTGGTTGCGCAGTACGGCATCTGGGTTTACGCCATTTTGTTCCTGATCTTGTTCTGCGAAACGGGGCTGGTGGTGACGCCGTTCCTGCCGGGCGACTCGCTGCTGTTTGTTGCCGGTGCCTTGTCGGCGCTGCCAACCAACGATCTCAACGTCCATCTGATGGTGGTGCTGATGGTCATTGCAGCGATTGTCGGCGATGCGGTGAACTACACCATTGGTCGGCTGTTTGGTGAAAAGCTCTTTAGCAACCCGAACTCGAAAATCTTCCGTCGTAGCTACCTCGACAAAACCCATGCGTTCTACGATAAGCACGGCGGAAAAACCATTATTCTGGCGCGATTTGTGCCTATCGTCAGAACATTTGCGCCATTTGTGGCGGGAATGGGCCATATGTCCTATCGTCATTTTGCTATCTACAACGTGACCGGTGGGCTGCTGTGGGTGCTGTTGTTCACCTACGCGGGCTACCTGTTTGGCGATCTGCCGGTGGTTCAGGAAAACCTGAAGCTGCTGATTGTTGCCATCATCGTGCTGTCGATATTGCCGGGCGTGATTGAAGTGATTCGTCACCGTCGCAAGGCAGCAAAACAGGCAAAATAAACCCTGCACGCAGGGCACGATTCAGCCGTGCCCTGTTACGACATGTTTCGCGGTTCGACCACTTTTTTATGCCAAGTTTCGGGCTGTTATGTTTTAATGTGCAACATTCATGGTCTATGAGGGGCAAAAGTGGCATTATGCGCGCCCCCTTATGGCAAAACTGGCATCGACCAGGTTCAGGCAGAAAGGTTATCAATGAGCTGGATTGAACGAATTAAAAGCAATATCACACCTACCCGTAAGGCGAGCATCCCTGAAGGGGTGTGGACCAAATGCGATAGCTGTGGTCAGGTTCTGTATCGCGCTGAGCTGGAGCGTAACCTCGAGGTTTGCCCGAAGTGCGATCATCACATGCGTATGTCAGCGCGTAATCGCCTGCATAGCCTGTTAGATGAAGGGTCCCTGGTAGAACTGGGTAGTGAACTTGAGCCGAAAGACGTGCTGAAGTTCCGTGACTCTAAAAAATACAAAGACCGTCTGGCATCTGCTCAGAAAGAGACAGGTGAAAAAGACGCGCTGATCGTAATGAAAGGCACCCTGCACGGTATGCCGGTTGTCGGTGCGGCCTTTGAGTTCTCCTTTATGGGCGGCTCAATGGGTTCTGTTGTCGGTGCGCGTTTTGTCCGTGCCGTTGAACAGGCGCTGGAAGACAACTGCCCGCTTATCTGCTTCTCCGCTTCCGGCGGTGCGCGTATGCAGGAAGCGCTGATGTCACTGATGCAGATGGCGAAAACCTCTGCGGCGCTGGCGAAAATGCAGGAACGCGGTTTACCGTACATCTCCGTGCTGACCGACCCAACCATGGGTGGCGTCTCTGCGAGCTTCGCGATGCTGGGCGACCTGAACATCGCTGAGCCGAAAGCGCTGATTGGCTTTGCCGGTCCACGCGTTATTGAACAGACCGTTCGTGAGAAACTGCCACCGGGCTTCCAGCGCAGTGAGTTCCTCATCGAGAAGGGCGCTATCGACATGATCGTTCGCCGCCCGGAAATGCGTCTGAAGCTTGCCAGCATTCTGGCGAAGCTGATGAATCTCCCGGCACCGAACCCGGATGCGCCGCGCGAAAGCGTGGTGGTACCACCGGTACCGGATCAGGAACCAGAGGCCTGATAATCCAAAGGGCAGGGCCGGGTGGCTCTGCCCTTTTTGCTTTTACTCACCGCTGTTGGAAGTTGCGACACCATGGACAAACATCTTATTCCTCAGGCCACGTCGCCCCTGGCTACGTGGCTTTCTTATCTGGAAAATCTTCACTCCAAAACTATCGATCTCGGCCTGGCGCGCGTAAGTCAGGTGGGCGGGAATCTGGACGTGCTGAAGCCAGCGCCGTTTGTCTTTACCGTTGCGGGTACGAACGGCAAGGGCACCACCTGCCGCACGCTGGAAACTATCCTGATGGCGGCGGGCTACAAGGTGGGGGTTTATAGCTCCCCACATCTGGTTCGCTACACCGAACGCGTGCGTGTGCAGGGCGCTGAACTGCCAGAAAGCGCACACACCGCCTCGTTTGCGGCGATAGAAGCGGCGCGTGGCGAAACATCGCTGACCTATTTTGAGTACGGTACGCTTTCAGCGCTGTGGCTGTTTAAGCAGGCTGCGCTGGATGTGGTGATTCTGGAAGTGGGTCTGGGCGGGCGCCTGGATGCCACTAACATTGTGGATGCCGACGTTTCTGTCGTCACCAGCATCGCGCTGGACCACACCGACTGGCTGGGGCCGGACCGTGAAAGCATTGGCCGCGAAAAAGCGGGCGTGTTCCGCGCTCATCGACCTGCGGTAGTCGGAGAGCCGGATATGCCGCACACCATTGCCGATGTGGCTCGCGAAAAAGGCGCGCAGCTGCTGCAGCGTGACGTTGACTGGCGCTATAGCGTTGAAGGTGATAGCTGGACCTTCAGCGACGCGCAGGGCGAACTGCGTAACCTGCCGCTGCCAAACGTGCCGCAGCCTAACGCCGCCACGGCGCTTGCCGCGCTGCGTGCCAGCGGGCTAAAGGTGAGCGAGGAGGTTATTCGCGAAGGTATTGCCAGCGCGATTCTTCCTGGCCGTTTCCAGACCATCCAGCTTGAGCCGCGGGTGATTCTTGACGTGGCGCATAACCCGCACGCCGCGGCCTATCTTGCTGGGCGTCTCAAATCATTGCCGAAAACCGGGCGAGTGCTGGCGGTTATTGGTATGCTGCATGATAAGGACATCGCCGGTACGCTGGCGTGTCTGCAAGACGTTGTGGATAGCTGGTACTGCGCGCCGCTTGAAGGGCCGCGCGGTGCGACGGCGGAACAGCTGTGCGAACATTTGCGCGCTGGTGCCATTTATAGCAATGTGGCACAGGCGTGGCATGCGGCCATGGCTGATGCAGCGCCTGAAGATACGGTGCTGGTGTGTGGTTCGTTCCACACGGTAGCGCATGTGATGGAAGTGTTGGACGCGGGGAGTGCCGGTGGCAAGTAAGTTTCAAAACCGTCTCGTCGGGACGATTGTATTAGTCGCGCTGGGGGTCATTGTGCTGCCAGGGCTGCTTGACGGGCAAAAAAAGCATTATCAGGATGAGTTTGCAGCCATCCCGCTGGTGCCGAAACCGGGCGATCGCGATGAGCCAGATATGCTGCCGACGGCGACGCAGGCGCTGCCTGCTCAACCGCCTGAAGGCGCGGCTGAAGAAGTGAGGGCAGGAGATGCCGCTGCGCCGTCGCTGGATTCCAGCCGTCTGTCAGTTAGCGGCAACGGCGAGCTCGAGCAGATACCGCCTGCGGCTGAACTGCCAAAGCCTAAACCGGTAGAAAAACCGAAGCCGCAGCCAAAACCGCAGCCAGTGACTGAACAGGTTGCGGCAACGACGCCACCTCCGAAAGCCGCGCCGGAAGAGAAACCGGCGCCGGTAGGCAAAGCGTATGTGGTACAGCTTGGTGCATTGAAGAATGCGGATAAAGTGAACGAAATAGTGGCAAGTCTGCGCGGTGCGGGTTATCACGCCTACACGTCGCCTTCGACGCCCGTTCAGGGTAAAATCACCCGTATTCTGGTTGGCCCGGACGCCTCGAAAGATAAGCTGAAAGGCTCACTTGGTGAGTTGAAGCAGCTGTCGGGGCTGAGTGGCGTAGTGATGGGATATACGCCGAACTAAGGCGTAGGTTTTCTCCCTCACCCCTGAGGGGCGAGGCCTGAACAACGCCAAAAGCCACCCAAAAACGATGGCGTTGAATATTTTTTCAGCGCCATTTTTTATTTACGCCGGGGAAGGAAATCCCTACGCAAACGTTTTCTTTTTCTGTTAGAATGCGCCCGAACTGGATGACAGGGCGTAAAATCGTGGGACGTATATGGTCTGGATTGATTACGCCATTATCGCGGTGCTGGGCTTATCCTGCTTGGTAAGCCTCATCCGCGGCTTTGTTCGTGAAGCATTATCGTTGGTGACATGGGGCTGTGCCTTCTACGTTGCCAGCCATTACTACACTGACCTGTCTGTCTGGTTTACGGGCTTTGAGGACGAACGGGTTCGAAATGGGATTGCTATTGCGGCGCTGTTCATCGCGACGCTCATCGTCGGCGCTATCGTCAACTTTGTGATAGGTCAGCTGGTGGAGAAAACCGGTCTGTCGGGTACAGACAGGGTATTGGGGATCTGCTTCGGCGCGCTACGTGGGGTGCTGATCATCGCCGCTATCTTGTTCTTCCTTGACACCTTTACCGGAATGTCCAAAAGCGATGACTGGCAGCATTCGCAGTTTATTCCCTATTTCTCGCCGGTTATCAGATGGTTTTTTGAATACCTTCAAAGCTCGTCAAGTTTCTTGCCCAAAGTATAAGCTTTGGGTCGTTGCTTAACGAGGAAAAGACGTATGTGCGGTATTGTCGGTATCGCCGGTGTCATGCCGGTTAACCAGTCGATTTATGATGCGCTAACGGTGCTGCAGCACCGTGGACAGGATGCCGCTGGCATCATCACCATTGATGCCAACAACTGCTTCCGCTTGCGTAAAGCGAACGGTCTGGTGAGCGATGTCTTTGAAGCCCGCCACATGCAGCGTATGCAGGGCAACATGGGTATTGGCCACGTGCGTTACCCAACGGCGGGCAGCTCCAGCGCGTCTGAAGCCCAGCCTTTTTACGTCAACTCCCCGTACGGTATTACGCTTGCGCATAACGGCAACCTGACCAATGCGCACGAGTTACGTCAAAAGCTGTTTGAAGAAAAACGCCGTCACATTAACACCACCTCCGATTCTGAAATCCTGCTCAATATCTTTGCAAGCGAGCTGGATAACTTCCGTCACTATCCTCTGGAAGCGGACAACATCTTCGCCGCCATCGCCGCTACCAACCGCCAGATTCGCGGTGCGTATGCATGCGTAGCGATGATTATCGGCCACGGCATGGTCGCTTTCCGTGACCCTAACGGTATTCGTCCACTGGTGTTGGGCAAGCGCGATATCGGCGACGGTCGCACCGAATACATGGTGGCTTCCGAAAGCGTGGCGCTGGACACCCTCGGCTTCGAATTCCTGCGCGACGTTGCGCCGGGCGAGGCGGTTTACATTACCGAAAATGGCCAGCTGTTCACCCGTCAGTGCGCTGACAACCCGGTGAGCAACCCGTGCCTGTTCGAATACGTCTACTTCGCGCGTCCGGACTCCTTTATCGACAAGATTTCCGTCTACAGCGCCCGTGTGAACATGGGGACCAAGCTTGGCGAGAAGATTGCGCGTGAATGGGAAGACCTCGATATCGACGTAGTGATTCCGATTCCGGAGACCTCCTGCGATATCGCGCTGGAAATTGCCCGTATTCTCGGCAAACCATACCGCCAGGGCTTTGTGAAAAACCGCTACGTGGGCCGTACTTTTATCATGCCGGGCCAGCAGCTGCGTCGTAAGTCCGTTCGCCGTAAGCTCAATGCTAACCGCGCTGAGTTCCGCGATAAGAACGTGCTGCTGGTGGATGACTCCATCGTGCGCGGGACCACCTCTGAGCAGATTATCGAGATGGCTCGTGAAGCTGGCGCGAAGAAAGTTTATCTGGCTTCCGCCGCGCCGGAAATTCGTTTCCCGAACGTCTACGGTATCGACATGCCAACCGCCACCGAGCTGATCGCTCACGGGCGTGAAGTGGATGAGATTCGCCAGATAATCGGCGCTGACGGGCTTATCTTCCAGGATTTGGACGATTTGATTGACGCGGTACGCGCGGAGAACCCGGATATTCAGCAGTTCGAATGCTCGGTGTTCAACGGTGTGTACGTGACCAAAGACGTCGACCAGAGCTATCTTGATTTCCTCGACTCTCTGCGTAACGACGACGCGAAAGCGGTGCAGTTGCAGAATGAAGTGGAAAATTTAGAGATGCATAACGAAGGGTAAATGTTCGGGGATTTTCCCCGCATTACTTTCGCTCGGCCGGGCTACGTGGGGTGCGTAGCCCGGCCGAAGCGTTTTTACGCCTCGTCTACCCAAATCCGTATTTAGCCTTCGCCACGGTTGGCCCGGCTAAATCACGGGATAAAGGTTAACGTCTGCTTCTCCACCGCCGTCTGGCGATTATCAAAGCTGATGGCCGATAGCGACGCATTACGGTTGCGTCTGGCGCTGTAATCCGGCAAAGTTTGCCCCATTATGGCTACAGGGCGGTTCGTGTGAAACGACTCATCATTGGTATTTCCGGCGCAAGCGGCGCTATTTACGGCGTACGGCTGCTGCAGGTGCTGCAAACGGTAGCGGATGTCGAAACGCATCTGGTGATGAGCCAGGCGGCGCGGCAAACACTGGCACTGGAGACGGATTTTTCGCTGCGCGACGTTCAGGCGCTGGCGGATGTGGTGCACGATGCGCGCGATATTGCCGCGAGCATCTCTTCCGGGTCGTTCAAAACCGCGGGTATGGTTATCCTGCCGTGCTCGATAAAAACGCTCTCCGGTATTGTAAACAGCTACACCGATGGCCTGCTGACTCGTGCTGCCGACGTGGTGCTGAAAGAGCGTCGTCCGCTGGTGCTGTGCGTGCGCGAAACGCCGCTGCATCTGGGCCATCTGCGCCTGATGACCCAAGCGGCGGAGATCGGTGCGGTGATCATGCCGCCGGTCCCGGCGTTTTATCATCGTCCGCAAACGCTGGACGACGTGATTAACCAGACCGTTAGCCGCGTGCTCGATCTTTTCGATATCGAACTCCCAGAAGATCTCTTTACCCGCTGGACCGGTGCATAGTTCTGCGCCCATGTTGTGCACAATGTCGATTTCGCCCTGTTTCAGGGCAATTCTGTAACACCGATCAAATCCTCGATATTTAATTATCCCGTTTGCACTTTTGTGCTCGATTTATACGTAGCGGCTGATATCTTTCCTGATGATCACCTCTTGTTATCTTTTTATTAACATATTTAACATTGTTTATTTTGCAGGGTTAAAGATGGCACGGAAGATGCAGAGTAGGTCTTGCAGACACAACACAACATAACTATTAGCAGTTAACGACATCACGGTTTAATAGGGGAACGTATGAAAAAGACGGTTCTGGCTCTCTCATTGCTGCTGGGTCTCAGCAGCGCCTCCAGCGTATTTGCCGCACTGCCACAGAGCATTCGCATCGGCACCGATGCCACCTACGCGCCGTTCTCATCGAAAGATGCCAAAGGCGATTTTGTTGGCTTTGATATCGATCTGGGCAACGAAATGTGTAAACGCGCCAGCATCAAGTGTACCTGGGTTGGCAGCGATTTTGACGCGCTGATCCCGTCACTGAAGGCGAAGAAAATTGACGCGATCATCTCTTCGTTGTCGATCACCGAGAAACGCCAGCAGGAGATTGCCTTCTCCAACAAGTTGTACGCTGCGGACTCCCGCCTGATTGCCGCTAAAGGCTCCCCGATTAAACCGACGCTGGACGGGCTGAAGGGCAAGCACATCGGCGTGCTTCAGGGTTCAACTCAGGAAGCCTACGCCAATGAAAACTGGCGTAGCAAAGGCGTGGACGTGGTGGCGTATCAAAACCAGGACCTGATCTACGCCGATCTGGCTGCAGGCCGTCTGGACGCGGCATTGCAGGATGAAGTGGCTGCAAGCGAAGGCTTCCTGAAACAGCCTGCTGGTAAAGATTTTGAGTTTGCTGGCCCGTCGGTTAAAGATAAAAAATTCTTTGGCGACGGCACTGGCGTTGGGCTGCGTAAAGATGACGTGGAGCTGAAGGCGGCATTTGATAAAGCGTTAGCTGAACTGCGTGCCGATGGCACCTACGACAAGATGGCGAAGAAGTATTTTAACTTTAACGTCTACGGCGACTAATAGGCCGTATGTATCATCATGGTGCATGAATGTTGCTCTGCACCATGATGGTGCGTTTTTTGTTCGAAAGTTGCGCGAGGTTGCATAATTAAGCATTTTTAATGAGAAAAAAGCCAGGCTGAAGGGCAGAATGCTTTGCCTTGAAGGGCCGAAAGATGGCACGATAACCGCTCAGATTATTTCTAAAAAACACACAAAAATCACAGCTTGTAGAGGATGATTATGAAAAAACTGGCGTTGTCTTTTTCTCTGGTATTAGCGCTTGCTTCTGCATCAAGCGCATTTGCAGCAATCCCGCAAAAAGTGCGTATCGGTACCGACCCTACGTATGCACCGTTCGAATCAAAGAATGCACAGGGTGAATTAGTGGGTTTCGACATTGATCTGGCAAAAGAGCTGTGTAAGCGCATCCAGGCACAATGTACCTTCGTGGAAAACCCGCTGGACGCCCTGATCCCCTCGCTGAAAGCGAAGAAAATCGATGCCATCATGTCATCGCTGTCGATCACTGAAAAACGCCAGCAGGAAATCGCCTTTACCGACAAACTCTACGCCGCAGACTCTCGTCTGGTGGTGAAAAAGGGTTCCCCAATTACGCCTGACCTCGCCACGCTGAAAGGCAAGCGCGTGGGCGTACTGCAGGGTACCACTCAGGAAACGTACGGTAACGAACACTGGGCGCCGAAAGGTATTGAAATTGTCTCCTACCAGGGACAGGACAATATCTACTCTGACCTGACCGCTGGTCGTATTGACGCAGCATTCCAGGATGAAGTGGCGGCGAGTGAAGGTTTCCTGAAACAGCCTATCGGTAAAGACTATCAGTTCGGCGGCCCGTCGATTAAAGACGTGAAGCTGTTTGGGGTCGGTACCGGTATGGGTCTGCGTAAAGACGACACCGAGCTGTTAAACGCGCTGAACAAAGCGTTTGCTGATATGCGTGCCGACGGCACCTACGACAAGCTGGCGAAGAAGTACTTCGATTTTAACGTATACGGCGAGTAATCATCACGAGTAACCCATCGTTTCGCACGCACGAAACGATGGGCGTAAAGACAGGACTGGCAGCATGCTGTACGGGTTTTCACAGGTAATTTTTCAGGGCGCCCTTGTCACCCTTGAGCTGGCAATCAGCTCAGTGGTTCTGGCCGTGCTTATTGGGCTGGTCGGCGCGGGAGCGAAGCTCTCCCGAAATCGCGTGCTGGCGTTAATTTTTGAAGGCTACACCACGCTGATTCGTGGCGTGCCAGACTTGGTGCTGATGCTGCTGATTTTCTACGGTCTGCAGATGGCGCTCAACGTGCTGACCGACGCGCTCGGGCTGGCGCAGTTTGATATCGACCCGATGATCGCCGGTATCATTACCCTGGGCTTTATCTATGGGGCCTATTTCACCGAGACCTTTCGCGGCGCGTTTATGGCGGTGCCGAGAGGGCATATTGAAGCCGCGACGGCCTTTGGCTTTACCGGTGCGCAAACCTTCCGCCGTATTCTGTTCCCCGCCATGATGCGCTATGCGCTGCCGGGCATTGGTAACAACTGGCAGGTTATTCTTAAAGCGACCGCGTTGGTCTCGCTGCTGGGGCTGGAAGACGTGGTGAAAGCCACCCAACTTGCCGGGAAAAGCACCTGGGAGCCGTTCTACTTCGCCATCGTCTGTGGCTTGATTTATCTGCTGTTCACTACCGTTTCCAATGGCGTGTTGCTGCTGCTCGAACGCCGCTACTCCGTGGGCGTCAAGAGGGCTGACCTGTGATTGAGATCATTCAGGAGTATTGGAAATCGCTGCTGTGGACCGATGGTTATCGCTTCACCGGCGTGGCGATTACGCTGTGGCTGCTGGTGCTGTCGGTGGTGATGGGCGGCGTAATGGCGCTGTTCCTGGCGATTGCACGCGTCTCCAGCAATAAATACATCAAGTTTCCGGTGTGGCTGTTTACCTATATTTTCCGCGGTACGCCGCTCTACGTGCAGCTGCTGGTGTTTTACTCCGGTATGTACACGCTCGAAATTGTGAAAGGCACCGAGCTGCTCAACGCGTTCTTCCGCAGCGGCCTCAACTGTACGGTGCTGGCGCTGACGCTCAATACCTGCGCTTACACCACCGAAATTTTTGCCGGGGCGATTCGCTCGGTACCGGCAGGAGAAGTGGAAGCGGCTCGCGCTTACGGCTTTTCGTCGTTTAAGCTTTATCGCTGCATCATTCTGCCGTCGGCTCTGCGCATTGCGCTGCCGGCCTACAGCAATGAGGTTATCCTGATGCTGCACTCGACGGCGCTGGCGTTTACCGCCACCGTGCCCGACCTGCTCAAGATTGCGCGCGATATCAACTCGGCAACCTATCAACCCTTTACCGCCTTCGGCATTGCGGCGGTGCTTTATTTGGTCATCTCTTATGTGCTGATTAGCCTGTTCCGCAAAGCGGAAAAGCGCTGGTTACAGCACATGAAACCGTCTTCTACGCACTGAGAATATGATGTCTGATAAAAAACTAAACGTAATCGACCTGCACAAACGCTATGGCGAGCACGAGGTGCTGAAGGGCGTATCGCTGAAGGCGAACGCCGGGGATGTGATAAGCATCATCGGCTCTTCCGGTTCCGGCAAGAGTACCTTTTTGCGCTGCATTAACTTCCTTGAGAAGCCAAGCGAAGGCACCATTATTGTTAACGGCGAGAACATTGGTCTGGTGCGCGATAACGACGGCCAGCTGAAGGTGGCGGATAAAAACCAGCTCCGTCTGCTGCGCACGCGCCTGACGATGGTGTTTCAGCACTTCAACCTGTGGAGCCATATGACGGTGCTGGAAAACGTCATGGAAGCGCCGATTCAGGTGCTTGGCTTGAGTAAACAGGAAGCGCGCGTACGCGCGGTGAAGTACCTTGCAAAAGTGGGTATCGACGAGCGCCAACAGAGTAAATACCCGGTGCACTTGTCCGGCGGTCAGCAGCAGCGTGTTTCTATCGCCCGTGCGCTGGCGATGGAGCCGGAAGTGCTGCTGTTTGATGAACCGACTTCAGCGCTTGACCCAGAACTGGTGGGTGAAGTGCTGCGCATTATGCAGCAGCTGGCGGAAGAGGGGAAAACCATGGTGGTGGTGACCCATGAAATGGGCTTTGCTCGTCACGTTTCCTCGCACGTGATTTTCCTGCATCAGGGCAAAATTGAGGAAGAAGGCAATCCGGAAGAGGTGTTTGGTCATCCAAAAAGCCCACGCTTGCAGCAGTTCCTGAGCGGTGCGCTCAAGTAAGTCTTAATCGCCCTCACGCGTGCGTGGGGGCATTTTCCCGCCGATAGACCCAATCATCGTAATCTTTGCCGTTCAGCCGATAGGCTTTTGTAAGCACCTGCGTGCGGATAAAACCGTGCTTTTCCAGTAGCCTTGCCGAACCTTGATTATCGCCTAGCACCCAGGCATTGATGGCCCATAGGCCAAGCTGCTGAAAGCCATAATCGCATATTGCACCGAGCGCCTCGCTGGCAAACCCTTTACCTTGCGCTTCTGTGAGTAGCGCGTAGCCGACATCCGCCTCATGGGGATTTTTACTGCTGATCTGCAGCCCTATATCGCCAAGCGGTGTACCGTTTTCATCACGGATAACAAAGATTGCGGGGGAGTTGCAGCGTCGGGTAAAAATTGCACGTATCGCCGCTTCGTCCAGCACTTCCCCCATAAACTGCATCACCGCATGGTTTTGTCGCAGCTGAAGAAAGAAGGGCCAATCGCCTTCGTTAAAGGGGGAAAGCCGTAGCCGCAGGGTGGTGAGGATTGCCATTTTCCTATGCCATTAAGCCAAATCTGAAGCCGTACTTTAGCATCGGCGGCGAGGGAGTGGTACGGAATATATAAGGTGATAGACACATGCTATCACCGTTTCGAGGAGTATTAATGGGCGAGAATATCGCCCAGCGCTTCGTCTAAATCGTACCAGCGAAACGCGAACCCGGCGGCTTCCAGCCGTTTGGGGAGCGCGCGCTGACCGCCCAGCACCAGCACCGAAGATTCGCCCATCAGCAGGCGGATAACGGTAGCGGGAACGCGAAGAATCGCCGGGCGATTTAGCGCCTGACCAAGGGCATGAGAAAACTGTTCGTTGTGCACCGGGTAAGGTGAAACCATGTTGAAAGGCCCGCGTAAATCGTTATCCAGCAGCCACAGAATACCGTTGACCATATCGTCGATATGGATCCACGCCAGATACTGCCTGCCGTTGCCGATAGGGCCGCCGAGGCCGAGCTTAAACGGCGGCAACATTTTGCCAAGAATCCCGCCTTTTGGCGCCAGCACCACCCCGGTACGCAGCAGGCATACTCGGGTGCGGTCGCTCTGCGCTGTGCAGGCAATTTGCTCCCAGCGCGCGCATAGCTTATGGGTAAATTCGTTATGCGGCGGCTCTTCTTCCGTCACCACGACTTCACCAAGGTCACCGTAATAGCCGGTGGCCGATCCAGAAATCAGTACCGAAGGAGGGGTTGTGCTCGCCTGGATCAAATCGCTAATCCGCTGGGTGATACCCCAGCGGCTGTCGCACAGTTTCTGCTTTTGCTGCGCCGTCCAGCGCTTGTCGGCGATAGGTTCACCGGCAAGATTGATAACGGCGTCAATGCCGTCGAGCGATGAGATATTCTGTAGCCCTGACCAAAGCTCAACGCGCGGGTCGAGCGTCTGGCGGGCTTTCTCCGGCGAGCGGGTCACGACGCAAACCGTATGCCCAAGCGTCAGTAAACGCGGAACTAAATGGCGGCCAATCAACCCGGTGCCGCCGGTAATCAGAATTTTCATGCCACCTCCCGAAGGGAGCGCTTAGCGTTGCCAGCTCAGGGTAATGGATACCGAATCGGCGTAGCGCAGCGCGTGAACTTTATCGACTTCCACTTCAGCATAAGTGACCCAGTGATGTTCGCGTGCGATATCGAGCACATCCTGAGTTAATTTTTCCAGCAAAGAGAAACGGTTATTCTCAACGTGACGAATTATGCTTTTGGTGATGGTGCGGTAGTTCAGCGCATCGTTAATGTCTTCGCTATTGCGTGATTTGTCCGCCGGGTAGCGAATCTCAAGATTGATAACCACGTCCTGGCGGTTGGCAATCTCCTCTTCCTTAATGCCGATAAACGTACGCAGGCGTAAATTTTTGATGCGAATGATGGCGTCAGACTGAGACATTGCAGGTGTTCTCCGTAATTTTTGTTTTCCTCTACATCATACACTAAAGCATCTTCAGCGCGGCAGCGTCTGGCGCGCGTTCAGTTCGTGCGCCAGTTCAATAAATGCGCGGAGAGCGGGAAGCACGTGCCGGTGCCCCGGATAATAAAGGCGCAGGCCACCAAAGGTTGGGCACCACTCATCCAGCACGCTGATAAGTTTGCCGCTGCGGAGTTCGTCCTGAATAAACCATTCCGAAATAAACGCCAGTCCCAGCCCGGCGAGCGCAGCGCGGTGGATGGCCTGCATTTCGCTGACGATTATCCGCGGAGGAATATTCACGGTAAATTTTTGCTGATGGTACTCAAGCTCCCAGTGGTAAACGCCACCGTGGGACATGCGCATGCCGATGCTCTGATGCTGCTGGAGGTCGTCAGGCGAACGTGGCGTACCGTGGCGCGCGAAGTAGTCCGGCGAACCCACAATCAGCATGCGTGCATCGGGCGTCAGGGCGACGGCAATCATATCCTGCGGGACGGACTCGGCGAGACGGATGCCCGCGTCAAACCCTTCTGACACGATGTCGATAAGTCGTGATTCGGTGGTGATATCAAGTCGCATCTGCGGGTAGCGTTGCAGATAAGTTTCAAACAGCCGGAATAGCAGCGACACGCATTCGCGCGGGGCGTTGATGCGCAGCGTCCCCATTGGGTTTCCCGGCTCTGCGGCAATCTCCTCGGCGGCGCGCTGAATTTCCGCCAGCGCGGGAGCAATACGTGAAACATAGCGCTGACCCTGTTCCGTCAGCGCGACGCTGCGGGTCGTACGGTTGAAAAGCCGGACGTTAAGCCGCGACTCCAACCCGGCGACGGCATTGCTGACGGCAGTCGCCGACATGCCTAACTCGCGCGCGGCGGCGCGGAAGCTTTGTCTGCGGGCGACGGCAAGGACAATTTCCAGTTCGGTAAGGCCGCTACGATGCATGATTATCCCGATTTTCGTGACAGGTCGTCCATATTATACCCTCTTATCGCAATGATGCGCCGTTCCTATACTGTGAAACATCCAAGGCGTAGAGAACCGAATCATGTTGCACATCGACAAAATTTATATCAACGGCGAGTTTGTTACCCCACACGGCAGCGAGCTTTTTGACCTGTTCAACCCCGCGACCGAAGCGGTTATTGGCCAGGTTCGTCTGGCGGATGAAGACGATACTCGGCGTGCCATTGTGGCGGCGAAAGACGCTTTTCCGGCCTGGTCGCGGACGACTCGTGAAGAGCGCATTGCGGTGCTGGAGAGAATGTACCTGGCCGTACGGGCACGAGAAGCGGACCTGCTGGAAGCGCTTATTACCGAGTACGGCGCGCCATCGGCCCGCGCAAACTGGATGGCGGCCTGGCCGGCCCAGACGATTCGCTGTGCCATCGATGCACTGAAACAATTTAGCTTTGAAGAGCGGGTAGGGCGCGCAACAGTGGTAATGACCCCGGTCGGGGTGGCCGGTCTGATTACCCCGTGGAACAGCGATGCCGGTTTTATCTGCAGCAAGCTGGCGACCGCGATGGCTTCTGGCTGCACTGCGGTTATCAAACCGAGTGAAATGAGTGCCTGGCAGACGCAAATTATTACCGAAGCGCTGCATGCCGCCCGGATTCCGGCGGGTGTGTTTAACATTGTCACCGGGCGGGGTGAGGTGGTGGGAGAAACCATCAATCACCATCCCGACATCGCCAAAATCTCCTTTACCGGCTCGACTGTGGTAGGCAAACACATCGTGGAAAGCGGTGCCCGTACGCTCAAACGCGTCACGCTGGAACTTGGCGGTAAATCGCCTACGGTTATCCTCGATGATGCGGACGTGAAAACGGCGGTGCATCTGGCGCTGGAGGCCGGGTTTATGAATAGCGGGCAGGCGTGCATTGCCGGGACGCGTATTCTGGTGCCTGCCTCACGTCAGGCGGAGTTTGAACACGCGTTTGTCGACGCTATTACCGCGTTCACCGCTGGCGACCCGAGAGACAGCCAGACGGTGATTGGCCCGATGGTCAGCCAGAAACAGTGGCTGCGCGTGCAGGGCTATATTCAGCTCGGCCAGCAAGAAGGCGCGCGAATTCTGGCCGGTGGTGAAGGGCGAATTGCGGGCAAGGAAACCGGCTGGTTCGTGAGGCCTACCATTTTTACCGACGTGAATAACCAGATGCGAATCGCCCGCGAGGAGATCTTTGGGCCGGTGCTGGTGTTGATCCCCTATCGTGACGAGGCTGAAGCGCTGGCGATTGCCAACGATACCGACTACGGCCTTAACGCCATGGTACTGAGCGGCTCACGCGAACGTGGTGAAGCGCTGGCGTTGCAGATTGAGTCAGGTCGCGTGATGGTCAACACGCTTGAGCATGAGCCGCTGGCGCCGTTTGGTGGCGTTAAGCAATCGGGGCTAGGTCGTGAGATGGGTAAATGGGGAATGCAGGCCTATCTGGAGCCGAAAACGCTGGTCGTGGGGTGATTGCAAAATCCTCATGTTGCGGGCAAGTGACATAGTCTGTCAGACAGGCTATGTTGGCTATTATGTTGGATGGGCGCGTCCTGCGCCCATCGTTCGTGCATCTCTTGCCTGTGATTGAGGACGCTATGAGCCAGCCTGTGATAACGCTTTGGTCTGATTCTGATTTTTTCTCGCCTTACGTGATGTCCGTCTATGTCGCCCTGCAGGAAAAAGGGCTGCCGTTTACCCTCAAAACCGTCAACCTTGGTCTGGGTGAACACCTTCAGCCGGGTTGGCGAGGCTATTCAGCGACCCGTCGCGTTCCCTTGCTGGATGTTGATGGTTTTGAGCTGAGCGAATCGTCCGCCATTACCGAATATCTTGATGAACGATTCGCGCCGCCGGAGTGGGAGCGTCTCTACCCTCACGACCTCCAAAAACGCGCCCGTGCGCGCCAGATTCAGGCATGGCTTCGCAGTGACCTGATGCCCATCCGCGAAGAACGATCCACGGCGGTCATTTTCGCCGGAGAGAAAAAAGCACCTTTGACTGAAGCAGGACGCAAAAGCGCGGCTAAACTGTTTGACACCGCCAGTGTATTACTCGCTGATGACCGCCCAAACTTGTTTGGCGAATGGTGTATTGCCGATACCGACCTGGCGCTAATGCTTAATCGCTTGATACTGAACGGTGACGATGTGCCGGATAGACTGGCAGACTACGCGACATTCCAGTGGCAGCGGGCCTCCGTGCAGCGTTATGTTGCACTCTCGGCCAAACGGGCAGGCTGAAAAAAGTG
Source organism: Kluyvera ascorbata ATCC 33433 (assembly GCF_000735365.1). Classification (GTDB taxonomy): domain Bacteria; phylum Pseudomonadota; class Gammaproteobacteria; order Enterobacterales; family Enterobacteriaceae; genus Kluyvera; species Kluyvera ascorbata. The sequence goes on along the minus strand of NZ_JMPL01000012.1, from coordinate 50,565 downwards.
TGAAAATCCATTATGATGGCAAGGTTATCATTGTGGGGATTTGATTAATGAAACTGATGTTTGCATCGGATATTCATGGTTCGTTACCGGCCACGGAACGGGTACTGGCGCGCTTTGCTGAGAGCGGTGCGCGCTGGTTGGTTATTCTGGGCGATGTGCTCAATCACGGGCCGCGTAACGCGCTGCCGGATGGTTACGCCCCGGCCCAGGTTGCCGAGCGACTGAACACGGTCGCTGACCGCATTATCGCGGTTCGCGGTAACTGCGATAGCGAAGTCGACCAGATGCTGTTGACGTTTCCTATCACCGCCCCCTGGCAACAGGTGCTCACTGAAACACAGCGCCTGTTTTTGACCCACGGGCATCTTTATCACCCTGACAATCATCCGCCGCTGGCGGCTGGCGATGTATTGGTTTATGGCCATACACACCTGCCAGTCGCAGAAAAACGAGGCGACATATTCTTATTTAATCCTGGTTCGGTTAGCATTCCTAAAGGCGGTTTTGCCGCGAGCTTCGGGATGCTTGACGAGGGTAAGCTGCAAGTTTTCGCACTCAATGATCAACAGGTTATTGCAGAGGTTGCCATTAACCCGTAAGTTACCCATCAATCATAAAACGCGCCGTAAGAGCGCTTTCAATTTAAGGTTTACGGATGGTCGAGCAGAATCATTTGGCAAGCACGGAATGGGTCGATATTGTCAACGAAGACAATGAGGTCATCGCGCAAGCGAGCCGTGAACAGATGCGCGCACAGTGTCTGCGTCACAGGGCAACCTACATCGTCGTTCACGACGGTATGGGGAAAATTCTGGTGCAGCGCCGTACGGAGACGAAAGACTATCAGCCAGGTATGCTGGACGCCACCGCTGGGGGTGTTGTTCAGGCTGATGAACCGCTGCTGGAGTCCGCTCGCCGCGAAGCGGAAGAAGAGTTAGGTATTGCTGGCGTGCCGTTTGCCGATCACGGGCAGTTCTACTTTGAAGATAAGAACTGTCGCGTCTGGGGAAGCCTGTTCAGCTGCGTTTCTCACGGGCCGTTTGCGCTACAGGAAGAAGAGGTGAGCGAAGTTCGCTGGATGACGCCGGAAGAGATCACCGCGCGCTGCGATGAGTTTACTGATGATTCTCTGAAGGCGTTGGCGCTGTGGATGACCCGCAATGCCAATAACGAAGCCCACGCTGAAGAAGAAGCGGAATAAGCGCGACCAAAAGACAGATACAAAAAATCCGGAGCGGCTTCCCGTCTCCGGATTTTTTTTGCCTTTGAACCGCCTGCGAACGGGCGGAATAAGTATTGGTGCTGCTGCTATGAAGTCTGGATCGCGGTCATGACTGCCACGAAAATTATCTCAGCTATTTTTGCACAAAAAAACACTATCCACTGTCTCATCTTTAATTTTCTGACTGATGACCTTACCACCCATACCAAGGGATAGTTATTATCGGATATCATATTTCCATCAACAGAAATTATCCCCCTGATATCTGTCGTTGGTGGTGCATAAATATATATCACATTATTGTTTTTGATATGACTCAGCAATGCCCGTCCGTCTATTGTTTTCTGGCACTAATGCAAAACTATTTCTGGAGAAAACAATATGATTATTAGCACTGATTTAATTGTGAACGGCGATTTCGAAAATACGACTGATAAAGTATGGGTTCTTTCTGGTTCGTCTCAGATTGAATATGAAGGTGATGCAGAAAATCATTACTGTGAGATCAACTCTACTGCATCAATTATGCAAACCATTACCTTAAAACCGAATACTAAGTATCAGGTACAAGTGGATTGCCGCGGCAATGCCACCGGAACGCTTTCGCTAGTGACGCTGGGGCTCTATCCAGTGACGCTGGGTGAGTGGAAAATTAATACGGCAAAAAATGCGGAATGGCATACAGAAACTTATTCATTTACCACACAGGATTTCGAAGGTGGTGCACGCCTGCATATTCAGGTGCCGTGGAATTCGGCTGGTGCGCCAGTTGATGTTGATAATGTTAAATTGCTGGAAACCGAATTCGAGTGCCATGCTCCGCAATGGGTTGATTTAGTTGACCAGGCCGATGGTACAGAGATTTTTGAGTTCCAGTCTCGCTCTGATGTGAATACCCAACACTATCAACTATATCGTGATGGTGTAATGATCATGGATTATCCGCAGGTAGAATCAGATGTTATCTATGATACCGATAAAATGGGTATTAATAGTGTGTTTATTCTAAAAGCAATTGATGATAACAGTGGTGAAAGCTACGTCGTCTTTGAAGGTACGGAAAAAGATCTGTATGAGAGCGGCGTTATTGAGGTTGATGATATCTAATATCTTCATGTAAATAAAAAGCCCCGCGCAGAAATGCACGGGGCTTTTTTTACAACGGTAAGATTAGTGCTGTTGCTGTGAAGACTGGATCGCGGTCAGAGCGATGGTGTAGACGATATCGTCTACTAGCGCACCACGAGACAGGTCGTTCACCGGCTTGCGCATACCCTGCAGCATCGGCCCGATGGAGATCAGGTCGGCAGAACGCTGTACCGCTTTGTAGGTGGTGTTACCGGTGTTCAGATCCGGGAAGATGAACACGGTAGCGCGACCTGCAACCGGAGAGTTCGGCGCTTTGGATTTCGCAACGTCAGCCATTACCGCAGCATCGTACTGCAGCGGGCCGTCGATCATCAGGTCAGGACGTTTTTCCTGTGCCAGACGAGTCGCTTCACGTACTTTCTCTACGTCGCTACCTGCACCAGAGGTACCGGTGGAGTAGGAGAGCATCGCAACGCGCGGTTCGATACCGAAGGCAATCGCGGATTCAGCGGACTGAATAGCGATTTCTGCCAGCTGTTCTGCGGTTGGATCCGGGTTGATTGCGCAGTCGCCGTAAACGTAAACCTGTTCTGGCAGCAGCATGAAGAACACGGAAGACACCAGAGAGCTGCCCGGTGCAGTTTTGATAAGCTGCAGCGGCGGACGAATGGTGTTCGCAGTCGTGTGGACCGCACCGGAAACCAGACCGTCAACGTCGTCTTGTTCCAGCATCAGGGTACCGAGAACCACGTTGTCTTCCAGCTGTTCGCGGGCAACGGTTTCGGTCATACCTTTGTTCTTACGCAGTTCGACCAGGCGAGCAACGTAGCTTTCGCGAACCACTTCTGGGTCAACGATTTCAACGCCAGCGCCCAGTTCAACGCCCTGAGACGCTGCAACACGGGTGATCTCGTCTGGGTTACCCAGCAGCACGCAGGTTGCAATACCGCGTTCAGCACAGATAGCAGCCGCTTTAACGGTACGTGGTTCGTCGCCTTCCGGCAGAACAACGCGTTTGCCTGCTTTACGTGCCAGCTCGGTCAGCTGGTAGCGGAACGCTGGTGGAGACAGGCGACGGCTGTGTTCAGAGGTCGCAGTCAGGGAATCGATCCACTCTGGATTGATAAAGTTTGCTACGTATTCCTGAACTTTCTCGATGCGCTCGCGGTCATCAACTGGAACTTCCAGGTTGAAGCTCTGCAGGCTCAGAGAGGTCTGCCAGGTGTTGGTGTTCACCATGAATACCGGCAGGCCGGTTTCGAATGCACGTTCGCACAGTTTAGTGATGCGCGCGTCCATTTCGTAGCCGCCGGTCAGCAGCAGGGCACCGATTTCCACGCCGTTCATGGCGGCGAGGCACGCTGCAACCAGAACGTCAGGACGGTCTGCGGAAGTCACCAGCAGGGAACCTGCACGGAAGTGCTCCAGCATGTGCGGGATGCTGCGTGCGCAGAAGGTGACGGATTTCACGCGGCGAGTATTGATGTCGCCTTCGTTGATCACGGTCGCATTCAGGTGACGTGCCATATCGATAGCACGAGTCGCGATCAGGTCAAAGCTCCATGGTACCGCGCCGAGAACAGGCAGGGTGCTGGTGGTTTTCAGCTGATCGGCATCGATTTTAACCACTTTCGCTTTGGAAGAGTCGTCGAAGATCTCGGACAGATCCGGGCGAGTACGGCCCTGTTCATCAACCGGTGCGTTCAGTTTGTTAACGATAACGCCGGTGATGTTGGTATTTTTCGCGCCACCGAAGCTGTTGCGAGTCAGTTCAATGCGCTCGTTCAGCTGTTCTGGGGTATCGGTACCCTGAGACATGACGAAGACGATTTCTGCGTTCAGCGTTTTCGCGATTTCGTAGTTCAGAGACTGAGCAAACTGATGCTTACGGGTTGGGACCAGGCCTTCAACCAGAACCACTTCAGCATCTTTGGTGTTAGCGTGGTAGTTAGCGATGATCTCTTCCATCAGCACATCTTTCTGATTGCTGGAGAGCAGGGCTTCTACGTGGCTCATCTTCAGCGGTTCAGCTGCTGTGGTGGTAGATGAGTTAGCGCGAACGATAGTGGTCGTCTGGTCAGGTGCATCGCCACCGGTGCGCGGCTGAGCGATTGGCTTAAAGACGCTCAGACGAACGCCTTTGCGTTCCATAGCACGGATAACGCCAAGGCTGACGCTGGTCAGGCCGACGCTGGTTCCGGTAGGGATCAGCATAATAATACGGGACACGGTTTATCCTCTTTCGTTACCGCCAGTTTCAGGCGGGATACAAAACAGCACCGCCAGCTAGGCTGGCGGTGTGATATTAGGCAGTCAGACGGCTCGCGTCTTGTGCGATGACCAGTTCTTCGTTGGTCGGGATAACGATGGCAGGACGGGTGCCTTCTTTGTTGATGAAGCCAGACTTGCCGAAACGGGCAGCCAGGTTACGTTCGTGATCAACTTCGAAGCCCAGAACGCCCAGTTTGCCCAGGGACAGTTCGCGAACCATTGCGGCGTTTTCACCGATACCACCGGTGAAGATAACCGCGTCCAGACGACCTTCCATCAGTGCAGTGTAAGAACCGATGTATTTCGCCAGACGGTGGCAGTAAACGTCCATTGCACGTTTAGCGTCAGCTTTTTCTTTGTAGTTGTCTTCTACATAACGACAGTCGCTGGTCACTTCGGTCAGACCCAGCAGGCCGGACTCTTTGGTCAGCATCTTGTTGATCTGGTCGATGCTCATGCCCAGAGTGTCATGCAGGTGGAAAATGATTGCCGGGTCGATGTCGCCAGAGCGAGTACCCATGACCAGGCCTTCCAGCGGGGTCAGACCCATGGAGGTATCAACGCATTTACCGTTACGAATAGCAGATACAGAACCGCCGTTGCCCAGGTGGCAAGTGATGATGTTCACTTCTTCAACCGGCTTGTTCAGTACTTTAGCGGCTTCCTGAGTCACATAGAAGTGGCTGGTGCCGTGTGCGCCGTAGCGACGAACGCCGTGCTCTTTGTACAGGCTGTACGGCAGAGCATAAAGGTAAGATTCTTCCGGCATGGTCTGATGGAACGCGGTGTCGAACACAGCAACGTTCTTGTCTTTCAGGTTAGGGAAGGATTTCAGCGCTTCAGCGATACCGATCAGGTGAGCCGGGTTGTGCAGCGGTGCGAAGGACGCAGAGTCTTTGATACCCTGGATAACGGAATCGTCGATCACAACGGAGCTGGTGTACTTCTCGCCGCCGTGTACGATACGGTGGCCGATTGCGGTCAGCTGAGCGGACAGTTCTGGTTTTTGTGCCAGAATAGTATTAACGATGAAGTTCAGCGCTTCACTGTGAGCGGCGCCTGCACCTAAAGCGGCCTCTTGTTTACCGCCATCCATTTTCCACTTGATACGTGCTTCTGGAAGATGGAAACATTCGGCTAAACCAGAGAGGTATTCTTCACCGTTCACTGCATCAATGATGGCAAATTTCAGGGAGGAGCTACCGCAGTTCAGAACCAGTACTAACTTACTCGACATGGAAGTACCTATTTATGATACGTGGCTAAAAAAACGTCAAAGAGTCATAAGCGTAGCGCAGGATGACATCGACATTTATGATTAACATCATGCCCAGAACACTTTTCAGGCATGATCTAAGAAATACATATTGATTCTAAGTCATTTTGCATAATTTTCCGCCAATGGCAGAATATGCGATAATTTGATATGCCGGAGCGTATAGGATCGCGCTATCTCAGGCTGGCACAGGATACCCGATTGCAGGGTGTATGCCAAAATTTTTTGAACGATGTCATACTCAGTTGTTGTTTTAAAAAATATTTTAATTTTTATGTGTGAAGTTGAGGTAAGCCATGTCGACACCCGAGCAACGCCCGGTTAGTTTCTTCAGTTTGTTTAGCCGTGGGCAGTATTATGCAAAGACGTGGCCGCTGGAAAAACGTCTCGCGCCGGTGTTTGTTGAAAACCGCGTGATCCACGCAACGCGCCATGCCATCCGGCTGATGCCGCCGCTGGCCATTTTTACGCTGTGCTGGCAAATCGCCCTTGGTGGGCAGCTTGGCCCGGCGGTCGCCACCGCGTTATTTGCGCTTAGCCTGCCGATGCAGGGGCTGTGGTGGTTGGGTAAACGTTCCGTCACGCCGTTGCCTCCTTCTATATTACAGTGGTTTTATGAAGTGCGTGGCAAGCTGCAGGAGGCGGGGCAGGCGCTGGCGCCGGTTGAAGGCAAGCCGGATTATCAGGCGCTAGCTGACACGCTTAAGCGCGCCTTCAAACAACTGGATAAAACTTTCCTCGATGATTTGTAATTGAGGGCGAAAAACGCATATAAAAGAAGACACAAACATTGTGTCTTTTTTTATGCTGCAAAGCGCAACAGGAGTCGAAGAATGGAAATGACCCATGCTCAACGTCTGATTTTGTCTAATCAGTACAAGATGATGACTATGCTTGATCCCGACAACGCTGAGCGCTACCGCCGCTTGCAGACCATTATCGAACGTGGTTATGGTTTGCAGATGCGTGAACTGGACAGGGAATTTGGGGAGCTCAAAGAAGAGACCTGTCGTATTGTTATCGACATTATGGAGATGTACCACGCGCTGCACGTCTCCTGGACCAACCTGAAAGACGCCGATACCATCGATGAACGCCGCGTCACCTTCCTCGGCTTTGATGCGGCTACCGAAGCGCGTTTCCTCGGCTATGTGCGCTTTATGGTCAACGTTGAAGGTCGTTATACCCACTTCGATGCGGGCACCCACGGCTTCAACGCGCAGACCCCGATGTGGGACAAATACCAGCGCATGCTGAACGTCTGGCACGGCTGCCCGCGCCAGTATCATCTGAGCAGCAACGAAATCAATCAGATAATCAATGCCTAAGGAGACCGACGTGCAGTGTAAAGGTTTCCTGTTCGATCTGGACGGCACGCTGGTTGATTCGCTGCCGGTGGTGGAACGTTCCTGGCAGTTCTGGGCCGAAAGCTATGGCGTAGACCCACAGGCGGTGCTGGATTTTATTCACGGTAAGCAGGCCATCACCACGCTGCGCCACTTTATGCCGGGCAAGTCGGAAGCGGAAATTCAGGCTGAGTTTCTGCGCCTGGAGCATATTGAAGCGACCGACCTTGACGGAATCCAGGCTCTGCCGGGGGCTCTTGAGCTGCTGGAACATCTGGAAGCTAACGCAATTCCATGGGCGATTGTCACCTCGGGCTCTATTCCCGTAGCCCATGCGCGTCACCGCGCTGCGGGTCTGCCGCAACCGGCAGTGTTTGTCACCGCCGAACAGGTCAAGCGCGGTAAACCGCAGCCGGATGCTTATCTTTTAGGCGCTGAGCTGCTGGGTATCGCTGCACGGGATTGTCTGGTGGTTGAAGATGCGCAGGCTGGCGTGCAGTCGGGTCTGGCGGCCGGTTGTCATGTGGCGGCCGTCAACGTGCCACCGGAAACGCCTGAACTGCGCGAAGTTGATTTTGTGCTCTCTACGCTTGCGACGTTATGCGTTGAGAAACTGCCGGATGGCACCATCAACGTCACGCAGAATGCATGATCTTATGATTTAGCCCCACACCGTTGGGGCTTTTTTCTGTCACTATGGTCAACGCCTTATAGTTGAAAACCTTACCGATTATCTGATGACAAGGAAATGTTGTGAACGGTGAACTGATTTGGGTGCTCTGTCTGTTAGCGATTGCGGTTGTGCTGTTTGCCACCGGCAAAGTACGCATGGATGCGATTGCTTTGGGCATTATTGTCGCTTTTGTTCTTAGTGGTACGCTCACGCTGAGTGAAGCTTTTTCTGGCTTCAGCGATCCTAACGTCATTCTGATTGCCGCACTGTTTATCATCGGCGATGGGCTGGTGCGAACCGGCGTGGCAACCAACATGGGGTCCTGGCTGGTACAAGCGGCAGGCAGCAGTGAAACCAAAATGCTGGTCTTCCTGATGCTGACTGTGGCCGGGCTTGGCGCATTCATGAGCTCGACGGGGGTCGTGGCGATTTTTATCCCGGTGGTGCTTAGCGTCTCGGCACGCATGAATATTTCGCCTTCACGTCTGATGATGCCGCTCAGCTTTGCCGGCTTGATTAGCGGCATGATGACGCTTGTGGCTACACCGCCCAACCTGGTTATCAACAGTGAGCTTATCCGCGAAGGGCTGGAGGGGTTTAGCTTCTTCAGCGTCACGCCAATAGGTTTGGTGGTATTGGTGCTCGGCGTTCTTTATATGCTGGTGATGCGCTTTATGCTTAAAGGCGATGAAGGCAACCTGACGCGCGATGGCCGCAAGCGTAGTACTTTCCGCGATCTGATTCGTGACTATCATCTTACCGGCCGCGCGCGCCGCCTCGCTATTCGCCCCGGCTCCCCGATGATTGGCCAGCGTCTGGACGACATGAAACTGCGTGAACGCTACGGCGCTAACATTATCGGCGTGGAGCGCTGGCGTCGTTTTCGGCGGGTGATTGTGAACGTGAACGGGGTCTCTGAATTTCGCGCCCGCGACGTGCTGCTGATTGATATGTCCGCCGCGGAAATTGACCTGCGCCAGTTCTGCAGCGAGCAGCTGCTGGAGCCGATGGTGCTGCGCGGTGAATACTTCTCTGACCAGGCGCTTGATGTCGGCATGGCGGAAGTGTCGCTTATCCCGGAGTCGGAGCTGCTGGGGAAAACCGTGCGTGAAATGGGCTTCCGTACCCGCTATGGCCTGAACGTGGTCGGCATGAAACGCGACGGCGAGGCGCTGGACGGCTCGGTGGTTGATGAGCCATTGCAGCTTGGTGATATCGTGCTGGTGGTGGGCAACTGGAAATTAATTAGCCAACTGGGGCAAAACGGCCGCGACTTCGTGGTGCTGAATCTTCCCGTCGAGGTGAGCGATGCTTCCCCGGCTCACAGCCAGGCGCCTCACGCGATCTTCTGCCTGGTTCTGATGGTCGCGCTGATGCTGACTGATGAAATTCCCAATCCCATTGCGGCGATCATCGCCTGCCTGTTGATGGGGAAATTCCGCTGTATTGATGCCCAGAGCGCCTACAAATCGATTCATTGGCCGAGCATTATTTTGATTGTCGGCATGATGCCGTTCGCCCTCGCGCTGCAAAAAACCGGCGGTGTGGATCTGATTGTGAAAGGGCTGATGGATATCGGCGGCGGGCAGGGGCCTTATCTGATGCTCGGCTGTCTGTTCGTGATGTGCGCGGCGATTGGCCTGTTTATCTCGAATACGGCGACGGCGGTACTGATGGCGCCTATTGCGCTGGCCACGGCAAAAACGATGGGCGTGTCGCCCTATCCGTTTGCGATGGTGGTCGCGATGGCCGCATCCGCGGCGTTTATGACGCCGGTTTCCTCTCCGGTGAATACGCTGGTGCTGGGGCCGGGGAAATACAGCTTCAGCGATTTCGTCAAAATCGGCGTGCCGTTTACCGTGCTGGTGATGATTGTCTGCGTGGTGCTGATTCCGATTTTGTTCCCGTTCTGAGGCTCACCGGCGGGCCGGGCTACAAGTTGAAGGTAGCCAGGTCGAGCGCAGCGACGCCGGGAACGTAGACAATTACAGCGGTGAATCCTGGCTTATTTCATCGAGCGAAAGATGGAAGCTCGGCACAAACACCGCCATAAAGTAGTCCATCTCCTCGCTGCGGCGTGAGGCCAGCGTCTTCTCCAGACGGCCTTTTGCCAGCAGGAATTCGTTGTTTCCCGCCGACAACTCCTCCAGACACTTCAGATAAGCACACAGCGCGTCAGCCTGTTTCACGATCGCTTTTTCTTCATCGCTGCTCTGATGCTCGTCGATAAGCGGCGCAAAAATATCGTGCAGCTCTTCCGGCACCATATCGATAAGCTTCTGCTGGGCGATTTTCTCGATGGCTTTGTATTCCTGCGCAATCTGCGAATTGAAATACTTTACCGGGGTAGGCAGATCGCCGGTTAACACCTCAGAGGCGTCGTGATACATCGCCAGCAGCGCAATGCGTTCGGCATTAACCTGACCATTGAATTTACGGTTTTTAATCGCCGCGAGGGCATGGGCGACCATGGCAACCTGCAGACTGTGTTCAGAGACGTTTTCGGTGCGCACATTGCGCATCAGCGGCCAGCGGTTGATTAACTTGAGGCGGGAGAGGTGGGCAAAAAAATGACTCTGATTCATAACAACCCTTACGCGTTAACAACAGTAAAGGCATTGTGCGCAGAGATGACCGCCGGATGCAAATTCCAGCGGTCATGAGCCGCATTAAAGCTGATGGTAGCCAGACAGGAAGCGGCCAAAGCGGGTAATCGCCATTTCCAGATCGTCTTCACGCGGCAGGGTCACGATACGCACGTGATCCGGCCACGGCCAGTTAAAGGCGGTACCTTGAACCAGCAGTACTTTTTCCTGTAGCAGGAAGTCCAGCACCATGCGCTGATCGTCATGAATGTTAAAACGTTTAGCATCAATTTTCGGGAACATATACAACGCACCCTTTGGTTTCACGCAGGAGACGCCAGGGATTTCATTGATAAGCTCCCACGCACGGTTGCGCTGCTCGTACAGACGACCGCCCGGCATGATGAATTCGCTAATGCTCTGATAGCCACCTAACGCAGTCTGAATAGCGTGCTGTGCCGGGACGTTGGCGCACAGACGCATGGACGCCAGCATTTCCAGCCCCTCAATATAGCCTTTAGCATGTTTTTTAGGTCCGTTCAGCACCATCCAGCCCTGACGGAAACCGGCGACACGGTAGGTTTTGGACAAACCGTTAAAGGTAATGGTCAGCAGATCCGGCGCTAACGCCGCGATCGAATGATGCTGGGCTTCGTCGTAGAGGATCTTGTCGTAGATTTCATCGGCGAAGATTATCAGGTTGTGCTCGCGGGCGATCTCAACAATCTCCAGTAGCAGCTCTTTGGAATACACTGCGCCGGTTGGGTTGTTCGGGTTAATGATGACAATCCCGCGGGTACGTGGGGTAATTTTGGCGCGAATATCGTCTAAGTCCGGGAACCAGTCGGCGGATTCATCGCACAGGTAGTGCACCGCTTTGCCGCTGGAGAGGGACACCGCTGCCGTCCACAGAGGATAATCCGGTGCGGGAACCAGCATTTCGTCACCGCTGTTCAGCAGTGCCTGCATCGCCTGGACGATAAGTTCAGATACGCCGTTGCCGATGTAAATGTCTTCTACCGTCACGTCGCGCATGCCGCGTGCCTGGTAGTGCTGCATGATGGCTTTACGGGCGGAGTACAGCCCTTTGGAGTCGCAGTAACCCTGTGCGGTAGGCAGGTTGCGGATCACGTCGACCAGAATCTCATCCGGCGCGTCAAACCCGAAAGGTGCTGGGTTACCGATGTTAAGTTTGAGAACTTTATTGCCTTCTTCTTCAAGGCGTTTTGCCTCTTTAAGAACCGGGCCACGAATGTCGTAACAAACGTTGTCTAACTTGCTGGATTTTTCAATCGGAGACATGAACCTTTAACCTTTTTAGCTGTTATTGCCACTCCCTGCCGTGGAAGTCAGCACGGAACAATGTACTCCGCATCCCCGTGGTTTTGAAGGGTTAACAGTAGAAGATTTCGTGCTTCCTTCGTTGTTGGTACATTCTTTTTCGCCACTCTTTGGTGACTATCGTTGCGTGATGTTTTGTTAATTTATTGTTCAATAGATTAAATCACTGCTGCTGCGGCAATATGCAGCTTTTATCGCTGTTAAAAAGAAAATGGTTTAGCTTAGGTGCTAATATTGCTGGATATACTTTAAGCATTCTTCAACATTTTTAATTTTTAATTAAATAATGACGAATAAGGATTAGAGATGATACTCATTTTTGTGAAGTTGATGTTAAGGATGGCTTATGATCAATATTAATATTTTCTTATATTTTGAAAAGTAATGCCGGTGATTTGTTAGTTTTCTTAAATTGTTTTGATTCTAAACCTTTTTCGTTATTGAGATAGATCTTATTTAGGCTTATAAATTCTATGGTTTTCAGTTAATATGGAAAAGAGCGTCAGACTCCCATTAGCAGTTTTTGTTGATGATTATCAAGATTGATATCATAACTTGATGTTATTCATTGGATTTATTGGCTTCTTTTATAAGTCCTGTTTTCTCTCTGAAGCATTATCGCGATGTCGCTACCTACAACTTCTTACGCGAGACGGTTATCAGGGTGAAAAGGATTATTAGCCTCTGGGTCGAAGGATATATTGCAAAAGGAACTGTTGCTCACGGTAGTAACAGAAAATTTAATACTGACACTCATCAGGCAGTCATTCGTCAATGATTGGTGAAAGATGATTTAAAAGGATTTGCCTGAACTTTTGAGTGCAGCATCAATAAGGCAGGTCGGTCCCCGAACCTGTAAGTGGATTAATATGATAAATGCCAATCGTCCGATACTGAATCTCGATCTCGATCTGCTGAGAACCTTTGTTGCTGTAGCCGACCTAAGCACTTTCGCAGCGGCGGCGGCGGCAGTTTGCCGTACCCAATCCGCCGTAAGCCAGCAAATGCAGCGTCTGGAGCAGTTGGTGGGTAAGGAACTGTTTGCCCGTCATGGGCGTAACAAACTGCTTACCGAACATGGCATCCAACTGCTGGGCTACGCGCGTAAAATCCTGCGTTTCAACGATGAAGCATGCACATCGTTAATGTTTAGCTCTCTTCAGGGACAGCTGACTTTAGGGTCGTCTGATGAATCTGCCGATACCATCTTGCCGTTCCTGTTAAACCGCATCAGTTCGGCCTATCCGAAGCTGGCGCTTGACGTACGAGTCAAACGGCATGGCGAGATGGCCAGTATGCTAAGCAATAAAGAGATCGATCTGGCGCTGACGACTCATCCATTGGAAGGCTTCGAGTCGACGATTCTGCGTACCTCGCCTACGCTTTGGTACTGTGCGGCAGAATTTACGTTGCGCCAGGAAGAGCCGGTACCGTTGGTACTGCTGGATGATCCTAGTCCGTTCCGCGATATGATTATTAAGACCCTGGATGCCGCCGGCATTGCGTGGCGACTGGCGTATGTCGCTTCAACGCTTTCAGCCGTTCGCGCGGCGGTCAAAGCGGGGTTGGGCGTCACCGGCCGACCGGCTGAAATGATGAGCCCGGATCTGCGTGCGCTTGGCAAAGGTGAGGGCATGCCCGATCTGCCGGAGACCGAGTATATGCTGAGCTACAACGTAGCCAGTGAAAACGAGCTGGCGCAGATGATTTTCCAGTCCCAGGAGCAGCGGTACGAACCCTGGCCGAACGGTGGGAGCTATACCACTGAAGGGGGAGATAATTCCCTCATACATGAAAGGGATTTGGATTAACAATTCGCTTGAAATGTAGTAACAAAATGTAAATGTAAAAAAGAATCGTAGACGATGAAAAGCGTGTTTGCGGTTCTTTTTTCGTACTTCTGCGTAGATAGTTTAAAAATAAATCTAATAATGTGAGAGTAATCATGTAATTAGAAATATTTTTACCCTCAACTATCCTATCATCATACCTAAAGTCTTATCTCCTGCTAATGTTAAAAAAACGGATAGATTGTTGCCGTTTTTCGGGTCGAATTAACAAAAGCGTGTCTTAGATCAAGAAAATACTCCTCATTGGGGGGAGGAATCATTAGTAAATCCTGTCAAAATAGAAGGGTAATTCTTGTCATTGCTACAAAACGGACACGATTCAACAACAGGTAAACCGCAGGGTCTATTGAGCTGAATCAAATCAAAGGGCACGTAATGTTAATGAAATGCTTTTGATGTAAATTAATGTGAGGAAACTTTTGTTAAAGTTGACAAAAGGTTATAGAAAGGAGTAAAAAACCTCAACATTTTGCGGTCTATGTTTCGAATTGGGCTGTTTGTAGGTTTTTTAATCCTCCCCATGAATCGATGTAGCGTCCATCTGCCGGTAAGAGCAGAGGTGGTAATGCTACCTATTTGGTAAAGCTTTGTGTATGTCAACATCCACTGAAATCATCGCCCATCATTGGGCATTCGCTATCTTTCTGATCATTGCCATTGGCCTGTGCTGCCTGATGTTAATCGGCGGTTGGTACTTGGGTGGTCGCGCACGCGCAAGAAGCAAAAACACTCCGTTTGAATCGGGTATCGACTCCGTTGGCTCCGCACGTTTGCGTCTGTCGGCGAAGTTCTATCTGGTCGCCATGTTCTTCGTCATCTTCGACGTGGAAGCGCTTTACCTCTACGCCTGGTCAACGTCCATTCGCGAAAGCGGTTGGGTTGGCTTTATCGAGGCCGCCATTTTCATATTTGTGCTGCTGGCCGGTCTGGTTTACCTCGTTCGCATTGGCGCGCTTGATTGGACGCCTGCGCGTTCTCGCCGCACGCTGGCTAACCCAGAATCCGACAGCGTCACTAACCGTAATACGCAGTAAAAGCGAGGCAATAAGATGGATTATACGCTCACCCGCATAGATCCTAACGGTGAGAACGACCGTTATCCCCTGCAAAAACAGGAGATTGTTACCGATCCCCTGGAGCAGGAGGTGAACAAAAGCGTGTACATGGGGAAACTCGAACACGCGCTTCACGACATGGTCAACTGGGGCCGTAAGAACTCAATCTGGCCTTACAACTTCGGCCTTTCTTGCTGCTACGTTGAAATGGTGACGTCATTCACTGCGGTGCATGACGTTGCGCGTTTTGGTGCGGAAGTACTGCGAGCGTCCCCACGTCAGGCTGACCTGATGGTGGTTGCCGGTACCTGCTTCACCAAGATGGCTCCGGTTATTCAGCGACTGTACGACCAGATGCTGGAACCGAAATGGGTTATCTCAATGGGCGCCTGTGCCAACTCCGGCGGCATGTACGATATCTACTCCGTCGTGCAGGGCGTGGATAAATTCATTCCTGTCGACGTGTACATTCCAGGCTGCCCTCCGCGTCCGGAAGCTTACATGCAGGCGCTGATGCTGCTGCAGGAATCCATTGGTAAAGAACGTCGCCCACTGTCGTGGGTCGTTGGCGATCAGGGCGTTTACCGCGCCAACATGCAGTCGGAACGCGAGCGTAAACGCGGCGAACGTATTGCTGTGACGAATCTTCGGACGCCGGACGAGATTTAATTTGCGCCTGCGGGCGGTGGCATCTTTTCGACTTCGCAAATCAATATACAACAGCGCGAAGGCCACCCCGGCAGTCACCACGGACCTTTTGCAATGGTGAACAATATGACCGATTTAACCGCGCAAGACGCAGCCGCATGGCAAACCCGCGATCACCTTGATGATCCGGTCATCGGCGAGTTGCGCAACCGTTTTGGGCCGGATGCTTTTACCGTTCAGGCCACTCGCACCGGGATACCCGTTGTTTGGGTTAAGCGCGAACAGCTGCTCGAAATTGTCGACTTCCTGAAGAGATTGCCAAAGCCTTACGTCATGCTTTTCGATCTCCACGGCATGGACGAACGTCTGCGTACGCACCGCGAAGGTTTACCTGCCGCGGACTTTTCCGTTTTCTACCACCTGATCTCAATAGACCGCAATCGCGATATCATGCTCAAGGTGGCATTGTCTGAAAACGACCTGAACGTCGCGACAATCACCAAACTTTTCCCGAACGCCAACTGGTATGAGCGTGAAACCTGGGAAATGTTTGGCATTACCTTTAACGGCCACCCGAATCTGCGTCGCATCATGATGCCGCCGACCTGGGAAGGCCATCCGCTGCGCAAAGACTACCCGGCGCGCGCCACCGAATTCGACCCGTTTGAGCTGACCAAAGCCAAGCAGGATCTGGAAATGGAAGCGCTGACCTTCAAACCGGAAGAGTGGGGTATGAAGCGCGGGACCGAAAACGAGGACTTCATGTTCCTCAACCTCGGCCCGAACCACCCATCTGCGCACGGTGCATTCCGTATTATCCTGCAGCTTGATGGCGAAGAGATTGTCGACTGCGTACCGGACATCGGCTATCACCACCGTGGCGCCGAGAAGATGGGCGAGCGTCAGTCCTGGCACAGCTACATTCCGTACACCGACCGTATCGAGTACCTCGGCGGCTGCGTGAACGAAATGCCGTACGTGCTGGCGGTAGAGAAGCTGGCGGGTATTACCACGCCGGACCGCGTGAACGTGATTCGCGTGATGCTCTCCGAACTGTTCCGCATCAACAGCCACCTGCTGTACATCTCGACGTTTATTCAGGACGTCGGCGCGATGACCCCGGTCTTCTTCGCCTTTACCGACCGTCAGAAAATCTATGACCTGGTAGAAGCGATTACCGGTTTCCGTATGCACCCAGCCTGGTTCCGCATCGGCGGCGTGGCGCACGACCTGCCTCGTGGCTGGGATCGTCTGCTGCGTGAATTCCTTGAGTGGATGCCGAAGCGTCTGGACTCCTACGAGAAAGCCGCACTGCGTAACACGATTCTGAAAGGCCGCTCCGTCGGCGTTGCTGCTTATACCGCGAAAGAAGCGCTGGAGTGGGGCACCACCGGTGCTGGCCTGCGTGCCACCGGTATCGGCTTCGACGTGCGTAAATGGCGTCCATATTCTGGCTATGAAAACTTCGACTTCGAAATCCCGACCGGCGGTGGCGTTTCTGACTGCTACACCCGCGTGATGCTGAAAGTGGAAGAGCTGCGCCAGAGCCTGCGTATTCTTCAGCAGTGTCTCGATAACATGCCGGAAGGCCCGTTCAAGGCGGATCACCCGCTGACCACGCCGCCACCGAAAGAGCGCACGCTGCAGCACATCGAAACCCTGATCACCCACTTCCTGCAGGTTTCCTGGGGCCCGGTTATGCCAGCACAGGAATCCTTCCAGATGGTGGAAGCGACCAAGGGGATTAACAGTTACTACCTGACCAGCGACGGCAGCACCATGAGCTACCGCACCCGTATCCGTACGCCGAGCTATGCGCACCTGCAGCAGATTCCGTCGGCGATCCGTGGCAGCCTGGTATCAGACCTTATCGTCTATCTGGGTAGTATTGATTTTGTTATGTCAGACGTGGACCGCTAATTATGCACGAGAATCAACAACCACAAACCGAGGCTTTTGAGCTGAGTGCGGCAGAGCGTGAAGCTATTGAGCACGAGAAGCACCACTACGAAGACCCGCGTGCGGCGTCCATCGAAGCGCTGAAGATCGTTCAGAAACAGCGTGGCTGGGTGCCGGACGGTGCGATTTACGCGATAGCCGAAGTGCTGGATATTCCGGCGAGTGACGTAGAAGGTGTCGCCACCTTCTACAGCCAGATTTTCCGCCAGCCGGTTGGCCGTCATGTGATTCGCTACTGTGACAGCGTGGTGTGTCATATCACCGGCTATCAGGGCATTCAGGCCGCGATTGAGAAGAAGCTCGACATCAAACCGGGTCAAACCACCTTTGATGGTCGCTTCACCCTGCTGCCGACCTGCTGCCTGGGCAACTGCGACAAGGGGCCGACCATGATGATTGATGAGGACACTCACAGCCATCTGACGCCGGAAGCCATTCCTGACCTGCTGGAGCAGTATAAATAATGAAAAATATTATTCTGACTCCCGAAACCCATCCGCTGACCTGGCGTCTTCGCGACGACAAGCAGCCGGTGTGGTTGGAAGAGTATCAGGCGAAAAATGGTTATGCCGGTGCGCGCAAAGCGCTCTCCGGGATGGCCCCGGACGAAATCGTCAACCAGGTGAAAGACGCTGGCCTGAAAGGGCGCGGCGGCGCGGGCTTTTCCACCGGTCTGAAGTGGAGCCTGATGCCGAAAGACGAATCCATGAACATCCGTTACCTGCTGTGTAACGCCGATGAAATGGAGCCGGGCACCTATAAAGACCGCCTGCTGATGGAACAGCTGCCGCACCTGCTGGTGGAAGGCATGCTGATCTCCGCGTTCGCCCTGAAAGCGTATCGCGGGTACATCTTCCTGCGCGGTGAATACATTGAAGCCGCACAGCACCTGCGCCGCGCCATTGCGGAAGCTACCGAAGCGGGCCTGCTCGGGAAAAACATTCTCGGCACCGGTTTTGACTTCGAGCTGTTCGTGCACACCGGGGCTGGGCGCTACATCTGCGGTGAAGAAACCGCGCTGATTAACTCCCTTGAAGGCCGTCGTGCTAACCCACGTTCCAAGCCGCCGTTCCCGGCGAGCTCAGGCGTTTGGGGTAAACCGACCTGCGTCAACAACGTGGAAACCCTCTGTAACGTCCCGGCTATTCTGGCCAACGGCGTTGAGTGGTATCAGAACATCTCCACCAGTAAAGATGCCGGTACCAAGCTGATGGGCTTCTCCGGGCGCGTGAAAAACCCGGGCGTCTGGGAACTGCCGTTTGGCACCACCGCGCGTGAAATCCTTGAAGACTACGCTGGCGGCATGCGTGATGGCCTGAAATTTAAGGCCTGGCAGCCGGGCGGCGCAGGGACTGACTTCCTGACCGAATCGCACCTTGACCTGCCGATGGAATTTGAAAGCATCGGTAAAGCGGGCAGCCGTCTGGGTACGGCGCTGGCGATGGCCGTCGACCACGAGATCGGTATGGTACCGCTGGTGCGTAACCTGGAAGAGTTCTTCGCCCGTGAGTCCTGCGGTTGGTGTACGCCATGCCGCGACGGCTTGCCGTGGAGCGTCAAAATTATGCGCGCCCTTGAGCGCGGTGAAGGCCAGCCTGGCGACATCGAGACACTTGAGCAACTGTGTCGATTCTTAGGGCCGGGTAAAACCTTCTGCGCGCATGCGCCTGGTGCGGTTGAGCCGCTGCAGAGCGCCATTAAATATTTCCGCGAAGAATTCGAAGCAGGCATCAAGCAGCAGTTCAGCAACACCCATGCAATTAACGGGATTCAGCCGAACCTGCTAAAGACGCGCTGGTGATTCCCACAAACTCATTCAGGCAGCCAACGCAGAGGCAGCCTGAATGAAGAAGTGGTAACGATTTTTTAATTTGGAAGCACGCTAATGGCTACGATTCATGTAGACGGCAAAGAATACGAGGTCAACGGAGCGGACAACCTGCTACAGGCATGTCTCTCTATGGGCCTTGATATTCCATACTTTTGCTGGCACCCGGCGCTTGGGAGCGTCGGTGCTTGCCGCCAGTGTGCGGTGAAGCAATATCAGAACGCGGAAGACACGCGTGGCCGCCTGGTGATGTCCTGTATGACACCGGCATCCGACGGCACCTTTATTTCTATCGACGACGCAGAAGCGAAGCAGTTCCGCGAGAGCGTGGTGGAGTGGTTGATGACTAACCACCCGCACGATTGTCCGGTCTGTGAAGAGGGCGGTAACTGCCACCTTCAGGATATGACCGTGATGACCGGCCATAGCTTCCGTCGCTATCGCTTTACTAAGCGTACCCACCGTAACCAGGACCTGGGGCCGTTCATCTCTCACGAAATGAACCGCTGTATCGCCTGTTACCGCTGTGTGCGTTACTACAAAGACTACGCAGACGGTACCGATCTTGGTGTGTACGGCGCGCACGACAACGTCTACTTCGGCCGTCCAGAAGACGGAACCCTGGAAAGCGAATTCTCCGGTAACCTGGTTGAAATTTGCCCGACCGGCGTATTTACCGATAAGACGCACTCCGAGCGCTACAACCGTAAGTGGGACATGCAGTTTGCGCCAAGCATCTGCCAGCAGTGCTCCATCGGCTGTAACACCAGCCCGGGCGAGCGCTATGGCGAACTGCGTCGTATCGAAAACCGCTACAACGGCACCGTTAACCACTACTTCCTCTGCGACCGTGGTCGTTTCGGCTATGGCTATGTGAACCTGAAAGACCGTCCGCGTCAGCCGGTTCAGCGCCGCGGCGATGACCTCATCACCCTCAACGCCGAACAGGCGATGCAGGGCGCGGCGGATATTCTGCGTCAGTCGAAGAAAGTGATTGGTATCGGTTCTCCACGTGCGAGCGTTGAAAGCAACTTCGCGCTGCGTGAACTGGTGGGTGCGGATAACTTCTACACCGGCATCGCTAAAGGCGAGCAGGAACGTTTGCAGCTGGCGCTGAAAGTGCTGCGTGAAGGCGGCATTCATACTCCTGCGCTGCGCGATATCGAATCTTACGATGCGGTACTGGTGCTGGGTGAAGACATTACCCAGACCGGCGCTCGCGTCGCGCTGGCGGTTCGCCAGGCGGTGAAAGGTAAAGCACGCGAAATGGCAGCGGCCCAGAAAGTGGCTGACTGGCAGATTGCAGCCATCCTGAACATCGGCCAGCGTGCGAAACACCCGCTGTTTGTCACCAACGTCGACGACACTCGTCTGGATGATATCGCCGCGTGGACCTACCGCGCACCGGTAGAAGATCAGGCGCGTTTAGGCTTCGCGATTGCCCATGCGCTGGACAACAACGCACCGGCGGTTGACGGTATCGATCGTGACCTGCAGGGCAAGATCGACGTGATCGTTCAGGCGCTGGCCGGGGCGAAAAAACCGCTGATTATCTCCGGCACCAACGCCGGTAGCGCTGAAGTGATTCAGGCGGCGGCTAACGTGGCAAAAGCGCTTAAGGCTCGCGGTTCTGACGTTGGCGTAACGATGATTGCCCGCGCGGTAAACAGCGTTGGTCTCGGCATGATTGGCGGTGGTTCTCTTGATGACGCGCTGAACGAGCTGGAAAGCGGCGCTGCCGATGCGGTTATCGTGCTGGAAAACGACCTGCACCGTCATGCGGCTGCTAGCCGTGTGAACGCCGCGCTGGATAAAGCCCCGCTGGTGATGGTGATTGACCATCAGCGTACGGCGATTATGGACCATGCACACCTGGTGCTCTCGGCGGCAAGCTTTGCCGAAAGCGACGGTACGGTCATCAACAACGAAGGCCGTGCTCAGCGCTTCTTCCAGGTGTATGACCCAAGCTACTACGACAGCAAAACCATCATGCTGGAAAGCTGGCGCTGGCTGCACTCGCTGCACAGCACCCTGGAAAACCGTCAGGTTGACTGGACCCAGCTGGATCACGTGATTGACGCTGCCGTCGCCGCACTGCCGCAGCTGGCTGGCATTAAAGATGCCGCGCCGGACGCGACCTTCCGTATTCGTGGTCAAAAGCTGGCACGTGAACCGCACCGTTACAGCGGCCGTACGGCAATGCGCGCGAATATCAGCGTGCACGAGCCGCGTCAGCCGCAGGATAAAGACACCATGTTCGCCTTCTCCATGGAAGGGAACAACCAGCCGGGCGCACCGCGTTCGCAGATCCCATTCGCATGGGCTCCGGGCTGGAACTCCCCGCAGGCATGGAACAAGTTCCAGGCCGAAGTGGGCGGCAAACTGCGTCACGGTGACCCGGGCGTACGTCTGATTGAAGCGTCGGCAAACGGTCTGGATTACTTCACTACCGTACCGGCAGGCTTCCAGGCTGAAGCCGGGAAATGGCGCGTGGCCCCGTACTACCATCTGTTTGGTAGCGACGAGATGTCACAGCGTGCGCCGGTGTTCCAAAGCCGCATGCCGCAGCCTTATATCAAGCTCAACCCGGCCGATGCCGCGGCGCTTGGCGTAAACGAAGGCGCGAAAATGGCGTTCAGCTTTGATGGTCAGACGGTCACGCTGCCGCTGGTGATTTCCAGCGGGCTGGTGGCAGGGCAGGTTGGTTTGCCGATGGGCATGCCGGGCATAGCTCCTGTGCTTGCGGGCGCGCGTCTTGAAAATCTGCAGGAGGCACAGCAATGAGTTGGTTAACGCCGGATCTGATTGAGATCCTCCTTAGCATCGTCAAGGCCGTGGTCATCCTGCTGGTGGTTGTCACCTGCGGGGCGTTCATGAGCTTCGGCGAACGTCGCCTTCTGGGCCTGTTCCAGAACCGCTACGGGCCAAACCGCGTGGGCTGGGGCGGTTCGCTCCAGCTCGTTGCCGACATGATCAAAATGTTCTTTAAAGAGGACTGGGTTCCGAAATTTACGGACCGCATGATCTTTACGCTGGCACCGGTTATCGCCTTCACCTCGCTGCTGCTGGCCTTCGCCATTGTGCCGGTCAGCCCAAGCTGGGTGGTCGCCGACCTCAACATCGGGATTCTGTTCTTCCTGATGATGGCAGGTCTCGCGGTCTACGCGGTACTGTTCGCTGGCTGGTCGAGCAACAACAAATACTCCTTGCTGGGGGCGATGCGTGCGTCTGCGCAGACCCTGAGCTACGAAGTGTTCCTGGGTCTGTCTCTGATGGGTGTGGTGGCGCAGGCCGGTTCATTCAACATGACCGACATCGTCAATAACCAGGCTCACCTGTGGAACGTCATTCCTCAGTTCTTCGGCTTCATTACCTTTGCGATTGCGGGCGTAGCGGTATGTCACCGTCACCCGTTTGACCAACCGGAAGCCGAGCAGGAACTGGCCGATGGTTACCACATCGAATATTCCGGTATGAAATTCGGTCTGTTCTTCGTGGGTGAGTATATCGGTATCGTCACCGTGTCAGCGCTTATCGTGACGCTGTTCTTCGGTGGCTGGCAAGGCCCGTTCTTACCGCCATTCATCTGGTTCGCGCTGAAAACCGCGTTCTTCATGATGATGTTCATTTTGATTCGTGCGTCGTTACCGCGTCCTCGTTATGACCAGGTAATGTCCTTCGGCTGGAAAGTATGCCTGCCGCTGACGCTCATCAACTTGCTGGTAACGGCGGCTGTCATTCTCTGGCAGCAGCCATAAGGGGCTATAGACCATGACCTTAAAAGAATTACTCGTAGGCTTCGGCACCCAGGTACGCAGTATCTGGATGATCGGCCTGCATGCGTTCGCCAAACGCGAAACGCAGATGTACCCGGAAGAGCCGGTCTACCTGCCGCCGCGCTATCGTGGCCGTATCGTGCTGACGCGCGATCCGGACGGCGAAGAGCGCTGCGTTGCCTGTAACCTTTGCGCGGTAGCCTGTCCGGTTGGCTGTATCTCTCTGCAGAAAGCAGAGACCAAAGACGGCCGCTGGTATCCGGAGTTTTTCCGCATTAACTTCTCACGCTGCATTTTCTGCGGTCTGTG
The DNA here is from genome assembly GCF_000735365.1 of Kluyvera ascorbata ATCC 33433. GTDB lineage: Bacteria > Pseudomonadota > Gammaproteobacteria > Enterobacterales > Enterobacteriaceae > Kluyvera > Kluyvera ascorbata. The sequence continues at coordinate 27,337 of NZ_JMPL01000012.1, read as the reverse complement.
CGAAGAAGCGTGCCCGACCACGGCGATTCAGTTGACCCCGGACTTCGAACTGGGTGAATACAAGCGTCAGGATCTGGTGTACGAAAAAGAGGATCTGCTGATTTCCGGTCCGGGCAAATACCCGGAATATAACTTCTACCGGATGGCGGGTATGGCAATCGACGGCAAAGATAAGGGCGAAGCAGAGAACGAAGCTAAGCCTATCGACGTCAAGAGCCTGTTACCGTAAGGAGAGGGGCAATGGAATTCGCTTTTTATATCTGTGGCCTGATTGCTGTCCTCGCGACCCTGCGAGTGATTACGCACACTAACCCGGTACACGCGCTGCTGTATCTGATTGTCTCGCTGCTGGCTATCGCCGGGGTGTTCTTCTCGCTGGGCGCGTACTTCGCCGGGGCGCTGGAGATCATCGTTTATGCGGGCGCCATCATGGTGCTGTTCGTCTTCGTGGTGATGATGCTGAACCTGGGCGGCGCTGAAGTTGCTCAAGAACGTCAGTGGCTGAAGCCGCAAATCTGGATTGGCCCGGCGGTACTGTCCGCCGTGCTGCTGGCGGTGATGGTGTACGCCATCATGGGCCTGAATGACCAGGGCATTGAAGGTAACGCTATCAGTGCGAAAGAAGTCGGTATCGCCCTGTTCGGGCCGTACGTGCTGGCGGTTGAACTGGCATCGATGCTGCTGCTGGCGGGCCTGGTTGTGGCCTTCCATATCGGTCGTGAAGACCGCATGGGCGAAGTGCTGAGCAACCGTGCTGGCGATAGCGCGAAAAGGAAAACGGAGGAACACGCATGATTCCTTTACAACATGGGCTGATCCTCGCGGCGATTTTATTCGTGCTGGGTTTAACCGGTCTGGTTATCCGCCGCAACCTGCTGTTTATGCTGATTGGGCTGGAAATTATGATTAACGCCGCCGCGCTGGCCTTCGTGGTCGCCGGCAGTTACTGGGGCCAGACCGACGGTCAGGTGATGTATATCCTCGCCATTACGCTTGCCGCTGCGGAAGCGAGTATTGGCCTGGCGCTGCTGCTGCAGCTCCATCGTCGCCGCCAGAACCTGAACATCGATTCAGTAAGTGAGTTGCGCGGATGAACATGCTTGCCTTAACCATTATTTTCCCGTTCATTGGTTTCGTTCTGCTGGCCTTCTCCCGTGGGCGCTGGTCAGAAAACCTGGCCGCCACCGTAGGGATGGGGTCGATTGGTCTGTCGGCGCTGGTGACCGCGTACGCAGGCGTCGACTTCTTCGCCAACGGCAAGCAGGCGTTCAGCCTGCCGCTGTGGACGTGGATGTCCGTCGGTGATTTCAACATCGGTTTCAACCTGGTGCTGGACGGCCTGTCGCTGACCATGCTCTCCGTGGTAACCGGCGTGGGCTTCCTGATCCACATGTTCGCCTCCTGGTATATGCGCGGTGAAGAGGGCTACTCTCGCTTCTTCGCCTACACCAACCTGTTTATCGCGAGCATGGTCGTTCTGGTGCTGGCCGATAACCTGCTGTTGATGTACCTCGGCTGGGAAGGCGTGGGCCTGTGCTCCTATCTGCTGATCGGTTTCTACTACACCGATCCGAAGAATGGCGCAGCGGCAATGAAAGCCTTCGTTGTGACCCGTGTCGGTGACGTATTCCTGGCGTTCGCGCTGTTCATTCTCTACAACGAGCTGGGCACGCTGAACTTCCGCGAAATGGTTGAACTGGCGCCGGCGCACTTCGCGGCAGGCAACAACATGCTGATGTGGGCAACCCTGATGCTGCTGGGCGGTGCGGTTGGTAAATCCGCGCAGCTGCCGTTGCAGACCTGGCTTGCAGACGCGATGGCTGGCCCAACCCCAGTATCTGCGCTGATCCACGCGGCGACCATGGTCACCGCCGGCGTTTACCTGATTGCGCGTACGCACGGCCTGTTCCTGCTGACGCCGGAAGTGCTGCATCTGGTCGGTATTGTTGGGGCGGTCACGCTGGTGCTGGCAGGCTTTGCCGCGCTGGTACAAACCGACATCAAACGCGTTCTTGCTTACTCCACCATGAGCCAGATTGGCTACATGTTCCTGGCGCTTGGCGTACAGGCGTGGGATGCGGCGATTTTCCACCTGATGACTCACGCGTTCTTCAAAGCGCTGCTGTTCCTGGCGTCCGGCTCGGTGATTCTGGCCTGCCATCATGAACAGAACATCTTCAAGATGGGTGGCCTGCGTAAGTCGATTCCGCTGGTGTACGCCTGCTTCCTAGTCGGTGGTGCCGCGCTCTCCGCGCTGCCGCTGATTACCGCGGGCTTCTTCAGTAAAGACGAAATCCTTGCCGGTGCGATGGCCAACGGTCATATCAATCTGATGGTAGCGGGCCTGGTCGGTGCGTTCATGACCTCGCTCTATACCTTCCGTATGATCTTCATCGTCTTCCACGGTAAAGAGCAGATCCACGCGCACGCAGGGAAGGGGATTACCCACCACCTGCCGCTGATTGTGCTGATGATCCTGTCGACCTTTATCGGCGCGCTGATTGTGCCACCGCTGCACGGCGTACTGCCGGCGACGACTGAACTGGAACATGGCCGCGTGCTGACGCTGGAAATCACGTCAGGTGTGGTAGCGATTGCCGGTATCCTGATTGCCGCATGGCTGTGGCTGGGCAAACGCACGTTGGTGACCTCCATCGCCAACAGCGCGCCTGGCCGTCTGCTGGGGACCTGGTGGTATAACGCCTGGGGCTTTGACTGGCTGTACGACAAGGTGTTCGTGAAGCCGTTCCTTGGCATCGCCTGGCTGCTGAAGCGCGACCCGCTCAATGCCTTGATGAACATTCCCGCTATCCTCTCCCGCTTCGCAGGCAAAGGCCTGGTGCTGAGCGAGAACGGGTACCTGCGCTGGTATGTTGCGTCAATGAGCATCGGTGCCGTGGTGGTGCTGGCGTTGTTGATGGTATTGCGTTAATTCGTTGGGGAGGAGCTTCCTCCCCATGAAAATGTCGTGCTGTTTTCCTGTTCTGGTAGGCATTGTCGCCTCCGGATAGATTAATAAGGAAATGAATTGCCATGTTATTACCCTGGCTAATACTGATTCCCTTTATCGGCGGTTTCCTCTGCTGGCAGACCGAACGCTTTGGCGTGAAGATGCCGCGCTGGATAGCGCTGATTACCATGGGACTGACGCTGGCGCTTGGCCTGCAGCTGTGGCTGCAGGGCGGCTACTCACTCACCCAATCCACCGGCCTGCCGCAGTGGCAGTCTGAGTTTATTCTGCCGTGGATCCCACGCTTTGGTATCAACGTCCACCTGGCGCTCGACGGTCTGTCGCTGCTGATGGTGGTCCTGACCGGTCTGCTGGGTGTGCTGGCGGTGCTCTGTTCCTGGAATGAAATCCAGAAATACCAGGGCTTCTTCCACCTCAACCTGATGTGGATCCTGGGCGGCGTAATCGGCGTGTTCCTGGCCATCGACATGTTCCTGTTCTTCTTCTTCTGGGAGATGATGCTGGTGCCGATGTACTTCCTGATCGCGCTGTGGGGCCACAAGGCATCCGACGGTAAAACGCGTATCACGGCGGCTACCAAGTTCTTCATCTATACCCAGGCGAGCGGTCTGGTGATGCTGATTGCCATCCTGGCGCTGGTGTTCGTTCACCACAACGCGACCGGCGTATGGACCTTCGACTATCAGGACCTGCTGAAGACGCCAATGTCCCACGGCGTGGAGTATCTGCTGATGCTCGGCTTCTTCATCGCCTTCGCGGTGAAAATGCCTGTCGTGCCGCTGCACGGCTGGCTGCCTGACGCGCACTCGCAGGCACCAACCGCAGGTTCCGTTGACCTCGCCGGTATCTTGCTGAAAACCGCGGCCTACGGTCTGCTGCGCTTCGCGCTGCCGCTGTTCCCGAACGCGTCTGCCGAGTTCGCGCCTATCGCCATGTGGCTGGGTGTGATTGGTATCTTCTACGGCGCATGGATGGCGTTCACGCAGTACGACATCAAACGTCTGATTGCCTACACCTCCGTTTCCCACATGGGCTTCGTGCTGATTGCTATCTACACCGGCAGCCAGCTGGCGTATCAGGGCGCGGTCATTCAGATGATTGCGCACGGTCTGTCCGCAGCCGGCCTGTTCATCCTGTGTGGTCAGCTTTACGAGCGTCTGCATACCCGCGACATGCGTCAAATGGGCGGTCTGTGGAGCAAAATTAAATGGCTGCCTGCGCTGTCGCTGTTCTTCGCGGTCTGTACGCTGGGGATGCCGGGTACTGGTAACTTCGTCGGCGAATTCATGATCCTGTTCGGCAGCTACCATGTCGTTCCGACGATTACGGTGATTTCGACCTTCGGTCTGGTGTTCGCCTCTGTTTACTCGCTGGCGATGCTGCACCGTGCGTACTTTGGTAAAGCGAAGAGTGAAATCGCGGCAAAAGAACTGCCAGGGATGTCGCTGCGCGAGCTGTTTATCGTCCTGTTGCTGGTCGTGCTTCTGGTTCTGCTGGGCTTCTATCCGCAGCCGATTCTGGACACGTCACATTCTGCGATGAGTAACATCCAGCAGTGGTTTGTTAATTCTGTTTCTACTACAAGGCCGTAATTCGCCATGACAATAACTCCACAACAACTGATCGCGCTATTACCGCTGCTGATCGTCGGCTTGACGGTGGTGGTTGTGATGCTCTCCATTGCGTGGCGACGCAATCACTTCCTCAATGCCACGCTGTCGGTCATTGGTCTTAACGCCGCGCTGGTCTCGCTCTGGTTTGTTGGCCAGGGTGGTGCAATGGACGTCACGCCGCTGATGCGCGTTGACGCTTACGCGATGCTTTACACTGGCCTGGTGCTGCTGGCGAGCCTTGCGACCTGTACCTTTGCCTATCCGTGGCTTGAGGGCTATACCGACAACAAAGAAGAGTTCTACCTGCTGGTGCTGATTGCGGCGCTGGGTGGCATTCTGCTGGCGAACGCCAACCACCTGGCGGCGCTGTTCCTCGGTATTGAACTGATTTCCCTGCCGTTGTTTGGTCTGATTGGTTACGCGTTCCGCCAGAAACGTTCTCTGGAAGCGAGCATCAAGTACACCATTCTGTCCGCCGCCGCATCGTCGTTCCTGTTGTTCGGTATGGCGCTGCTGTATGCGCAGTCCGGTGACCTGTCGTTCCTGGCGCTCGGTAAGAGCCTCAGCGACAACATGCTGCACGAACCGCTGCTGCTGGCAGGCCTGGGGATGATGATTGTTGGCCTCGGCTTTAAACTGTCTCTGGTACCGTTCCACCTGTGGACGCCGGACGTTTATCAGGGTGCGCCTGCGCCGGTATCTACCTTCCTGGCTACCGCCAGCAAGATTGCTATCTTCGGTGTCGTGATGCGTCTGTTCCTGTACGCGCCGGTTGGCGATAGCGAAGCGGTACGCGTGGTGCTGGGCCTCATCGCCTTCGCCTCCATCATCTTCGGTAACCTGATGGCGCTGAGCCAGACCAATATCAAACGTCTGCTCGGTTACTCCTCCATTTCTCACCTCGGTTACCTGCTGGTGGCGCTGATTGCGCTGCACAGCGGCGAGATGTCGATGGAAGCCGTTGGCGTTTATCTGGCGGGTTATCTGTTCAGCAGCCTCGGCGCATTCGGCGTTGTCAGCCTGATGTCGAGCCCATACCGTGGCCCTGATGCAGATTCTCTGTACTCCTACCGTGGTCTGTTCTGGCACCGTCCGATTCTGGCCGCCGTGATGACCGTGATGATGCTGTCTCTGGCCGGTATCCCGATGACCCTTGGCTTTATCGGTAAGTTCTACGTGTTGGCCGTCGGTGTCCAGGCGCACCTGTGGTGGCTGGTTGGCGCGGTGGTGGTTGGTTCCGCGATTGGCCTCTACTACTATCTGCGCGTTGCGGTGAGCCTGTACCTGAGCGCACCGGAAAAACCAAACCGCGATGCGCCGTCTAACTGGCAGTACAGCGCGGGCGGTATCGTGGTGCTTATCTCCGCACTGCTGGTGCTGGTGCTGGGTATTTATCCGCAGCCGCTGATTAGCATTGTGCAGAAAGCGATGCCGTTGATGTAATCCATCGTTACCGATGTGAAAAAACCCCGCGATGCGGGGTTTTTTATTGCCGGATGGTTCTCACAAGCTTAATCGCACCACGTAGGCTTATTTTCGTGCACGCTACGGATACTGGCGTGGATCTCTTCCGGCACGATGCGCGTCAGGGAGAGCGGCGGCAGATTGTGTGGGTCAACGTAAGCGACATCCAACGATTCATGGCTGACGGCAAGCTCGCCGCCCAGCGTCTCGCACAGGAAAATCAGCTTGTAGACATGCCAGGGGTAAGGCGGGTGGCCATGCTGATTGCGATCCCACACGCCGAGCAGACGGCTCACTTTCACCTCAAGCCCGGTCTCTTCGCGCACTTCACGCTCCACCGCTTTCGTAGGGCTATCGCCAATATCAGCCCAGCCGCCCGGCAGGCTCCAGCCTTTATCGTCGGCTTCCTGCACCATCAACAGCTTGCCTTCATGCAGAATAATCGCGCGGACGTCGGTTTTCGGCGTGGCATAGCCGGTATCTACTTTATGCAGGTTTTGCAGCGTTTCTACGGGGAGATCAAAACGCGCGGTTAATAATCGTTCTGCAATTCCCATCAGGTCTTCATAGCGTTCGCGGTCGTAGACGTCCCTGGTGTAGGTTAGCCCGGTCTGGGCAAGCGCCTGCAGGCGTTGGGCAATAAGCGTTAGTTCGTTCTCGTTGAGTACTTCTGACATGCTTCCTCCCGTTGTGTCTTCCGGTAAGTGTGCCGGAAAACGGTCTTTGTAGGATACCTGGCGCGGTTACTCGTGCGTTAGGGAGAATGAAATGTTGCTTCATTGTTACCTGGTAAATCCGGCTAAACGCTTCTATAGTCGAGACAGTTTCCCCGCAACAGGACTCACTAATGCGTTTTAACGGATTGACCAAAGGCTTTTTCATTTTCATTCTCGCGCTCGTGACCTGGGCATTCTTTGATGTATTGTCGCCGTACTTTTCCGCGATTCTGTGGGCCGCGATCCTCACCGTTGTCTTTAACCCGGTGAAAAACAAACTGCGCAGCGCACTGGGCGATCGTAACGGACTGGCCTCGCTGCTGACTATCGGCATTATCTGTCTGATCGTTTTTATTCCACTAATGGTGATCCTCTCCTCGCTTGCGCTCGAACTGAATGTGGTTTACACCAAGCTACAGGAGAACAACACGCGCTTCCCGCAGGTGATAGCCAGCCTCTTTTCCCATCTTCCGCACTGGGCGCGCGGATTTCTGATAGAGCACAACCTGGATAACGTCGCCCAAATCCAGAAAAAACTCTCCGAGGTGGCGCTGGCCGGTGGGCAGTACCTCGCCGGAAGCGCGTTCCTGATTGGTAAAGGCACCTTCGGTTTTGCTATCAGCTTCGGCATCATGCTCTACCTGCTGTTCTTCTTACTGAAAGACGGGCCGTATCTGGTGCGCCAGATCCTCGACTCACTCCCGCTAACTGATTTTGTGAAGCAGCACCTGTTTGCCAAGTTTGTTGGCGTAACACGAGCAACGGTCAAGGGCACGGCGGTGGTCGCGGTGGTGCAGGGGACGCTCGGCGGCATTGCCTTCGCCATTGTCGGCATTGACGGCAGCGTACTGTGGGGGGCGCTGATGGCCTTCCTCTCTCTGGTGCCTGCCGTGGGCTCGGCGATTATCTGGGTGCCGGCAGCGATTTTCCTCTTTGCTACCCAGCAGGTGTGGCAGGGGCTGTTTATCGTCGGCTTCTTCGTGATTATTGTTGGGCTGGTGGACAACATTCTGCGTCCGCTGCTGGTGGGGAAAGACACCAAAATGCCGGATTACCTGATTCTTATCACCACCATTGGCGGCATGGAAATTTACGGTATTAACGGCTTTGTGATAGGGCCGCTTATCGCCGCGCTGTTCCTCGCCTGCTGGAATCTCTTCTCCGGGCGTGACCACGCGGGGAATGTGGAGGGGCTTGACGAAGAATTTATCGAAGAGGGCAAGAATCCGCCCGAGGTATGATGATCACGAAATAGCAAAAGGCGGCCTGAGGTCGCCTTTTTATTCTCACGAGAAATCAGGCGTTTCCTATAATTTCAATCATGCCCCGTGATTTCAGGTTATAGAAGGAACCGACAGGTGAGAATTGCCACAATAACCAACTGGGCCTACGGCGCAACGGTATGCCTGACGATTGTTTCCGGTATCGTCATGCTGATGGCCTCCAGCGCGGATAACGCCGAACGGCAGGCGGTGCAGCAGCGTCTGGTGTTCGATCGGTTGACGGATGAAATTGAGAGCAATGCCTGGTCGCTCTCTGACCTGGCTCGTCTGTACGTGGTGAATAAAGACCCTGAGGTGCTGAGCGAATATCACCAGCGGGAAAAGCAGCAGGTGGAGATTGAACAGCGCCTGTCGAAACTCAAAGATGCTGGTGCGACGGGTGAAGAGCTGGTGTTGCTGCATGAAGGGCTACAGATTGTCGATGGCCTTCAGGACGAACAACAAACCGCGCTTGCCAACTTAGCGCATGAGGAGGCACCGATTGCCGTCTCGCTGCTGTATGGCAAAATCTACGAGCAGGAGCTCGACCGTGCGCAGGAGCGCATGGATCATTTCCGCCAGATGCTTGATACTCGTGCGTTGCGTGCGGTTCAGGAAGCAACCCGCGACTCCCGCATCCTGCGCACGCTATCCGAAGTGATGGTCGGGCTGACGGCGCTGCTATTTTTATTTGTCCTCGGCTTTATTTTAAAACGCCGCGTGCTGCGCCCGGTGGTGCGGCTCAGCGATGTGGTGCATCGACTGGCCTCTCAGGACTACGCCGTTGATACGCCGAACTTTAAACAGATTGATGAAATCGGCGATATGGCACAGGCGATCCGCATTTTCCGCGAAAACGGCCTGGTGCGACAGCAGCTTGAACGGCAGCGCGATGCCGACTGGGCGATACGTGAACTGCTGGCGCGCATGACTCAGCGCCTACAAGGGTGCGAGTGTTTTGACGACGTGGTGAACGTGGCGGAACTCTTCGCCCCCAATATTGCGCCAGGGGTAGCGGGAAGGCTCTATATCCTCGACAAAGACCCGTGGCAGATGCGCTGCGTGGCCTCCTGGCTATCGCCACAGGGCGAACCGACGCCGTTCCATCCGGATGAGTGCTGGGCGGTGCGCCGCGGGCAAAGCCACCCGCCGGTACACGGCGAGCCGGATATCGGTTGCTACCACCTCCCTGAATCGTGTCTTGACCATACGCTGTGCGTGCCGTTGATTGCCCAGGGCGAGGCCATCGGCCTGCTCTCTTTCCAGAATCTCAACGAAGAAACCACGCCTTCCCGGGCTTACCTGGAGCTGATGGCAGAAGCGCTTGGCCTGGCGTTAGCTAACCAGCGCCTGCGCGATGCGTTACTGGAAAAAGCGCTCTACGACCCGCTGACCGGCCTGCGTAACCGTCACCATCTGGAGGATACTTTGCGGACGCAGATGGGGCTCGCGGTCCGTAATGATGATCCGATAAGCTGCCTGATGATTGACATCGACCACTTCAAAAACATCAATGACCGCTTCGGCCACGAGGCGGGTGACGGCGTGATTAAAAGCGTCGCCTCCACCATTCAGCGTGTAGTGCACGACCGCGGCATGGCGTTCCGCTACGGCGGCGAAGAGTTTCTGGTGCTGCTCTACGATATGGATGACGACGGTGCTAACCGCATCGCCCGCGAGATTTTCGACGGCGTGCGTGAACTGGTGCTACGCTTTAGCGGCGCGGAGATTGGCCACGTGGACGTTTCCATCGGCGTGGCAAGCTACCCGCAGCACGCCCAGAGCGATAACCTGCTGCGTGCCGCGGACGTGGCGCTGTATCGGGCGAAGGAGCTGGGTAGGTCGCGGATTGTGAGTTTTGGGTCGCTGGCGGGGTAATGCATTTTTTACGATGAGAGTCATATTGGTAAGGCACGCCGAAACGCAATGGAATAATGATGGGATCATTCAGGGGCATAGCGATAGCCCGTTAACGCCGCGCGGACAGCGTGAAACGTCATTGTTACTGGAAGCGCTTTTGGAAAAAGCGTACCCCATCGACCGTATTTACGCCTCTCCACTGGGACGCGCGTGGCAAATGGGGCTGAGTCTTGCTGAGGGACTCTGCTGCCCGCTGTTGGCGGAAGCTGCGCTAAAAGAGCAGGGATTTGGTCACTTTGAAGGGATGTACTCAGCTGATTTAATTCGCCATTATCCCAATGAAGCTGAGGCGTTATTTCGGCTTGATGCTAAGTACTGCCCACCCGGTGGTGAATCTTTGCTGACGGCGACCCGACGTCTTATGTACTTCTTGCAGCATATACAGAACGCGGCAGAACACCAGACGATATGTCTTGTTTCCCATGGGCATATTCTTCAGGGCGTGCTGGCAATGCTGAAAGAAGGCAATATTGATAATTTCCCCCGCTATTCCCAACCTAACGCGAGCTACTCTGTTTTTGAGCTGGATGAGGGGAAATGTACGGCGCTGCAATGGGGGATTGCTACGCATTTGCTACGGACTTCGCCTGCACCAGACAATCCGGTTTGATCCTGTCCTATCTACCAGGTTTCTCAACTTAAACTTGGGTTGATACAACTAATCAGTAAGTTGGGAGCATTGCTATCAATTTCATCGAGTTGTTATGAGTGAACACTAAAGCCATTTTGTTCTGCTATTTTCCACGCTGAAGCAAACTCAGTTGGTGTTGGCGGGATAATATCAAACCAGTCAAAATTAAATACTTTTTCTCTCTGTTTATGTAAGTCACCTGTCGTATCAAATCCATCTCCAGGTAATCCTGTCTCAGAATTTACAACCAATACACTTAATGGCGGTAATTTGTTTTGAGCACAAAAGTGAAGAATATGCCCTAGCTGGCGATCCAGCGTACCTGCACCTTTATAACCAAGAATATTAGCAATCTCTCCATATGTAGTTATCTTACGTTCATAAGCGAATCCGATAAGAATTTGCCATATTTGCAATGCTCTATTCTCAAGGGTGTTTTTTTCAGAAAAATATTGGATCATAGATTCCTCTTCAGAGTTATGAAAAACATAATATGGCAGACTAAATAAGCGCAGCGTTATGTGTGTCCCGCGACTACAGGGTGCACACTGTTTGCGATAGCTTTTCCTTGAATAGGATATCATGATCAAGGTTGTCTGCCATTACCCAACTTTTAGTAGCGCGGGGTTATAGAGTGGGGATATCTGCCAAAGACAGCAATTTGTTCATAGCAGCCCCTTCGGGGTTGGCACCTTAGTGCTATCATCTGACGTTGTATTTTTTAATGCTAATACCCTTGATATTGTATATACCTGTTCGTTTAATTCGCTTGCCCTTTTTGTCCGTAATGGTGGCTGTGAGTGTGCTACAGCGGATAGAATGACGTTCATCAATCACCAACCGAATTGCTTCTGAAGGATCTTCCACCTCTACGAGATCATCAGTCTTATTCAAGCCGAATGGCACAAGGTGGAATGCGGTTTTTCCCGATGATTTTCTGGTTATCTTTACAGGGTAAAGCACATCACCACTTTTATGGATCAATTCAAGGCGTTCAGTGTAAATCATGGCAATCTCCTTAGTTTGTCTGCATGAATGTACAAACTGAAGATAGGAGATACAACAAAAAAAGATAGGTAAAGCTAAAATAGCCTAACTCGACACATAATCTATTGAATTAAATATGTATTTTTGCAGTGGGTATGTAAAAACTGTAATCTTGACTAACCTCAGATTCAGTTAAAGTGATCTTCTGCCTATAACTCAAGACACACTAATTTAAATATGAATTCCGAACTTCCGCTCCTCCCTCAACGCGAATTTTACCGACTCCATCGCCCATCCCACTTTTTTTTGCCAGCAAACATGGCTTAAGCGGATTTACCACAAAGCTCGCTAAACAATTATCCAAAGAAAACATACGGGTAACCGGATTATATCCACCGGATTTTGACGTGGCTGGGTTTGATGTGCCTGTCGATAATCTATCCCGAATGGGGGAGCGTCTTATGAATGGGCGCTCTATCTGGGAAACGATTCGTTTTGTGCTGACCCAGCCTCGCAGTTGCCACATCGGTAGCATCTGCTTTCAAGGGCCAACTCGTGAAGATTTGCGAGAATAGGGGCTGAATCTGGGTCTACAGTTAGTCTATCGTCCCTTTTCTAAGCCACTCACATCATGACTCTTTCTTTCAGTACTTACTTTCGCGCGCGTTTGCGTTTATTGGTTGCTATTCTGGCTGGCGTAATCTGCTTTTTCACCCTTCCATCCGGGCTGGGTTATCTGCAACGGTTGTTGATTAGCTGGAATGTGCTGGCGTGGCTGTATCTGTTCTTTATGTGGTTTTTGATGCTACGTACCGATGTTCGGGATATTCCGCGTATAGCCAGAATGCAGGACGAGAGCGCGGGGTTGGTGTTGGGTATGGTGATCATTGGCTGTCTGGTCAGCATCCTGGCGATCCTGATTGAGCTGACTTCGCTTAAACATCTTGCCGGAACACCGCGCGTGCTGCATCTGCTGTTAACCGGTGCCACGCTGACGGTATCCTGGGCCTTGCTTCCCACCTCATTTGCCATGCATTACGCTCACCACCACTATCTGCATCGGAGTGAAGAGGTTACGCCGATGATCTTTCCGGAAAAGCCCGGCGAACCGGGTTACTGGGATTTTCTCTATTATTCCTTCACCATCGCCGTCGCGTCACAAACCGCTGATGTAGCGACGGGGAGCACCGACATGCGGCAAATTACATTGCTCCATTCGGTTATCTCTTTTGTGTTCAATCTGGCGATTCTGGGCCTGTCGGTGAACGTTGGCGCGGGGTTGCTGAGCTAAACGCCGCACCATTTCGGGTAAACGGCTAGCCAATGTCAGTGACGGCTATCGCGCTGAAGGTCTCTCATGCCGACTGGTGCTGGAGGCCGCCCTATGGCGACCTCCCTCATCTCAACGCCTGTATCCTCAATCAGCGTGCGGCTATTTTGCCAACGTAAATGTGTTGAGATCGATGTGATGACTAAAGTGTGCGTTAATCTCATTTTGGTGAGAAACGGCAATCACCGTGGTATCCGGTAACCGTTGTTTTACCAGTCGCAGCATGGTCTGCGCCGCATCGGCGTCAAGATTGCTGGTGGCTTCATCCAGATAGAGCACGTCAGGCTGATACAAGATTGCCCGGGCGAACGCCAAACGCTGGCGCTGGCCGCCGGAGAAGAGCGACTCCCAGTTCCGTTGGCTATGCAGAGCCTCCTGCCATTCGCCTAACCCGACGTCCTCAAGCAGCGCGCTAAGCTTTGCATCGGTAACATCGGAGCCTCCCGGATAGCAGAGAATTTCCGCCAGCGAACCTTGCCCAAGGTAGCTTTTTTGCGGCAGCAACAGCGTTTTTCCTTGCTGACTCTGCCATTCGCCGCTAAACCACGGCCAGACGCCAGTGAGGGTGCGCAGCAGCGTGGATTTCCCCAGTCCGCTGCGGCCGCTGAGCTTACTCCAGCTTCCGGGCGGGCAGCTAAACTGAATGCCCTCCATCAGGAGAGTGCCTTCCGGTGTCGCGAGGGTTAATCCACCGACGTTCAACTCGCGGCCGACGTCCGGTGCAGGATGTGGATACTGACAGGCTTCAATTTCTCGCTTGAACTGCTCCAGACGGTGCATGCTCGCCGACAGTTCAATCAGCGCGGTGTAAACCCGGATAAACCAGCTTAATGCGCCATGTACCTGCCCGAAGGCGGAGCGGACCTGCATTAAACCACCGAGGGTGATGGTTTTTGCCATAAACAGCGGCAGGGCAGCAAAGACAGGGACGATGAGGCTGACGCGGCTGTAGCCGGTGGTGAAGAAACCGAGATTACGTTCACGATCCATCAGCTGACGCCAGTTACCGACGATGGCCTCAAAGGCGCGGCTGAGCTGTTTTTGCTCCCAGCTTGCGGCCTGGTAGAGTGCAATTTGTTCTGCGTTATCCTGCTTACGCAAGAGCGAAGCGCGGAAGTTTGCTTCGTTACGCTGTTTTTGCACATTCAGTCGATGCAGCGGCTTACCAATCGCGTGCGTTACCACGCTGCCAATAAGCGTATAGGCGAGCGCCACCCACACCAGATAGCCGTGCAGCGTCACCTCTATCCCCCACAGCGTAAAATGCTGTACGCCGGAAAGATGCCAGAGGATCGTGACAAACGACATCAGCTGAGCGCTGGTTATCAGGAACGACACGCTAAGGCTCACCGTTTTATCCACGAAGGCATTGATGTCCTCGGCGATACGCTGATCGGGGTTATCAATATTGCCGCGTAGCGCCATACGGTAAAAGGCCTGTTTTGCCAGCCAGCTTTGGGTCAGTTCGGCGGTTAACGCTTTACGCCAGCGGATAATCAGCAGCTTGGTAAACCAGCCCTGATACACGAACACGCCAATGTAAATCAAAATATAGACGCAGTAATCTTTCACCAACTGATAAACCAGCGAGCCGTTAAACTCACCAAGGGCATCGTAAAAGTTCTTGCTCCAGTTATTGATTAGCACGTTCAGCCAGACAATCGAACCGCCGAGGGCGACGATCAGCGCCAGCAGTCCCCAGGCCTGTAGGCTTCCGCGGCCACGCCAGAACGATGCGCTTAGTTCGCACAGCAGCATGACTTTACGTTTCATGGGCGCGTCTCCAGCGGCAGGGCGATATACACCGCTTCATTGGGTGTATCTGACAGTAGCTGTGCGGCCTTTCTGACGGCATCAGGGGTAATGGCTTCGGCCAGCGTGTTCAGGCCAGAGAGGTAAGCCGGGCTGTTAAAGTGGGCGTAGCTCAGTATCAAACGACGCTGCAACGTGAGCAGATCCTGCTCGCGACCTTCCTCAGACCGACGGAACTGTACTCGCTGAGCTTGTACCGCGTCGTCGGTAATGGTGAGCGTTTTCATGGCCGATGTTGCAAGACGGGCGAGCTCGCGTGCGCGTTCCGGTGAGGTGGTGAAACGAATCTCGGTCTCGACGCGGCTACTCTGATCGTTAAGTTCACTGTTGAAGCGCATGTTGTAGATACCGCGAGCGTCGTCGCGCAGTACGGTCTTCAGGTGTTGATTCATCAGATTACGAGCGATACTCACCTGCACGGCAAGCGCAGGAGACCAGGGGGCTGAGGTAAAGCGCCAGATCGACACATCGGCCTTAGGCTCCACGTTGATAGCGGATACGGTTTCGCGCTGCCCGGCTTGCTGGAGATAGTCCGCTGCACTGAGAGCGCGGTCGCGCGGAATACCGGCCAGATAACGGGTAACGGTGGCTTTAAGCGTCGGCGCTGGCATATCGGCGAGCATGTACCAGGTGACCGGCGCACGGGTAGCCGTCAGCCACTGGTCGCGCAGCGCATCGGGGGCCAACGCGTCAAGCTCGGCGGCAGTGGGGCGGACAAACGCCGGATCGCCGAAGCGCAGGCGGGTGATCTCTTTTTCACGTCGTGCAGAGCTGGAACCTTCTTCCATCGCCTGACGACGAGAGAGCGCAATCAGGTTCGTTTTTAGCGCCATTGCATCAATGCCCGGTGTGAGCTGTATCGCCTGGTAATATTGGAAAAGGGTGTCAATATTGGTTTTTTTGGCCTGACCGGAAATCTTGAGCCACCGGGCCTGAGAATCGATGCTCAACGATATGCCATGGGACGAAATCCACTGCTGTGTGGCTTCGCTGTCCCAGCCTTGTGGTGCGACCAACTGCGCGGCGATTTGTGCCTGCCATGGCTTCAGGCCAGTGCTCATAAAGCCCGCCTGGCTTAGTGCGGTCAATACCAGATTGTCTTTCGCCAACGGCGTTTTCAACCAAATCACGCGATCGCCGTTGCTGAGTGTCCACTCTTCAACCTGTTCCTGCGGGTAGCTTTTTTCAGTGACGATCGCGCCGCTAAGCGGTGTATCCGGGAGGACGGACGGCGTGCTGGCACTCTCTACTGGCGGTGGCGTTGGCGTGCGGCTTTGTACCTGCTTCTCAATGGCCGCAATGGTTTTTGCCTCCGGTAATGGGTAGGTCGTTTTTCCTGGGAAGGTAAACTGTATCAGCGTATCCGGTGCCGTCAGCCACTGGCGTAGACGTCCGTTAACGTCATCAAGCGTCAGGGTTTCGAGCGCGCTCTGGGCCGCTTTGCCGCGAGACTGGCTGTCAAAATAAGGGCTTTTATTTAACCAACTGGTGCTGAGTATTTTGACCCAGTCGCTAAAGGTGCGGGTCTCGGTTTTCTGACTCATCAGTTTGGCCTGGGCCAGCATTTTCTGGCGCTGCTGTTCAAATTCCTGGCGGTCAAAACCGTAGCGCAGTAGGCGTTCACGCTCTTCAAACAGTGCTTTTGCCCCATCGAGATGATGGCCTGGCGTCACGTCAGCGAACAGCGCAAACGCAGTGGCGTGGCGACTGATGTCTGATTTCCGCGCGACCATGTTATCGACCCGATCGGCCAGTTCCTTACTTTGGCGCTTGAGCTGACGCGAGAGCAGCGTAGTAACCGTCTGGTTAATCAATCGTTCCCGATAGTTCTCGATACCAAACCCATTGTTTTCGTGGAAGCGAGTGACCAGCGAGACCTGGCTCCCCCCGCTTTCACTGTCCTGCAGGCGCACCAGACGTTGCTGCGGTTTTAATACCGGTTCAGCGCCTTCAAGTACCGGCAGCGGTACCGCCGGGGTAGCGGCAAACTGCTGCTCAATCTGTTTTTTCACCTGTTCGATATCAATATCGCCTGTAATCATCAGACGGATGGCGTTAGGGTGATACCAGCGCTGATAAAAGGCCTGAAGCTGGCTTGCTGGAGTATGACGAATGGACGCTTCGGTACCGATCATCGGACGTTCAGGATAGAGGGAACCCTCGCGAACGGCGGCAACGCGCTGTTGGTTCATCCGTTCCGCCACGCCCAGTTTTCCGCGCCATTCGGCGAGGATCACGTTGCGTTCGTCGTCGAGATCGTGCTGGGTGAGCAATGACTGACTGGTCATCTGGCTCAGGGCGTGCAGTGCCAGAGGCAGCTCTTTTACACCCGCCGGTGGGCTGAACATATACTGAGTACGCTCGTAATTAGTGACGGCATTGTAGTGCAGGCCGCGCTGCCAGCCGTGCTGACTCAGCGCTGCGGAGACGCCCTGCGGCCAGTCGCGGCTGGCACGATAGGCCATGTGTTCCACCATGTGTGCCACGCCGGACTGACTGTCGGTTTCGTTGAGCGAGCCGGCATCGACGGTAAGGCGAATATCGACGCGCCCTTTTTCAGTGGCAATAGGAATCAGCGTGTAGTGCAGGCCGTTTACCAACTGGCCCTCTACAATCGTGGGCAACGGGCTGGCTGGTTCGGCAGCATGTACCGGGAGTCCCGCCAGCACAAAGGCCATCGCGACGCAGACGCCGCGAAGGTAAGATGACAACATTATGATTTTCCTTATAAAATACGCAGGCGTGATGCCGCCTGCGCCGTCGTGTATTACCAGCTATAGGCGACACCGAGCCAGAACTGGCGGCCCGTTTTGTAGGTCAGCGTTTTACTGGTTTTGTTGCCGGTTTGGGTGGCTTCAATGACGTTATCGAGCACGTTCAGCACATCAAGCGTCAGCTCAACGGACTGATGCTCAAACGTTGGCTGTCGCCAGGCGAAGCGCCAGTCCCAGGTGAAGTAATCTTTGTATTGCGTTTTGTTGTAGCGGGTAGCGCTGCCGGTGTAGTTGCCGCACGGCAGGCCACTATTCGGGCAGGTGACCGTTTCGGTGGTGTAGCCTTCGTAGCCAGCGGTATAGCGCAGACTCTGGTTCCAGTTGAGGTTCAGCGCTGGCAGCCAGGTATTGATATTGACGAACGCGTTCCACGGCGAGTTGAAATCCAGCGCATCCATGTCGGCTTTTTCCATCAACTTGTTGTTGAAGATAACCATGGTGTCGTCCGTGTCGCTGGCATCGTACCAGGTCTGGGAACTGGACTTATTGTTGACAATGCTGGCGCCTAATGACCAGCTCAGGTCGGCCACGCTGAAGTGGTAAGGGCTAATGGGTTCGGCGCTCAGCGACCAGGTCGTGCCTTCGGTTTTGGCATTATTGCTCAGGATGTAGTAACGATCGCCGTTGGCATCGGTCGTGCTTTCGCGGCCAAACTGGTCGCGGCCTTTACGGTTGACCCATTTCACCGTCCACACGGTATCCAGTACGCGCTGAGATAACCCCAGCGACACTTCATCGCTGTAAGGCGTTTTGAGGTCGGAGATATCGTAATCAATACTGGCCGATTTTTGCTCGCCGGTGACCCACGGGCTAAGCGCGTCGGCGCGGGTTTGAATATAGTAGGTGCCGATGCCGTTGCGTAGTTTATAGGCCAGCAGATTTTGCCCGTAGTAACGGTTAGCGCCACCGAACAGACGGGTACGTTTATCGCCAAACACGTCCAGCGAGGCGGCGAAACGCGGCGCGACCGTGGTATTTTTCAGGAAGTCGTCATACTGCACGCGTACGCCGGGAGTCAGTTCCAGACGCTGAATATTGACGCTATCCTGCAGGTAGAAGGCATAATCGTTATAGCTGCCCTGTACCGAACGCTCCGGGTAAAGGGTCCGGCTTTTAAAATACTGCTCGCCGCCGATACAGAAGTCATCGCCGCTCTGGCAGACCGTGCTGCTGCTAATCGTAGCAGCGCCGCGGTTGGCATAAACGTCGCCGAACCGGCGATAGCGCGCCTGATACATATCCATTTCCCAGCCTGCATCAATCTGGTGGCTCATGCCGAAAAGCGAGAAGGGATTTAACTCTGCATCTTGTTTAAGCGTGGTGGTGGTTTTATCGGTACCGTAGTTACCGTAGCCGCCAATATTGGCCGTTTGAGCATTCGCCCCGGGCGCGCCGCTTCCCCAGTTAATGGCGTCTGAAACAAAGTTTTTCGACAGGTAGTAACGATACCAGGTACGGTAGTTACTGGACTCCTGTTCGATTTTATTTTGTTCGTATTGATAGCCTGCCAGGCTGGTTATTTTCCCCCAGTCTGCCATGTGCTCCCACTCAATATTGGCACGCCAGCCACCGCCGCTATTGGTAAATCCGCCGTCTTTAACGTCTGATTTGTAATAGGTCAGTTCGTGGGGCGAATACATGCCGGTTAAGCGGAAGATATCGCCGTTCTCGGCAAACCAGGTGCCTTTTAATAAGTAGTTCTCGGCGACACGCTTTTGATCCGTCCACTGGTTCATGTTGGTATGAAACTGAGGAATAGTCGATTGCTGACGGCTATAGGAGAAAATAAAACCGGCACTATCATTGATTGGCTGATTAAAAGTGGCCGTATAGAAATTCTTGGTGAAGTTAGGTTGGTTATAGAATTTTGTTGCCTGGTTAAAATCTTCTTTGTCTGTTTCGCTGATATGGTATGAGGTCCAGGCACTGCGGGTACTACGCCAGGAAATTTTGCCGGATGCGCGATCGAGTGACGGATCTTTTAACCGCGCGTCGACCACACCGCCGGTGAAGTTGCCATATTTTGCCGATACGTTGCTATCATAAACATCCACACTATCCAGCAGATCGCTGGTAACCCAGAATGCCTGGGTACCGCCCGCTGGAAGGTCGGTAGGTGCATAGCCATCGGGGTTAGCGGTTAGGTTACCGCCGTTCGCGCCTGGGTTGATGGTGCTGTTATTCGACAAGCCATCAATCATGAAATTGTTGTTGTAGTACTTCTCACCATGAAAAGACACATTCTCCGGGGAAATTTCACCCGGGTTCAGGCTAGAGTCTGTTTGGTTAGAGAAACGGACGTTAGGATTATATTTTAATAGTTCCGTGACGCTGCCATTAGCGGTTGGCCGATCGGCTATTTGATTGGCATTGAGGGTTTGTGTCCCCATGGTCTGACTGGTTGGCGTAGAGCGTACAATAATTGTATCATCCTGCGCATCTTCTGCGGCGGCAGTATCTTTATCGACAGATTTATAATCTTCATCGGCAATACTTGTCGCTGAAAAAAGCATGAGCGGAACCATAAAACACATGGTTTTATTCATCATCTATCCCCGGAAATATTAATTAATAAGCTGTATGTGTCCGTCTAATTTAAAAATGATGGTGACGGTCTGATCGTTAATGGCGCCGGTGACGCGATAACGCCAGCGGGCGATATCGCGCCGCAGGTCGGCACTGAATACGTCGGGCGGATCTTCCGACAATATACGAATATGGGTAATGGTACCGGCGGGAGTAATATCAAATTTCACCTGAACCCGGCCTTCAATACCCATTGAACGTGCGCGGGTAGGGTAATTAACCCGGCGATGCAGAATCTGTGTCACGCTGCTCGTGGCATCGCCACCACCTTGGGCGGCCTGACCGCTGGCACTCTCGCCGCGCTGCGTTGACGGTGTGGTCGAGGTCTCTGATGTGGGAGCGGACGTCTGCCCAACCGCTTTCGGGGCTTCGGTCGTAAGCGGATGTGCTTCAGCGATTTGCGGCATTTTTGCCTTTGGTGGCGCGACTTTTTGGGGCCGTGCCGCTGGCGTTTTACGTACAGCCTGTTTTTTGGTTACGACAATCTCAGCGCGTTCAACGGGGGCAGGCTGCGGTTCATTCACAGGGGTGATTTCAGGCTCCGCCTCCAGCATCGTGACGTTATCTGGTGTTACACCGACCGGAAAAAGCATCACGGCAAGCTCTCCGCCTGCTTTACCGGCGTTATGCTGGTTCATCGGCGGGGGAGAAAAAGCGCCAGCCATGTAGAGCAGCGCAAGCGCGTGAATGCCTACGGATACGGCTATGGCAAGGCTTGCCCGACGACGTACTGGCGGCATAACCATGGCAGGATGGTGTAAAACAGCGATATCAGAAATCATCAAAATCGTTTCCCTTCGCCAGTTGCGGGTATGCATACCCGCACGATAGCGGCGTAAATAGCCGCAATATCCCCAAAGTAACTGGCGTGAATAAATTATTCTTGCAAGTGTATTTTCTATAATTATTAATTGATGCGGATCGTAATGATAAGTACTATCATTTGCAATAGAGATTTCATTCAAAAGATGAATATATTTACAAACCTCTACGAACCAGCATAACTCACTGATTCATTGAGTTATGCTGTGCACTCGGTTGAATGATGTTGTCATTACATTTTGTATTTGTTGGTAAATTGATCTAACAGGACGTTAATCGAGGCTCTGATTTTTCAAATTTTTCGAGACTGAGAGCGCCACAGGCATGGAGAGGTCGCCAGAGATTGTCATCGCACTGGATACATGATGATTAGCTACCCGCTCGGTCTCCAACCATGCTTTTTTGCAGGTTACCTGTCGCTGTGTGGTGATGTACTCGTACATGCTTAGATATTATGATGCGGAGTGGTCAAAATTAATGTTGCAGCGGAAACATGCAAAGATTATAGGGTGCATCCAAAGGCTGGGGATTAATATTACTACCATGACTTCTTTTGTTGGCGGGGAGCCCAGGAAATGTGAGGTCTTTAGATTTAGGGAAGTCACAGGGTTATTTATTCAATAATTATAAGAAGATGTCGGAATAACGGTGTTAGCATTTTTCATTTTTATTTTGACTGTTGATGCTGGACATCATTAATAAAAATGCCCAGCACCATCATTAATGTTTTACCTTACCGCATGCAGTCCACTTTCCCCACGCCCAGCCGCTTTATTCAGCACGCGCTCAATTACCGCCGCCAGTTCGTTAATTTCAAACTTCGCCACATACCCATCGGCGTTAACCTTACGAATATGGTCCTCGTTCGCGTTCCCCGATAGCGATGAGTGGATCACCACCGGAATATTGCGCAGCCGTGGGTCGGTTTTGATTTTGCGGGTCAGGGTAAAGCCGTCCATCTCCGGCATTTCGAGGTCGGTCAGCACGAGGGCGATTTTATCGCTCACCGGCACGCCTTCTTTTGCCGCTTCCTGGGCGATAAGCTCGATTTTCTCCCACGCTTCTTTGCCCGTCACGTGCAGCTGCGCGGGGATGTCCATCGCCTTCAGCCCTTTCTCCAGCATGGCGCGCGCCACCTTCGAGTCCTCGGCGACAATCGCCGTTGCGCCCGGCTTGATGTTGAACTTGCGCGGGTTCAGCTCTTTGGCGTGCAGGTCGTGATTGGAAGGGGTGATGTCGTAAAGAATTTGCTCCACGTCGATAACCATCGCCAGATTGTTGCTCTCCTGGTGATCGTCGAGGCAGGCGATGCTGGTGATGTATTTGCCGTTAACCGCTTTCTCAGCGGTATGGATTTGCGTCCAGTCGAGGCGGGTAATGTTCTCGACGGATTCGACGGCAAAGGCCTGTACGCTGCGGGCATATTCGGTAATCAGCAGAATGTTCAGGCCGGTGGCAGGTTTGCAGCCCGCCACGGCAGCGAGGTCGATAACCGGAATGATTTGATCGCGAATGTTCACCATGCCCATCAGCGGCGGCTTAATGCCGGCGGGGCGGGTGAAGCTCGGCATCGGGACGATTTCCCGCAGCTTAAAGACGTTAATACCGTACAGCTCCGAGGCGTCGCTCTGTGATGACGCGCCGAGGCGGAAAAGCAGCAGCTCAAAACGGTTGGACAGGGTCAGGTTAGCCCTGTCGTCGATCTCTTTCTGGAAGTTATCCATCATGCCCTCAGCGTAAAAAGCGTTCTCTATTAGCTGAGTTATCGGCAGGCGCGGCTAAAACGTTATCACAGCGTGAAGGTAGCGAAATCCTCGGCCAGTTCGCACGCCGGGAAATAGACCTGGCACTCGGCGAGCAGGCGGCGACAGCCTTCGGCATCGTAGCGCGAGCTGACGTGAGTCACGATGAGCCGCTTGGCGTTGGCGTCCCGCGCCAGTTGGGCGGTCTGCTCGGTTGACGAGTGTCCGCGGCTGTTGGCTTTCTCCGCCATGGCGGCTTCCAGCGTCGCTTCATGAACCATTACGTCAACATCGCGGGCCATCGCAAGGGCCGCATCGCACGGCGCGGTGTCGCCAAAAATCGCTACTTTTTTACCGGGCGTGGCGGGCGAAAGATAATCCGCGCCGTTAATCACGCGACCGTCCGCAAGCGTTACCTGCTCACCGGCTTTAAGCTGCTGGAACAGTGGGCCGGGCTCGACGCCTGCGGCAATCAGCCTGCGAGCATCCAGCGCGCCTGGCTTATCGTGCTCTTCTACGCGAAAGCCGTAGCACTCGACCGGGTGATTAAGCGGAAAGGCGGTGACGGTGCGCAGGCCGTCGTCGAGGATCTTCCCACCGCTGATTTCGACGACCTCCAGCGGGAAATCGGTCCATGAACCGCTCAGACGCAGGGTGGTTTCAATAAACTCCTTCAGCCCTTTTGGCCCGTACAGGGTGAGCGGCTGGGCGCTTCCCGACATTGAACGGCTGCAAATCAGCCCCGGCAGGCCAAAAAGATGGTCGCCGTGCAGGTGGCTAATAAAGATGCGTTCGATTTTGCCCGGATGAAAGGCGGTGTGTAGCAGTTGATGCTGCGTGCCTTCGCCGCAGTCAAAAAGCCACAGCCCCGGCTGCGTTGGGTGTTGCAGATTCAGCAGCATTGCTGTTACGTTGCGAGTCCGGGTTGGCACGCCCGCGGATGTGCCTAAAAACGTCAATTGCATAGCGCCGCGCCCCTGGCGGTAAAAATAAGGTCTAAGGAGCCTACCATGATTCGTTGGCAAGATTTGCACCATTCTGAATTAACCGTCCCGACGCTGTACGACCTGCTGAAGCTGCGCAGCGAAGTCTTCGTGGTGGAACAGGCCTGCGCGTATCTGGATATCGACGGCGACGATCTGGTGGGTGAAAACCGCCATCTGCTGGGCTGGAAAGACGATAAGCTGGTGGCCTACGCACGCATTCTGGTGAGTGAAGAGGACGTTGAACCGGTGGTGATTGGCCGGGTGATTGTCAGTTCCGAAGTGCGCGGTGAACGTCTGGGCTATCAACTGATGGAACGCACGCTGGCAAGCTGCCAGCAGCATTGGCCGCAGCGGGCGCTGTATCTTGGCGCGCAGGCGCATCTGCGCGACTTCTACGGCCATTTTGGGTTTATCACTGTCACCGACGTCTACGACGAAGATGGTATTCCGCACGTGGGGATGGCGCGAGAAGTGGCGCAGGCATAACCCCAAATCCCGTCTATAGTGAAAGGCAAAGAGCGTTGATTTTCAGTGCGATATTGCCTCGTTACGTTTCCGCTCCCTAATCGTGGGTACTGCTTTTTATAACAAGTACCCCGTATACTATGTGGTTTTTATGATAGGGAGGTTTGCGTGCGATCCATTCTAGCGGCGTTGCAGAGCCTGTCAGGGCTGCTGACAGACGATTTTCCAGCGTTGCCCGGCACGCAAAGTATTGAAGTCTCTTTCCCCCTGAGCGATGCCTTTGACCCGCTTGCCTGGCTTAGCGGGCAGGCGGTCTGGCCGCAGTTCTACTGGCAGCAGCGCAGCGGTAAAGAAGAGATTGCCGCGCTGGGTGCGGTCAAAACCTTTATCTCCCTGGCCCAGGCCAATGATTTTCTGCACACCCTTGAACGTGACGACCTGCGCATCTGCGGCGTGAACGCCTTCGACCCGAAGGTCGGGCAGCTATTCCTGCCTCGTCTGGAGTGGCGGCGCGAAGCCGGACGGGCCACGCTTCGCATCAACCTGTGGAGCGATAGCTCGCTTCAGCAGGATGCCGAGCAAGCGCGGGCATGTCTGGCATTGCTTACAACCCATCACGCTTCGGCGGAACTGGCGTTGCACCAGGAAAGCGAAACCTATCGCCCCGGCAAAGAGGGCTGGTGTCGGCTGATTGAGCAGGCTACCCAGGCGATTCGCGACGGCGCATTTAGCAAAGTGGTGCTGGCACGGGCAACGGATCTGGTCTTTAGCGGCGCACCGAACGCCGGGGCTCTGATGGCCGCCAGTCGCCGGGTCAATTTCTCTTGCTATCATTTCTATATGGCGTTTGACGCGCAGCGGACGTTTCTCGGTTCATCGCCGGAGCGTTTATGGCGGCGGCGTGGAACGGCGCTGCGTACCGAAGCGCTGGCGGGCACCGTGGCGGCGCACGACGATGCGGCAACCGCAAACCGGCTG
Organism: Kluyvera ascorbata ATCC 33433; assembly: GCF_000735365.1. Classification (GTDB taxonomy): domain Bacteria; phylum Pseudomonadota; class Gammaproteobacteria; order Enterobacterales; family Enterobacteriaceae; genus Kluyvera; species Kluyvera ascorbata. The sequence continues at coordinate 2,278 of NZ_JMPL01000012.1, read as the reverse complement.
GGCGACTGGCTGATGCATGATGACAAAAACCAGCGGGAAAATAGCCTGGTGGTGGAAGATATCTGCCAGCGCCTGCAAGGGCTGACGCAAACGCTCGACGTGCTGCCAGCGGAAATCGTACGTCTGCGCAAGGTGCAGCATCTTCGCCGCTGTATTCAGGCGGAGTTGACCGCGGCCGACGACACGCGCTGCCTGCTGCAACTGCAACCCACGGCGGCGGTGGCGGGGCTGCCTCGTGCGCTGGCGCTGGACTTTATTGACCGCTTTGAGCCGTTTACCCGGGAATGGTACGCCGGGTCGGCGGGCTATCTTTCTCGTCGGCAGAGTGAGTTCTGCGTGACGCTGCGCTCGGCGAAGGTGGAAGGCAATACGGTGCGGCTGTATGCCGGTGCCGGCATCGTTGATGGCTCCGATCCTGAACAGGAATGGCAGGAAATCGAAAATAAAGCGGCGGGTCTGCGTTCTTTGCTGTTCCCTGAATAGAACATTACCGATTCATATCAAAATCCTACTGGGTCGTAGAATTTATACTGAGTCGATTATTTGATACCGGACAACTTCATGTCAGTAAGCGCATTTAACCGACGCTGGGCGGCGGTGATCCTCGAAGCATTAACCCGTCACGGCGTGCGGCACGTTTGCATTGCGCCCGGGTCTCGTTCAACACCGCTTACGCTTGCGGCAGCGGAGAATCGCACCTTTATTCATCATACCCATTTTGATGAGCGTGGCCTCGGACATCTGGCGCTGGGGTTGGCGAAGGTCAGTAAGCAGCCGGTGGCGGTCATTGTGACCTCCGGCACGGCGGTGGCGAACCTCTATCCGGCGCTGATTGAAGCGGGCTTAACCGGTGAAAAAATTATTCTGCTCACCGCCGACCGCCCGCCAGAGCTGATTGACTGTGGCGCGAATCAGGCTATTCGTCAGCCGGGTATGTTTGCCTCGCACCCATCCAGCACCCTTTCGTTACCGCGCCCGAGCCAGGATATTCCGGCCCGCTGGCTGGTCTCTGTCGTGGATGATGCGCTGGGTTCGCTGCACTCCGGCGGTGTACACATCAACTGCCCGTTTGCTGAACCGCTGTATGGCGATATGGACGACACCGGCCTTGCCTGGCAGCAGGCGCTGGGAGACTGGTGGCAGGGTGAAAAACCCTGGCTGCGCGAAGCGCTGCATCAGGAGAGTGCCGTTCAGCGCGACTGGTTCTTCTGGCGACAAAAGCGCGGCGTGATTGTCGCCGGGCGGATGGATGCGGAAGAGGGCAAAAAGGTGGCCGAATGGGCGAAAACCCTGGGCTGGCCGCTGATTGGCGACGTGCTTTCGCAAACCGGGCAGCCGCTGCCGTGCGCGGATCTCTGGCTCAGTAACCCGGCCGCCATCAGCGAGCTTGAACAGGCGCAGATTGTGGTGCAGCTCGGTAGCAGCCTGACCGGTAAACGCGTGCTGCAATGGCAGCTTGCCTGTGAGCCGGACGAATACTGGCTGGTCGACCCGCTTTCCGGCCGCCTCGACCCGGCGCACCATCGCGGTCGCCGTCTGGTGAGCAACATTGCCCAGTGGCTGGAAAAACACCCGGCGGAGAAACGCGCGCCGTGGACCACCGTTATCCCTACGCTCTCCGAACAGGCATGGGAGGCCGTTGCCGCGCAAAGTGAGCACTTCGGCGAAGCGCAGTTAGCGCACCGCATTCGCCGCTATCTCCCGGAACAGGGCCAACTGTTCGTTGGCAACAGTCTGGTGGTGCGTTTAATTGACGCCTTAGGCCAGCTTCCGGCGGGCTACCCGGTTTACAGCAACCGCGGTGCCAGCGGCATCGATGGCCTGATTTCCACTGCGGCGGGCGTACAGCGCGCCAGCGCACGGCCGACGCTTGCTATCGTTGGCGATCTGTCGGCGCTCTATGACCTCAACGCGCTGGCGCTGCTGCGCCAGGTGTCCGCACCGCTGGTGCTGATAGTGGTCAACAACAACGGCGGGCAGATTTTCTCTCTGCTGCCAACGCCAGTGGAAGAGCGCGAGCGCTTCTACGCGATGCCGCAAAACGTTCACTTCGAGCATGCGGCGAAGATGTTTGGCCTACGCTATCAGCAGCCAGAAGATTGGGCGTCGCTGGAAACGGCGTTGAGCACCGCCTGGCGCACGCCAGCAACCACGGTGATTGAGCTGGTGGTTAACGACACCGACGGCGCGCAAACGCTGCAACATCTGCTGGCGCAGGTCAGCAAGCTATGATCCTGCACGCCGTAGCCGAGCAGGGAGAACCCACGCAGCCGTGGCT
>NZ_JMPL01000011.1 GCF_000735365.1 Kluyvera ascorbata ATCC 33433 | reverse complement strand
AAGCCATGGAAGACAAAGCACGGGGCTACGGCGGGCAGGATATTGTTCTGCCGGACGACACGCGCCGCGCGATTGCCGAATTAGTCAACGGCGATGCCCGTCGTGCGCTCAATACGCTCGAAATGATGGCTGATATGGCGGAGCTGGATGATGCCGGTAAGCGCGTCTTGCAGCCCCAGCTTTTGACTGAAATTGCCGGTGAACGCAGCGCTCGCTTTGATAACAAAGGTGACCGCTTTTATGACCTGATTTCGGCGCTGCATAAATCGGTACGCGGCAGCGCGCCCGACGCGGCGCTCTACTGGTACGCCCGCATTATCAGCGCGGGTGGCGATCCGCTGTATGTTGCACGTCGTTGCCTTGCCATTGCTTCAGAAGATGTCGGCAACGCTGACCCGCGTGCGATGCAGGTGGCGATTTCCGCCTGGGACTGCTTTACCCGCGTTGGTCCGGCGGAAGGGGAACGGGCCATTGCGCAGGCGATTGTTTACCTGGCCTGTGCACCGAAAAGCAACGCTGTTTATACCGCCTTTAAAGCAGCAATGGCCGATGCCCGCGAACGTCCGGATTACGACGTACCGGTGCATCTGCGAAATGCGCCAACCAAGCTGATGAAAGAGATGGGCTACGGACAGGAATATCGTTATGCCCACGACGAGCCAAACGCCTACGCCGCTGGTGAAGAGTATTTCCCCAGCGAAATGGCACAAACGCGCTACTATCACCCGACCAACCGAGGTCTTGAAGGCAAGATTGGCGAAAAGCTCGCCTGGCTCGCTGAACAGGATCAAAATAGCCGCACAAAACGCTACCGCTAGTGCAGTCGTTGCGGTAATGTTGTCGATGTACCTCTGCGACCACGGGCTGTGGTCGCATACTCCACTTTCAATTCGATAAGCATAGGATAAGCATGCTCGATCCCAATCTGCTGCGTACAGAGCCAGACGCAGTCGCAGAAAAACTGGCACGCCGGGGCTTTAAGCTGGATGTAGATAAACTTCGCGCTCTTGAAGAGCGTCGTAAAGTACTGCAGGTAGAAACTGAAAATCTGCAGGCAGAGCGTAACTCGCGATCGAAATCCATCGGCCAGGCGAAAGCACGCGGGGAAGACATTGAGCCTTTACGCCTGGAAGTGAACAAGCTTGGCGAACAACTTGATGCCGCTAAATCAGAACTGGATGTTCTGCTGGCTGAGATTCGCGATATTGCGCTGACTATCCCGAACATCCCGCACGACGATGCACCGGTAGGTCGTGACGAAAACGACAACGTTGAAGTTAGCCGCTGGGGCACGCCGCGTGAATTCGATTTCGAAATCCGCGACCACGTTACGCTGGGTGAAATGCACAGCGGGCTGGACTTCGCCGCTGCCGTTAAGCTGACCGGTTCACGTTTTGTCGTGATGAAAGGCCAGATTGCCCGTATGCACCGCGCGCTGTCGCAGTTCATGCTGGATCTGCACACCGAACAGCATGGCTATAGCGAAAACTATGTGCCTTACCTGGTAAACCAGGACACGCTGTACGGCACCGGTCAACTGCCGAAATTTGCCGGCGACCTGTTCCATACCCGTCCGCTGGAAGAAGAAGCAGACAGCAGCAACTACGCGCTGATCCCAACGGCAGAAGTGCCGCTGACCAACCTGGTGCGTGATGAAATCATCGACGAAGACGACCTGCCGATCAAAATGACCGCGCACACGCCGTGCTTCCGCTCTGAAGCGGGTTCCTACGGTCGTGATACCCGTGGTCTGATTCGTATGCACCAGTTCGACAAAGTTGAGATGGTGCAGATCGTACGTCCAGAAGATTCTATGGCGGCGCTGGAAGAGATGACCGGTCACGCGGAAAAAGTCCTGCAATTGCTGGGTCTGCCGTACCGTAAAATCATTCTGTGCACCGGTGATATGGGCTTCGGCGCATGCAAAACCTACGACCTCGAAGTCTGGGTTCCAGCGCAGAATACCTACCGCGAGATCTCCTCTTGCTCTAACGTCTGGGATTTCCAGGCGCGCCGCATGCAGGCTCGTTGCCGCAGCAAGTCCGACAAGAAAACGCGTCTGGTTCACACCCTGAACGGGTCTGGTCTGGCCGTAGGTCGTACGCTGGTTGCCGTGCTGGAAAACTACCAGCAGGCAGATGGTCGCATCGAAGTACCTGAAGTACTGCGTCCATACATGAACGGTCTGGAATACATCGGTTAATCCTACACCGCTTCACAAAAAAAGCGCCGAAAGGCGCTTTTTTATATCCGCATTGATACCGAGCAATACCTCTTCGGGTAGAACGTTTGATACTCCCTTCTAAGTAACACCAGCATATAAAACTATAATAACAGCATTTCGTTATATAAATGACTATATATCGGATGATGTTTTCAATGTTAGCAACGAAGTGAGAGTCCATGAAAACTGAAACCCCCGATGCTTTATTGGCAGCCGAGGTCAGCCGCCGTGGTTTGATGAAAACCACGGCCATTGGCGGACTGGCGATGGCCAGCAGTGCGTTTACGCTTCCCTTCAGCCGCATCGTGAATGCTGCCGAGGCGATTGCGCCGAGTACGGCGGCAGAGCGCGTAACCTGGAGTGCGTGTACGGTTAACTGTGGAAGCCGCTGCCCGCTGCGCATGCATGTTGTCGATGGCGAGATTAAATACGTCGAAACGGATAATACCGGTGATGATAACTACGACGGCCTGCATCAGGTTCGCGCCTGTCTGCGCGGTCGTTCCATGCGCCGTCGTGTCTATAATCCCGATCGTCTGAAGTACCCGATGAAGCGGGTCGGTAAACGTGGCGAAGGTAAATTCGAGCGCATCAGCTGGGAAGAAGCTTTTGACACCATTGCCGACAACATGAAGCGGCTGATTAAAGATTACGGTAACGAATCCATCTATCTCAACTACGGTACCGGTACCCTTGGCGGTACGCTGACCCGCTCCTGGCCACCGGGAAAAACCCTGGTTGCTCGCCTGATGAACTGCTGCGGCGGTTACCTGAACCACTATGGTGACTACTCTTCAGCGCAGATTGCCGCGGGCCTGAACTACACCTACGGCGGCTGGGCCGACGGTAACAGTCCGTCAGATATCGAAAACAGCAAGCTGGTCGTGCTGTTTGGCAATAACCCGGGCGAAACGCGTATGAGCGGCGGCGGGGTAACGTACTACCTGGAGCAGGCGCGCCAGAAATCGAATGCCCGCATGATTATCGTCGACCCGCGTTATACCGATACTGGTGCAGGGCGTGAAGATGAGTGGATTCCTATCCGTCCTGGTACCGATGCGGCGCTGGTTTCGGCGCTGGCGTGGGTGATGATCACCGAAAACCTGGTCGATCAGCCGTTCCTCGATAAATACTGCGTTGGCTACGACGAAAAAACGCTTCCGGAAGGTGCACCGACAAACGGTCACTATAAAGCCTACATTCTGGGACAAGGCAGCGATGCTACGGCGAAAACGCCGGAGTGGGCTGCGAGCATTACCGGTATTCCTGCTGAGCGTATCGTGAAACTGGCGCGTGAGATTGCGCTGGCCAAACCGGCCTATATCTCCCAGGGCTGGGGGCCACAGCGTCATGCTAACGGCGAAATTGCTACCCGCGCTATCTCCATGCTGTCGATTCTGACCGGTAACGTCGGGATCAACGGCGGCAACAGCGGCGCGCGTGAAGGCTCCTATGAGGTACCGTTTGAGCGTATGCCAACGCTGGAAAACCCGGTACAGACCAGCATTTCCATGTTTATGTGGACCGATGCCATCGTCCGTGGCCCGGAAATGACCGCGCTGCGCGACGGCGTCCGTGGCAAAGACAAGCTGGTTGTGCCGATCAAAATGATCTGGAACTATGCCGGTAACTGCCTGATTAACCAGCACTCTGAAATCAACCGCACCCATGAAATTCTGCAGGACGATAAGAAGTGCGAAATGATTGTGGTGATTGACTGCCACATGACTTCGTCGGCGAAATATGCCGATATCCTGTTGCCCGACTGCACTGCGTCTGAGCAGATGGATTTCGCGCTGGATGCCTCCTGCGGCAACATGTCCTACGTTATCTTCACCGATCAGGTCATCAAACCACGTTTCGAATGCAAAACGATCTATGAGATGACTACTGAGCTGGCGAAACGTATGGGCGTTGAGCAGCAGTTCACCGAAGGGCGGACGCAGGAAGGATGGATGCGCCATCTGCATGAGCTTTCTCGTCAGGCCGTGCCGGAACTGCCGGACTTCGATACCTTCCGTAAGCAGGGCATCTTCAAGCAGCGTGATCCTGAAGGGCATCACGTTGCCTATAAAGCTTTCCGTGAGGATCCACAGGCCAATCCGCTGACTACGCCGTCAGGGAAAATTGAAATCTACTCGCAGGAACTGGCAAAAATTGCCGCCACCTGGGAACTGGCCGAAGGCGATGTTATCGATCCGTTACCGATCTACACCCCAGGCTTTGAGAACTACAACGATCCGCTGGCAGAGAAATTCCCGCTGCAGTTGACCGGTTTCCATTACAAAGCTCGCGTTCACTCGACTTACGGCAACGTTGATGTGCTGAAAGCGGCCTGTCGTCAGGAGATGTGGATCAACCCGCTGGATGCGAAGAAACGCGGCATCGCCAACGGCGATCGTGTGCGTATCTTTAACGATCGTGGGGAAGTGCATATTGAAGCTAAGGTCACGCCGCGAATGATGCCGGGCATCGTCGCGCTGGGTGAGGGGGCTTGGTACAACCCGGATGCTAAAGGTATTGACCAGGCCGGGAGCATTAACGTGCTGACCACTCAACGTCCGTCGCCGCTGGCGAAAGGCAACCCATCGCACACGAACCTTGTCCAGGTTGAGAAGGTGTAAGGAGTAACCGATGACTACCCAATATGGCTTTTTTATTGACTCCGCTCGTTGCACCGGTTGTAAAACCTGCGAGCTGGCGTGTAAAGATTACAAAGACTTAACTCCGGACGTCAGTTTCCGTCGTATATATGAATACGCAGGCGGCGACTGGCAGGAAGACAACGGCGTCTGGAATCAGAACGTCTTTGCCTACTACCTGTCCATCGCCTGTAACCATTGCGAAGACCCGGCCTGTACCAAGGTGTGCCCAAGCGGCGCGATGCACAAACGCGAAGACGGTTTTGTGGTCGTCAACGAAGATGTGTGCATCGGCTGTCGCTACTGTCACATGGCCTGCCCGTACGGTGCACCGCAGTACAACGAAGCCAAAGGTCACATGACCAAATGTGACGGCTGCCACGAGCGTGTGGCGGAAGGTAAGAAACCGATTTGCGTGGAATCCTGCCCGCTGCGCGCGCTGGACTTTGGCCCAATCGAAGAGCTGCGTCAGAAGCACGGTACGCTGGCGGCGGTGGCACCGCTGCCATCGGCGCACTTCACTAAGCCAAGCATTGTGATTAAACCTAACGCCAATGCACGTCCGTGCGGCGATACCACTGGCTATCTGGCCAATCCGAAGGAGGTGTAAGATGGGAAGTGGATGGCATGAATGGCCGTTGATGATCTTCACGGTCTTTGGGCAGTGCGTAGCAGGTGGGTTTATCGTCCTGGCACTGGCATTGCTCAAGGGGCAACTCCCTCGAGAACAGCAGCAGCGCGTGGTGCTGAGCATGTTTGCGCTGTGGGTGTTGATGGGTATTGGTTTTATCGCCTCAACGCTGCACCTCGGTTCGCCAATGCGCGCCTTTAACTCGCTGAATCGCGTGGGGGCTTCCTCGCTCAGTAACGAAATTGCCAGTGGCGCAATCTTCTTTGCGGTCGGCGGCATTGGCTGGCTGCTGGCGGTCACCAGCAAACTCTCCTGCGCGCTGCGCAGCGTGTGGCTGGTGGTGACGATGGTGCTGGGCGTGGTGTTTGTCTGGATGATGGTGCGTGTCTATAACACCATCGATACCGTGCCAACCTGGTACACCATCTGGACGCCGCTGAGCTTCTTCCTGACGCTGTTTATCGGCGGCCCGCTGCTGGGTTACCTGCTGCTGCGCTGGGCAGGCGTTGAAGGCTGGGGTATGCGCCTGCTGCCGGTTATCAGCCTTGCTGCGCTGGTGGTGAGCGTGATTGTCACCACGATGCAGGGCGTTGAGCTGGCTTCCATTCAGAGCTCAATCCAGCAGGCTTCCGCGCTGGTGCCTGATTACGGCTCGCTGATGGCGTGGCGTATCGTGGCAATCGCCCTGGCGCTGGTCTGCTGGGTTGCTCCGCAGCTCAAAGGCTATCAACCCGCGTTGCCGTTGCTGAGCCTGGCGTTTGTGCTGGTGTTGGTCGGTGAGATGATTGGCCGTGGCGTATTCTACGGTCTGCACATGACCGTCGGGATGGCGGTCGCCAGCTAAGCAAAATAAGCTGCCAGGGCAGGCTTGCCCTGGCACTTTTTGTCCATGAATTTTTTCGACTGAACCCTCATTCGGCTATTCTGCTATTTTTCAATTAAAACAATCTAATAAGTAAACTTAACCGCGGCTTATCGTTGCGTTGAATAAGAAACGTCAATCGTTGAGCCAGAAAGCCTTCTGCCGTTGAAATCAGGTGGATTGACAATGTTTTTGGCAGTGGCATGATGCGCACGAAATCTGTCTATCCTCACGGTTTTGAACCCATGACCACCTATACTCGCCCAGTGCTATTGCTGCTCTGCGGCCTACTGTTATTGACGCTGGCGATCGCGGTATTAAACACGCTCGTCCCGCTCTGGCTCGCCCATGAAAATCTGCCTACCTGGCAGGTGGGAGTGGTGAGTTCGTCCTATTTTACCGGCAACCTGGTTGGCACCATGCTCACCGGGCGGCTGATTAAGCGTCTTGGTTTTAATTACAGTTACTACATCGCCTCGCTGATTTTTGCCGCGGGCTGCGTGGGGCTAGGCTTTATGGTGGGCTTCTGGAGCTGGATGTTCTGGCGCTTTATCGCGGGCGTTGGCTGCGCCATGATTTGGGTAGTGGTCGAGAGCGCGCTGATGTGCAGCGGCACCTCACGTAACCGCGGTCGCCTGCTGGCGGCCTATATGATGATGTATTACATCGGGACCGTGCTGGGCCAGGTTATCGTCAGCAGATTGCCGACGGATATGGCAACCATTCTTCCGCTGATGACCGGCGTGGTGCTGGCGGGCATTTTACCGCTGCTGTTTACCCGCATTGTGAGCCAGAAAGACGAAGCGCAGGATGAAAGTGCGCGCGTTTGGCCAATGTTCAAACTGCGTCAGGCTCGTCTGGGGGTTAATGGTTGCATTATTTCCGGGATTGTCCTGGGTTCGCTTTATGGCCTGATGCCGCTGTACCTGAACCACCGTGGCGTCAGCGATTCTGGTATTGGGTTCTGGATGGCGGTGATGGTCAGCGCGGGGATCCTCGGTCAGTGGCCGATTGGCCGGTTGGCAGACCGCTATGGGCGCCTGATGGTGCTGCGCGTTCAGGTCTTTGTGGTCATTATTGGCTGCTTAGGCATGTTGAGCCAGGCTGCAATGGCACCAGCGCTGTTTATTCTTGGCGCTGCGGGCTTCACGTTATATCCGGTGGCAATGGCCTGGGCCTGCGAGAAGGTGGAACATCATCAACTCGTCTCGATGAACCAGGCGCTGCTGCTGAGCTATACCATCGGCAGCCTGGTGGGACCATCGTTGACGGCAATGCTGATGCAAAGTTATTCCGACAACCTCTTGTTCATCATGATTGCTGGGGTATCGTTTGTATATCTGATGATGCTGCTGCGCAAAGCTGGACATCATCCTACCCCGGTGGCTCACGCCTGATCCTGCTGACGCGTTATGAAAACATGACGCGTCATTCTTTCCTGCATCGCTATACTAAGGTTTGCCACGTCGCTTTCGCGTAGGTGGGGGGCGAGCTTATATTCTTCTGACTTCCAGACAATAAACCCGATTAAATGTGCGAGATGTTGTAATTTTGCACGCTCGCGTTACCTATTTTGGATTAGTGCTCGCATAATCATCCGTCGATAAAAATCGCATTCGCGAACAATAACATTCAAGGAACGGAGTTTATGGCAGGCGAACAAGAAAAGCAGCTGCGGTGGTATAACATCGCGCTGATGTCGTTTATTACGGTTTGGGGTTTCGGCAACGTCGTCAATAACTACGCCAATCAGGGGTTGGTAGTTGTCTTCTCGTGGCTGTTTATCTTCGCACTCTATTTCACACCTTACGCGCTTATCGTCGGCCAGCTTGGTTCGACCTTTAAGGATGGGAAAGGGGGCGTTAGCACCTGGATTAAAAATACGATGGGGCCGGGGCTGGCGTATCTGGCTGCCTGGACCTACTGGGTTGTCCACATTCCTTATCTGGCGCAGAAGCCGCAGGCCATTCTGATTGCGCTGGGCTGGGCAATAAAGGGAAACGGTTCGCTTATCACCGAGTATGGCGTGGTGGCGCTTCAGGGCTTTACGCTGGCGCTTTTCGTCTTCTTCATGTGGGTGGCATCCCGAGGGATGAAGTCGCTGAAGCTGGTAGGGTCGATTGCCGGGATCGCCATGTTCGTGATGTCGCTGTTGTATGTGGTGATGGCGGTGACAGCACCGGCTATCACCGAGGTGAAAATCGCCACCACCAATATTACCTGGCAAACCTTTATTCCGCATTTTGACTTCACCTATATCACCACCATTTCGATGCTGGTGTTCGCGGTGGGCGGGGCTGAAAAGATCTCACCGTACGTCAATAACACCCGTAACCCGGGAAAAGAGTTTCCGCGCGGAATGATCTTTCTGGCGGTCATGGTTGCCGTGTGCGCGATCCTCGGTTCACTGGCAATGGGAATGATGTTCGACTCTAACCATATTCCTGACGATCTGATGGCTAACGGTCAGTATTATGCTTTCCAGAAACTGGGGGGCTATTACCACATGGGCAACTCTCTGATGGTGATCTATGCCATTGCGAACACGCTGGGGCAGGTTGCCGCGCTGGTGTTCTCCATCGATGCGCCGCTAAAGGTGCTGCTGAGTGATGCCGACAGCCGTTATATCCCGCAGAAGCTCTGTAAAACTAACGCTTCAGGCACACCGGTGAACGGGTATCTGTTGACGCTGGTGCTGGTCGCATTGCTGATTATGTTACCGACGCTGGGTATTGGTGATATGAACAATCTCTACAAATGGCTGCTCAATCTCAACTCTGTGGTGATGCCGCTGCGCTATCTGTGGGTGTTCGTCGCGTTTATCGCGGTAATTCGTCTGGGGCAGAAATATCAGTCGGAGTATGTCTTTATCCGTAATCGTTCGTTGGCGATGACGGTCGGCGTATGGTGCTTCTTGTTTACCGCGTTTGCCTGTCTGACCGGCATTTTCCCGAAAATGACCGCCTTTACGCCGGAGTGGGCATTCCAGCTATCGCTTAACGTGGCCACGCCGTTTGTGCTGGTGGGGTTAGGGCTGATCTTCCCACTGTTGGCGCGCAAAAAGCGCTAAAAGAAAACCCGGCATAAAGCCGGGTTTAAAATCGGTAGCCCGGCCGAGCGCAAGCGACGCCGGGATGAGCAGGGGAGTTAGTACATCACCTTATGACCATACTGCTCGAGGATGCCTTTCACGCGCTCCATGGTCTCTTTCTTCGGTGGGTGTACGCCGTCCAGCTTGTACTCTTCACCCATCGCTACCCACTTGTGTTTCCCCAGCTCGTGATAAGGCAGCAGTTCGATTTTTTCAACGTTGCCCATATCGCGGGTAAACTCGCCGAGACGATGCGCGGAGTCGTCGTCGTCTGACCAGCCTGGTACCACGACGTAGCGGATCCAGACGTTAATGTTTTTCTTCGACAGATACTGAGCAAACTCCAGCGTACGATGGTTGGAGACGCCAACCAGGTTCTGGTGAATGTCGTCGTTCATCTGCTTAAGATCGAGCATCACCAGGTCAGTCACTTCCAGCAGTTCATCAATGACCGGATCGTAACGACGGACGAAACCATTGGTGTCAAGACAGGTATGAATCCCTTCTTTGTGGCAAGCGCGGAACCAGTCACGCACAAACTCGGCCTGCAGAATAGCTTCACCGCCGGACGCGGTCACACCGCCGCCGGATGCGTTCATAAAGTGGCGGTAGGTCACCACTTCTTTCATCAGCTCTTCAACGGTGATCTCTTTACCGCCGTGGGTGTCCCAGGTATCACGGTTGTGGCAATACAGGCAGCGCATCAGGCAGCCCTGGAAGAAGGTAATAAAACGGATGCCTGGGCCATCAACGGTGCCACAGGACTCAAAGGAGTGAATACGACCAATTACAGACATTGCGGTGTTATCTCCAGTTCTTCCCAGCTTTACAGCCAGGTTTGCGAGCACGGTTATAAAGCCGCGTCGAGTTTATTTTGCTTGTTAACTTCAGTATAGAAGTCAGCAAGCAAAATCCACTCAGCGAGTGTCGATTATAAGAAAGGCCCCACCGAGGTGGAGCCTTCATTTTACGCGTTTTTAATCGCGATTTCAGTCAAATCTATTAGATAGATTGAGTGAAAGTACGGGTAATAACGTCCTGCTGCTGTTCTTTAGTCAGGGAGTTAAAACGTACTGCGTAGCCAGATACACGGATGGTCAGCTGCGGATATTTTTCCGGGTTTTCCATCGCGTCGAGCAGCATTTCGCGGTTCATTACGTTAACGTTCAGGTGCTGACCGCCTTCGATAGACGCTTCGTGGTGGAAGTAACCGTCCATCAGACCAGCCAGGTTGGTTTTACGAACGTCGTCGTCTTTACCCAGAGCGTTAGGAACGATAGAGAAGGTGTAAGAGATACCATCTTTAGCGTAAGCAAACGGCAGTTTAGCAACGGAAGTCAGAGAGGCAACAGCACCTTTCTGGTCACGACCGTGCATTGGGTTAGCACCTGGGCCGAATGGAGCGCCAGCACGACGACCGTCTGGGGTGTTACCGGTTTTCTTACCATAAACCACGTTAGAGGTGATGGTCAGAACAGACTGAGTCGGGATAGCGTTACGGTAAGTAGTCAGTTTCTGAATTTTCTTCATGAAACGTTCTACCAGGTCAACCGCCATGTCATCGACGCGAGCGTCGTTGTTACCAAACTGCGGGTATTCGCCTTCGATTTCGAAGTCAACAGCCAGACCGTTTTCATCACGAATCGGTTTAACTTTCGCATATTTGATTGCAGACAGGGAGTCAGCAGCAACGGACAGACCAGCGATACCACACGCCATGGTGCGGATAACGTCACGGTCGTGCAGCGCCATCAGAGAGGCTTCGTAGCTGTACTTGTCGTGCATGTAGTGGATGACGTTCAGCGCGGTGACGTACTGTTTAGCCAGCCAATCCATGAAGTGGTCCATACGATCCATAACTTCGTCGTAGTTCAGAACGTCGCCTTTCATTGGCTCAGTTTTAGGACCAACCTGCATTTTCAGTTTTTCATCAACGCCGCCGTTGATTGCGTACAGCATGGTTTTCGCCAGGTTTGCACGTGCGCCGAAGAACTGCATTTGTTTACCAACGATCATTGGGCTTACGCAGCAAGCGATAGCGTAGTCATCGTTGTTAAAGTCAGGACGCATCAGGTCATCGTTCTCGTACTGCAGAGAAGAGGTGTCGATGGACACTTTAGCGGCATATTTTTTGAACGCCAGTGGCAGTTTCTCAGACCACAGAACGGTGATGTTCGGCTCTGGAGAAGGACCCATGGTGTACAGGGTGTTCAGGAAGCGGAAGCTGTTTTTGGTAACCAGAGTACGGCCATCAACGCCCATACCTGCGATAGATTCAGTCGCCCAGATTGGGTCACCGGAGAACAGTTCATCATACTCAGGGGTACGCAGGAAGCGAACCATACGCAGCTTCATGACCAGGTGGTCAATCATTTCCTGAGCGTCTTGCTCAGTGATTTTGCCTGCTTTCAGGTCACGTTCGATGTAGATATCCAGGAAGCTGGAAGTACGACCGAAGGACATTGCCGCGCCGTTCTGGGATTTAACCGCAGCCAGGTAGCCGAAGTAAGTCCACTGGATAGCTTCCTGAGCGTTGGTAGCCGGACCAGAGATGTCGTAGCCGTATTTAGCAGCCATCTCTTTGATCTGACCCAGCGCACGGTGCTGTTCAGAGATTTCTTCACGCAGACGGATAGTCGCTTCCAGGTTCACACCGTTTTCCAGGTCAGACTGGAGGGAGGAGAACTGAGCGAATTTGTCTTTCATCAGGTAGTCGATACCGTAAACGGCGATACGACGGTAGTCACCGATGATACGACCACGGCCGTAGGCGTCTGGCAGACCGGTCAGAACACCGGATTTACGGCAGCGCAGGATGTCCGGAGTATAAACGTCGAACACGCCCTGGTTGTGCGTTTTACGGTATTCGGTGAAGATTTTTTTGATCATCGGGTCCAGCTCGCGGTCATACGCTTTGCAGGAACCTTCGATCATTTTGATGCCACCGAACGGGATAAGAGCACGTTTCAGTGGAGCTTCAGTCTGCAGACCAACGATTTTTTCCAGCGACTTGTTAATGTAGCCAGCGTCGTGGGAAGTGATGGTTGAAGCTACGGCGGTGTCAAAGTCAACTGGCGCGTGAGTGCGGTTTTCCAGTTTAACGCCTTCCATTACGCTATCCCACAGCTTGGTGGTCGCGTCAGTTGCGCCAGCCAGGAAGGATTCGTCACCTTCATATGGGGTGTAGTTTTTCTGGATGAAGTCACGTAAGTTTACTTCATTCTGCCAATCACCTTTGGTAAAACCTTCCCAGGCTGCGGCTAACTTTTCATTAAGTTCGGACATGTAACACCTACCTTCTTAAGTGGACTTTTTATTTACTGCCTGGAGCAATCGTCAATTAATGACGGTCACCGCCACGCAGGTAAATGACCCAGTATGTCAACCCAACCAGCAAACCGCCGCCGATGATATTCCCGATAGTCACGGGAATCAGGTTATCGGTGATGAAGTGCATCACGGTCAGGTGAGAGAAACTTTCCGGAGTAGAACCGATAGCGGTCCAGAATTCCGGGCTAGCAAAATCGCGTATTACGATACCCATCGGGATCATAAACATGTTTGCGATACTGTGCTCAAAACCGCTGGCAACGAACATGGCAACCGGTAAAACCATAATCATGGCTTTATCCATCAGGCTGCGACCAGAGTAGCTCATCCACACTGCCAGACAGACCATCAGGTTTGCCAGGATGCCGAGAGCAACGGCTTCGATAAATGTATGGTGCATTTTGTGGTCAGCGGTTTGCAGGACGTTGAGCCCCCATCCGCCGTTGGCCGTCATGTACTCGCCGGACAGCCACATCAGCAGCACGAAAAGCAGTGCACCAATCAGGTTACCAACATAGACGTTGAGCCAGTTTTTTGCCAATTGACCCCAGGTGATGCGGCCGCTGGCTTTCGCCACAACAATCAGCACGGTAGAGGTAAAGAGGTCTGCGCCACAAATCACGCAAAGAATTAAGCCTAAGGAGAAACAAATACCACCAATGAGTTTCGCGATGCCGAATGGCATACCTGCGGTACCCGTGGTTGCGGTAATGTAAAAAACAAAAGCAATCGAGATAAAGACGCCCGCAGTAATCGCCAGATAAAAGGTTTTCAGCGGATGCTTGGTTGCTTTATAGACACCTGCTTCTTCGGCAACTTTAGCCATCGCAGCAGGAAGGAGTAGATCAAAAGGGTTGTCAGCTTTCACACTAACTCTCTCTTTTTATTTAATCGGCGACGAGATACTAACAAAGCATTATAGATGAGAATTTGATATAGATCATATCTCGCCTGGCTTATAGGCCTGAAGAACGAATGGTTTTTCAACGATCTCAGGGTAATTTATTGAATCTAATGATAAAAATAAATTTTAAGATTTGCAAATTCAGTTGAATTTTTTCTTTACCCTTCATTTTATTAGTTAATTAAAATGGAGTAATGATTGTGCAAATTAACAATAAATGTAAGCTACTAAATATTGTGTTTACTTATGTTTAACTTTATTTTCACAGCTCTACGAAGCGAAGCGTGGAAATAAAAAAAGGGGCCAATATTTGGCCCCGTAATATAGCGTAGACTGTACGTTAAACCTACTTTTTCTGCGGGAAATATCCTACTTTGCCCAGAAAGCCGCTTTAGCGCGCTGGAGCTTCTCGTAGGCCTGCAGAAGCGACTGATGCGCAGGGAAGGCTTCCAGGGAGCCATCAGCAGGCTGCAGGCCATAGAAGGCCTCTTCACCGCTCAGCGCCGCGCTGGCCGCTTCTACGGCATCTGCGCCGTACATACGGACGAACGCGTTCAGGTACTGCAGAGGTTCACGTTCTTCTTCCTGAGACAGCAGCAGCAGCGTTTGCAGACAACGGTAGTAGTTAGCACGCTCAGCACTGAATACAGAAGCATTGAACTCCATGGTCCACTCGGTCCAGATCAGCGCCTGCTCAAGGTCACCGCCCGCCAGTGCCAGCATGGCTTTCAGTTCGCCAACGCGCAGAGTCGACCAGCCGTTATTTGGACCGGTTGCCAGACCTAGAAGTTCGCGTACGCGGGTGAAATCGTCCAGACCTTCGTCATCCATCTGTTCGATGAGATTCAGATACGCTTCTTTTTCCCACTCGCTACCCGGCAGGGAGAGAATGGTGTCGCGCAGGTGGCTGCCCATATTGTTGTTTGCGAGCCACAGATCTTCCGCTGGATAAATATCGGACATGCCGGGCACGATGATACGGCAAGCGTAAACGCTCAGGTGCTCATAGTCGGCGATGTACACTTCTTTATCTTCTTCATTGAAGATAGCCATCAGGGTGGCGAACTCTTCTTCGGTTGTGCCTGAGAAGTTCCAGTCTGCAAACGGGTAGTCCGCATCCTGCTTGAACATATCCCAGGAGATCAGACCGCTGGAGTCGATGAAGTGGGTTTCGAGATTGGTATGTTCAGCGACTTCTTCGTCATCGAAGGTTGGTGGAGTGAACACGTCGAGATCTTTCAGACCGCGGCCCTGCAGCAGCTCGGTCACCGTACGCTCAAGCGCAACGCCGAAATCAGGGTGCGCGCCGAAGGACGCGAAGCAGGTACCGTTGGCTGGGTTGAACAGCACGACGCAGATAACCGGGTATTTACCGCCCAGAGAACCGTCGTAAGCGAAGATTGGGAAACCTTCCGCTTCCAGCGTTTTGATGGACTCAACGACGCCAGGGTAACGCGCCAGCACCTCGGCCGGGATTTCCGGCAGGCTGATGCTTTCCGCGATGATGCGGTTTTTCACGTAACGTTCGAAGACTTCAGACAGCCCCTGTACGCGGGCTTCATTACGGGATTACCCGCAGACATGCCGTTAGAAACGTACAGGTTAGCCACGATGTTCATCGGGAGTATAGATAGTTTCGCCGTCGGACTGGCGGGTAAACGGCAGGCCGCATACGCCGCGATCGTCGTTGCCGGACTGCAGGTCGACCAGCATGCTGGCGGTTAACTGATCGTCAGGATCGTAAAATGCACGCAGGCGAGCATCGAGCAGGCCTTCAGGCACTTCATCGTCGTCGGTCAGCGGGAACCATTTTTCGTTCGGGTAGTGGACGAACGGATCGTTAGCAATTTTGTCGCCCAGCCAGAAGTCGGCGAAGAAATAGTTGGTGGAGAGACGTTCGAAGTACTCACCCAGCGCGGAGGCCAGTGCGGCTTTTTTGGTCGCGCCTTTACCGTTGGTAAAGCACAGAGAGCATGCCTTATCACGAATATGCACCGACCAGACGTTAGGAACCGGGTTCAGCCAGGAGGCTTCTTCAATGTCGAAGCCCAGATCGAGCAGCTTTTGCTGGAAGCGAGCGATGGAATCTTCCAGTGCGGCATCTTTGCCGGGAATATAGGTTTGCGTCATAGCAATCTCTTTTGTCGTACGGAAAGCGCGCAATGATACGGGGTTTGCATGACAATCGCTATACACTTCCATCTGCAATTGCAAATAGCGAAATAGACCATTTTGTTTCGTCAAGTCGATAGATTCTGTTGTGTGATTTTCCACGCATTTTTGCCCCGTGCGGGATTATCCATTGCGGGCTGTGTCACTGAATGATAAAACCAATAGCCACAGGAATAACTTATGCCCACGCGTTGATGACGCGCGAGGCATGCGGTCAGACAACATTGCAATGTGGTGAGGGTTATGGCTCAGGTTTTTAATTTCAGTTCAGGTCCGGCAATGCTTCCGGCAGATGTCCTTAAACTGGCGCAAAAAGAACTTTGCGACTGGAACGGATTAGGCACGTCGGTAATGGAAGTTAGCCACCGCGGTAAAGAATTTATCCACGTGGCAGAGGAAGCAGAAAAAGATTTCCGCGACCTGCTTAACATCCCTTCCAACTACAAAGTGTTGTTCTGTCACGGTGGTGGTCGCGGTCAGTTCGCGGGCGTACCGCTGAATATTCTCGGCGACAAAACCACGGCTGATTACGTCGATGCCGGCTACTGGGCGGCAAGTGCGGTTAAAGAAGCCAAAAAATACTGCAACCCGAACGTTATTGACGCCAAAATCACCGTAGAAGGTAAACGCGCGGTCAAACCGATGCGCGACTGGCAGCTCTCTGATAACGCGGCTTATCTGCACTATTGCCCGAACGAAACCATCGACGGTATTGCCATCGAAGAGACACCAGACTTCGGTAAAGACGTGATTGTTGCTGCCGACTTCTCCTCAACCATCCTTTCACGTCCGATTGATGTGAGCCGTTATGGCGTGATCTACGCTGGCGCGCAGAAAAATATCGGTCCAGCGGGCTTAACGCTGGTTATCGTACGTGAAGACCTGCTGGGTAAAGCGCACGTTGCCTGCCCATCAATCCTCGACTATACCGTGCTGAACGATAACGACTCGATGTTCAACACGCCGCCGACCTTCGCCTGGTATCTGGCAGGTCTGGTCTTCAAATGGCTGAAAGAGCAGGGCGGCGTTGCCGCAATGGATCGTATCAATCAGCAGAAGGCCGATCTTCTGTATAACACTATTGATGGCAGTGATTTCTATCGTAACGATGTGGCAAGCGCCAACCGTTCACGTATGAACGTGCCGTTCCAGCTCGCGGCTAGCGCGCTGGACAAACTGTTCCTTGAAGAGTCCTTTGCAGCGGGTCTGCATGCGCTGAAAGGCCACCGCGTGGTGGGCGGGATGCGTGCTTCTATCTACAATGCCATGCCGCTGGCCGGCGTACAGACGCTGACGGAATTCATGCAGGACTTCGAACGCCGCCACGGTTAATCTGGTTTTTTATTCATCCCCACGGCTAGCTCGTGGGGTTTTTACTTCTGTTTTTGAGAGTTGAGTTTCATGGAATCCCTGACGTTACAACCTATCGCGCGCGTCGATGGCACGATCAATTTGCCCGGTTCTAAAAGCGTTTCGAACCGTGCTTTGCTGCTGGCGGCTTTAGCGCGTGGCACGACCGTTCTGACTAACCTGCTGGACAGCGATGATGTCCGCCACATGCTGAACGCGTTGAAGGCGCTGGGAATTCAATACACCCTGTCTGACGATCGCACCCGTTGTGAAGTGACCGGCAATGCAGGCCCGCTTCAGACTTCCAACGAACTAGAGCTGTTCCTTGGCAATGCCGGTACCGCGATGCGTCCGCTGGCGGCAGCGCTGTGCCTCGGTAAAAACAACATCGTCCTGACCGGCGAACCGCGCATGAAAGAGCGCCCGATTGGCCACCTGGTTGATGCTCTGCGTCAGGGCGGCGCGCAGATTGAGTACCTGGAGCAGGAAAACTATCCACCGCTGCGCCTGAAAGGTGGTTTTAACGGCGGTAGCGTTGAGGTAGACGGTAGCGTCTCAAGCCAGTTCTTAACTGCGTTATTGATGACGGCACCGCTGGCGCCGCAGGACACCACTATCACCATCAAAGGTGACCTGGTTTCTAAACCGTATATCGACATCACGCTGCACCTGATGAAAACGTTTGGTGTTGAAGTGGAAAACCAGAGCTACCAGCGCTTTGTCGTGCGCGGTGGTCAGCAGTACGTTTCTCCGGGTCAGTATCTGGTCGAAGGTGATGCTTCGTCAGCGTCATATTTCCTGGCTGCCGGTGCGATTAAAGGCGGTACCGTGAAGGTGACCGGTATTGGTCGCTACAGCGTGCAGGGTGATATTCGCTTTGCCGATGTCCTGGAAAAAATGGGCGCAACCATTACCTGGGGCGACGATTTTATCGCCTGTACCCGTGGCGAACTCAACGCCATTGATATGGATATGAACCATATTCCTGATGCGGCGATGACTATCGCGACGGCAGCGCTGTTCGCGAAAGGAACAACCACGCTTCGCAATATCTACAACTGGCGTGTTAAAGAGACTGACCGCCTGTTCGCGATGGCAACCGAGCTACGTAAAGTGGGCGCGGAAGTGGAAGAGGGTGAGGACTACATTCGCATTACCCCGCCTGCTACGCTGAACTTTGCCGAAATCGGGACCTACAACGATCACCGTATGGCGATGTGTTTCTCGCTGGTGGCGCTGTCGGATACGCCAGTCACCATTCTTGACCCGAAATGTACGGCGAAAACGTTCCCGGACTATTTTGAGCAGTTGGCGCGTATTAGTACGTTAGCCTGATAGTGATTTTTCTCGACAAACGCCGGCGTAACGTCGGCGTTTTTCTTTCATCGCGATAGAAAAAAGTAAATCCACGTCAGTTTTCAGCCTCTCCTGGCGTCAGGCCTCTATACTTTCTATTCTCCTGTCATTCATAGGGCTAATTCTGGAATTCGCAGACAAAGGTAACCGTCCGGCCCAGAGATGCGTATAATGCGCGGCGTTTACGTTGTATATGCCTTTTATTAAGGAGAAAGAGATGACGGCAATTGCCCCGGTAATTACCATTGACGGCCCAAGCGGCGCAGGTAAAGGCACACTGTGCAAAGCAATGGCAGAAGCATTGCAATGGCATTTGCTGGACTCAGGCGCAATCTATCGCGTTCTGGCCTTAGCGGCGTTGCATCACCATGTGGATGTCGCCTCAGAAGATGCGTTAGTTCCGCTGGCAGTGCATCTGGACGTGCGTTTTGTATCAACTGACGGCGCGCTCGAGGTCATTCTGGAAGGCGAAGACGTTAGCGGTGAAATCCGCACTCAGGAAGTGGCTAATGCGGCTTCACAGGTTGCGGCGTTCCCGCGTGTGCGTGAAGCGCTTTTGCGCCGCCAGCGTGGCTTTCGTGAAGCGCCTGGCCTGATTGCCGATGGCCGTGATATGGGCACCGTGGTGTTCCCGGACGCGCCTGTTAAGATTTTCCTTGATGCCTCTTCGGAAGAACGTGCGAACCGCCGCATGCTACAGTTGCAGGAAAAGGGCTTTAGTGTTAACTTTGAGCGCCTTTTGGCAGAGATAAAGGAGCGTGATGACCGCGATCGTAATCGTGCTGTTGCGCCACTGGTTCCTGCCGCCGATGCTTTAGTGTTGGATTCCACCACCTTAAGCATTGAGCAAGTAATTGAAAAAGCGTTAGACTATGCGCGCCAGAAACTGGCACTCGCGTAAAACGCGACCGAATTTTTTGTAGTACCCCCGCTGCAATGGATTGTGAGCGGGTATGTGAAACAACCCCATCCGGCATGAAGCCAGGTGGACGTTAAATCTAACTCTGAAGATTAAACATGACTGAATCTTTTGCTCAACTGTTTGAAGAATCCTTAAAAGAAATCGAAACCCGTCCGGGTTCCATCGTTCGTGGCGTTGTTGTCTCTATCGACAAAGACGTAGTCCTGGTTGATGCGGGTCTGAAATCTGAGTCTGCAATCCCTGCAGAGCAGTTCAAAAACGCAGCCGGCGAACTGGAAATTCAGGTCGGTGACGAAGTTGACGTTGCGCTGGACGCAGTAGAAGACGGCTTCGGCGAAACCCTGCTGTCCCGTGAGAAAGCTAAGCGTCACGAAGCTTGGATCACGCTGGAAAAAGCTTATGAAGAAGCTGAAACTGTGGTCGGTGTTATCAACGGCAAAGTTAAAGGTGGCTTCACTGTTGAGCTGAACGGTATTCGTGCGTTCCTGCCAGGTTCCCTGGTAGACGTTCGTCCAGTGCGTGATACTCTGCACCTGGAAGGCAAAGAGCTTGAATTCAAAGTCATCAAGCTGGACCAGAAGCGTAACAACGTTGTTGTTTCTCGTCGTGCCGTTATCGAATCCGAAAACAGCGCAGAGCGCGATCAGCTGCTGGAAAACCTGCAGGAAGGCATGGAAGTTAAAGGTATCGTTAAGAACCTCACTGACTACGGTGCATTCGTTGATCTGGGCGGCGTTGACGGCCTGCTGCACATCACCGATATGGCTTGGAAACGCGTTAAGCACCCAAGCGAAATCGTAAACGTTGGCGACGAAATCACTGTTAAAGTGCTGAAGTTCGACCGCGAGCGTACTCGTGTTTCTCTGGGCCTGAAACAGCTGGGCGAAGATCCATGGGTAGCTATCGCTAAGCGTTATCCAGAAGGTACCAAACTGACTGGTCGCGTGACCAACCTGACCGACTACGGCTGCTTCGTTGAAATCGAAGAAGGCGTTGAAGGCCTGGTTCACGTTTCCGAAATGGATTGGACCAACAAAAACATCCACCCATCCAAAGTTGTTAACGTTGGTGATGTAGTGGAAGTTATGGTTCTGGATATCGACGAAGAACGTCGTCGTATCTCCCTGGGTCTGAAGCAGTGCAAAAACAACCCATGGCAGCAGTTCGCAGAAACCCACAACAAGGGCGACCGCGTTGAAGGTAAAATCAAGTCTATCACTGACTTCGGTATCTTCATCGGCCTGGACGGCGGTATCGACGGCCTGGTTCACCTGTCTGACATCTCCTGGAACGTTGCAGGCGAAGAAGCAGTTCGTGAATACAAAAAAGGCGACGAAATCGCTGCAGTTGTTCTGCAGGTTGACGCAGAACGTGAACGTATCTCCCTGGGCGTTAAACAGCTCGCAGAAGATCCGTTCAACAACTGGGTTGCTCTGAACAAGAAAGGCGCCATCGTTAACGGTAAAGTCACTGCAGTTGACGCTAAAGGCGCAACCGTAGAACTGGCCGACGGCGTTGAAGGTTACCTGCGTGCTTCTGAAGCATCCCGTGACCGCGTTGAAGATGCAACTCTGGTACTGAGCGTTGGTGACGACGTTGAAGCTAAATTCACCGGTGTTGATCGTAAAAACCGCGCAATTAGCCTGTCCGTACGTGCTAAAGACGAAGCTGACGAGAAAGATGCAATCGCTACTGTTAACAACAAACAGGAAGAAGGCAATTTCTCCAACGCAATGGCTGAAGCATTCAAAGCAGCTAAAGGCGAGTAATCTTACGCATTTGGGTTTAACAACCTGAATTGTGATGAGTTTACTTGACAGATTGCAGGTTTAGGCCTGTAATCTAGCACAAAGGGCGGCTACGGCCGCCCTTGTTTAATAAGCTGTTAGCTAATTTTCCGTTAAAGGAAACCGGAGGAATCATGACCAAGTCAGAATTGATTGAAAGACTTGCCAGCCAGCAATCCCATATCCCTGCTAAAGCAGTGGAAGATGCGGTGAAAGAGATGCTGGAGCATATGGCTTCAACCCTGGCACAGGGCGAGCGCATTGAAATCCGCGGTTTCGGCAGCTTCTCTCTGCACTACAGAGCACCACGTACCGGGCGTAACCCGAAGACTGGCGACAAAGTGGAACTGGAAGGCAAGTACGTGCCGCACTTTAAGCCGGGTAAAGAACTGCGCGATCGCGCCAATATTTACGATTGAGTTTCTCCCGCGATCTGACGGTAAACTTGATTGAGAAAAAAGCACCTACGGGTGCTTTTTTCATTTCTGTCGTCCAGCTTTTTTTCTGTCATCTGGAATCAGCCTCCACACTTTTACTGCAACGCTTGCATGCTGCGAATGTTCTTCTGAATCCTTCTCGTAACCGCGACGGGTGATGCGCGACAACGCAAACGGTGTGCGCAACACTTCGGCCAACAAGGAGGTGTTGATGCGTCTACCCGAGCTTGCATGCTGCATACTGGCAGGTATTTTACCGCTTACTGTGCTACCGGCCTTACCGCCGCTTAATGCCATCTATATTGCCATTCCAATTCTGATTGTGTTGGGCACGTGCAGCAGGATGGGGCGGAGAGTAGGCATTACTGGTTTGGTCTTCTGCTGGGGTGTCCTGGCGGCGTGGCAGGTTCAATGGCCTGCTGAAGCTATTCCAGCGAAAAATCGGCAGGTCGAGATACTGCTCACGCAGACCGATGGGCAAACGGCACATCAGGGAAAGATTACGACGCTGGAAGGGCATCGGTTGTTTGTCAGCCCGGTAATTGCATTGTACGGCAGCTATCTGCCGCAACCGCCCTGTGCTGGCCAGCGTTGGCGTATGACGATTCGCGCCAGGGCGGTGCACGGTCAGCTCAATGATGGTGGGTTCGATTCTCAACGCTATGCGCTGTCTCAGCATCGATCGCTGACCGGGCGGATTATTGACGCGGAGGTGCTGGATAGTACCTGTAGCCTGCGGGCTCGTTATCTTAACTCGCTAAAAACTACGCTTGCTGATTTCTACTGGCGCGATGTGATGCTCGCACTAGGCATGGGCGAAAGGCTTTCCGTTTCTCCAGAGATTAAAGCGCTGATGCAGGAGACCGGAACATCACACCTGATGGCGATATCCGGCCTGCATATTACGCTAGGCGCATCCATTGGCTGGCTGCTTATTCGCGCGATTCAGTTTTTCCTGCCGGGCTGGCTGATTAACTGGCGCTTACCGCTGCTGGTCTCACTGTCAGGGGGATTTGCCTACGCCATGCTGACAGGCATGCAGCCACCCGCGCTGCGAACCGTTATCGCCGCGCTTGTCTGGTGCCTGCTGCGGCTCAGCGGCCTGCGCTGGACGGGGTGGGAGGTATGGCTATGCTGTCTGGCGACTATCGTATTCATTGATCCTCTGGCGGTACTCTCCGATAGTCTGTGGTTATCAGCATTTGCGGTTGCGACCTTAATATTCTGGTATCAGTGGTTTCCGTTGCGCACGGAGGGGTATCCGCGCCTGGTGCGGCCTTTGATGAGCCTTGTCCACCTACAGTTGGGGCTGATGCTACTACTGGCGCCGTTGCAGATTCTGCTTTTTCACGGCGTTAGCACGACATCACTCTTTGCCAACCTGATTGCAGTACCGGTCGTCACGTTTATTGCCGTGCCGCTGATTTTATGCGCAATGTTAATGCACTTATGCGGGCTTACTGTTATCGAGATGGCGGCCTGGCATAGTGGCGATTGGGTGATGTCGGTAGTCTTTGGCTATCTTAGGCTCCTGCCTACGGGATGGTGGAGGATTGGAAGCGCCTGGCTAGGTATGTCATTGGTGCCGTGGCTGGTGCTACTGATGTGGAAACTGAATGGCTGGCTTCGCTTTCCGGCGGTTGCTGCGTCGTTGTGCACGCTACTTTCATTCCCCGTCTGGCGACAAACGCCACCGGACCGCTGGCAGGTCACTATGCTTGATGTCGGCCAGGGTTTGGCCATGGTTATTTCCCGGGGAGATAACGCGCTTCTCTATGATACGGGACTGGCATGGCCCGATGGCGACAGCGGCGAACAGCTTATTATTCCCTGGCTGCGCTGGCACCAGCTTACGCCACAGGGGATTATTCTCAGCCACGATCATCTGGATCACCGTGGCGGGCTGCATTCGTTGCAAAAAGCCTGGCCTGGAATGTGGGTGAGAAGCCCACTGGGATGGCAGGGGCATCAACCCTGTGCCCGGGGCGAGCGCTGGCAATGGCAGGGGCTTACGTTTCAGGCGCTCTGGCCGTTACCCGGGCCACCAGCAAAAGGCAATAACGGCTCATGCGTGGTCAGGGTTGATGATGGCAAGAACAGTATCCTGCTGACCGGAGATATTGAATTACCGGCGGAAATGGCCATGATACGCCATTACTGGCAGCCGTTTGCGTCTACAATTATTCAGGTTCCACATCACGGCAGCTCGACATCATCGGGAATGGCACTGCTACAACGGGTGGGCGGCGTTGCCGCTCTGGCTTCCGCATCCCGCTATAACGCGTGGCGACTGCCTTCCACTAAGGTGAAGACGCGCTATCTACAGCAGCGATATGCCTGGTTTGATACCCCACATCAGGGGCAGATAACGGTGACATTTAGCGCAAATAGCTGGCGGATTGAAGGCTTACGAGATCAACTTTTACCACGTTGGTATCATCAGTGGTTTGGCGAGACTCGCGATAACGGGTAGAATATGCGGCTATTTCAACACAAGCTGGTTTTTTGAATGCAGAACGACAAAGATCTCTCCACGTGGCAGACCTTCCGCCGACTCTGGCCGACTATTGCACCGTACAAAGCTGGGCTGCTCGTGGCGGGCGTTGCGTTAATCCTTAACGCAGCCAGCGATACCTTCATGCTATCGCTTCTTAAACCGTTACTGGATGATGGTTTTGGTAAAACGGATCGCTCAGTGCTGCTGTGGATGCCGCTGGTCGTTGTTGGCTTGATGATCCTGCGTGGTATCACAAGCTATATCTCAAGCTACTGTATATCCTGGGTTTCCGGCAAGGTTGTCATGACCATGCGTCGCCGGTTGTTCGGTCATATGATGGGGATGCCGGTCTCTTTCTTCGATAAACAGTCGACCGGTACGCTGCTGTCGCGCATTACCTACGACTCTGAACAGGTTGCTTCTTCGTCATCAAACGCGCTGATTACCGTGGTGCGAGAAGGGGCGTCTATCATTGGCCTGTTCATCATGATGTTCTATTACAGCTGGCAACTGTCGATTATTCTGATTGTCCTGGCACCTATCGTTTCGATGGCTATCCGCATCGTCTCTAAGCGCTTCCGTAACATCAGTAAAAACATGCAGAACACCATGGGGCAGGTGACCACCAGCGCTGAGCAGATGCTGAAAGGGCATAAAGAAGTGCTGATGTTTGGTGGCCAGGAAGTGGAAACCAACCGCTTTGATAAGGTCAGCAACAAAATGCGTTTACAGGGCATGAAGCTGGTTTCTGCGTCTTCTATCTCTGACCCGATCATTCAGCTGATTGCGTCGCTGGCGTTAGCATTCGTGCTGTATGCTGCAAGCTTCCCGAGCGTAATGGAAACCCTGACCGCAGGTACCATCACCGTGGTCTTCTCGTCCATGATTGCGCTGATGCGTCCGCTGAAGTCACTGACTAACGTTAACGCCCAGTTCCAGCGCGGTATGGCTGCATGTCAGACGCTGTTCTCTATCCTGGATAGCGAGCAAGAAAAAGACGAAGGCAAACTGGATATTGACCGAGCAAAAGGCAACGTCGAATTCCGCAACGTAACCTTCACCTATCCTGGCCGCGATACGCCAGCATTGAAAAAGATAAGCCTGGCCATTCCTGAGGGTAAAACCGTTGCGCTTGTGGGGCGTTCTGGCTCAGGTAAATCCACCATTGCGAGCCTGTTGACCCGTTTTTACGATATCGATGAAGGAGAAATTCTGCTCGATGGTCACGACCTGCGCGAGTACAAGCTTTCCTCTCTACGTAACCAGGTCGCGTTGGTATCGCAAAATGTGCATCTGTTCAACGACACGGTGGCTAACAACATTGCCTATGCGCGTACGGATGAATTCAGCCGTGAGCAGATTGAAGAAGCAGCCCGCATGGCCTATGCGATGGACTTTATCAATAAGATGGATAACGGCCTCGATACCGTGATCGGCGAAAACGGCGTGCTGCTTTCCGGTGGCCAACGTCAGCGTATCGCTATTGCGCGTGCGCTGCTGCGCAACAGCCCAATCCTGATCCTTGATGAAGCCACCTCGGCGCTGGATACGGAGTCCGAACGTGCGATTCAGGCCGCGCTTGATGAGCTCCAGAAGAACCGCACTTCGCTGGTGATTGCCCACCGCCTGTCGACCATTGAACAAGCTGACGAAATTATCGTTGTTGAAGATGGACAGATCGTTGAACGTGGTAACCATAACGACCTGCTTGCCCATCGCGGCGTCTACGCGCAGCTGCACAAAATGCAGTTTGGCGAATGATAGCGAAAATCTGGTCAGGCGAATCGCCGCTTTGGCTACTGCTGCTACCGCTCTCCTGGCTGTATGGCCTGGTGAGCGGCATCATCCGTCTGTGCTATCAGCTTGGTATTAAGAAATCCTGGCGGGCGCCTTGTCCCGTTGTGGTGGTGGGAAACCTCACGGCGGGCGGCAATGGTAAAACGCCGGTTGTCATCTGGCTGGTGGAGCAGCTACAGCGTCAGGGGATTCGCGTTGGTGTAGTGTCGCGCGGCTACGGCGGTAAAGCCGAACGTTATCCGCTGTTGTTAACGGCGCAAACAACGACGGCTCAGGCCGGCGATGAACCTGTCCTTATTTTCCAGCGCACGGGGGCTCCCGTCGCTGTATCTCCGATCCGCGTCGATGCCGTGAAAGCTCTGCTGGCAGCGCACGATCTCCAGCTTATCGTCACCGACGATGGCCTGCAGCACTACCGCCTGGCACGTGATAAAGAGATTGTGGTTATCGACGGCGTACGCCGCTTTGGTAACGGCTGGTGGCTTCCCGCAGGGCCAATGCGTGAGCGAGCGTCAAGGCTGGATTCAGTCGATGCGCGTATTGTGAACGGCGGTGAAGCGCTATCGGGCGAAATTCCGATGCACCTTCAGCCTGGCGATGCCATTAACCTGTTAACCGGCGAGCGCCGGCCGGTATCAACTCTGCCGAATGTGGTCGCAATGGCCGGTATCGGCCACCCTCCACGCTTTTTCGCCACGCTTAACGCCTGCGGCGCGCATCCCGTGCGTACGGTGGCGTTAGCGGATCATCAAGCACTGGTCGAAGCCGACGTGCTGGCATTGGTTAACCCCGACCAGACGCTGATAATGACGGAAAAAGATGCGGTGAAATGCCGCCGCTTTGCGCATGAAAACTGGTGGTATCTGCCGGTGGACGCCGTACTGTCCGGTGACCGCGCACAGACGCTGCTTCAGGAATTGATTACCCTCGCACGACGCTAAACGGCCTCGGCGACAATTAGGGGAGTCCGCATGTCTAAGTTGCATCTTACCCTTCGTGCCGCACGCCATCTTCATCTCGCGGCACAGGGGTTGCTTAACCGCCCGCGCCGCTTGGCTAGGGCGGCCGATATTCTTCCTGCTATTCAGCAAATGTCCCTGTTGCAAATTGACACCATCAACGTGGTCGCGCGTAGCCCCTATCTGGTGCTCTTCAGCCGTCTTGGTGCTTATTCGCCAGCGTGGCTGGATGAGGCGCTTTCTCGCGGTGAATTAATGGAATACTGGGCGCATGAAGCCTGCTTTCTGCCGCGAAGTGACTTCTCCCTGGTCAGGCATCGTATGCTTGCCCCGCACAATATGGGCTGGAAGTACCACCAGAGCTGGATGGATGAACACGCCGATGACATCGCCGCGTTGAAATCCCATATTGCGCAGCATGGCCCGGTGCGTTCGGCTGATTTCGTTCACCCACGTAAGGGGGAGAGCGGTTGGTGGGAATGGAAGCCGCATAAACGTCATCTCGAAGGCCTCTTTACCGCTGGGGAAGTGATGGTTGTCGAACGCCGCAACTTCCAACGGGTCTACGATCTAACTGAACGCGTTATGCCTTGCTGGAACGATGAAACCGATGCGCTGGCCCAACCACAGGCTGAGACCGTTATGCTGGAGAACAGTGCTCGCAGCCTGGGCATTTTCCGCCCCGAGTGGCTGGCGGATTACTACCGTCTGCGCCGCCCCGATCTCGCTTTACTGCTGGCTGAGTGGCAGGAGCGCCAGTTGGTGGTGCCGGTTGACGTCGAACAGCTTGGTGAAATGTGGGTACACCAGAGCCTGCTGCCGGAATTGACGCGTGCGGCAGAGGGAAAGCTGAACGCGACGCATAGCGCCGTGCTTTCACCGTTTGATCCCGTGGTGTGGGATCGCAAACGTGCAGAGCAATTTTTCAACTTTACCTACCGCCTGGAGTGCTACACGCCAGCGCCGAAACGCCAGTACGGCTACTTTGTGCTGCCATTGCTGCATCGTGGGGAAATCGTTGGGCGTATGGACAGCAAGATGCATCGTACAGATGGGGTGCTGGAAATTTTTGCACTGTACCTGGAAACGGGCGTGCGGGTCAGTCAGCATCTGGAAAAGGGGCTCATTCAGGCCATTAACGATTTTGCCCGCTGGCAGGGTGCGACGCGGGTGAAACTCGGTGCGGTGGCTGAAAAACTCTTTAGTGAACAACGACACGGTTGGGAGATTGACGCAGACCGGTAGCGCTCTATGATATGCTGCACTGGTTTTCGATACGGCCCATCAGGAGGAACCATGGATCACCGTCTACTTGAAATTATTGCCTGCCCGGTTTGCAACGGCAAACTCTACTACAGCCAGGACAAGCAAGAACTGATTTGCAAACTTGATAATCTGGCGTTTCCCCTGCGTGACGGAATCCCCGTATTGCTGGAAAACGAAGCCCGCGTTTTAGCTGCTGAAGAGAATCGACCATGAGTTTTGTCGTGATTATTCCCGCTCGTTTTGCGTCTACGCGCCTGCCGGGAAAACCGTTACAGGATATCAACGGCAAACCGATGATTGTGCACGTATTGGAACGCGCGCGTGAGTCTGGAGCCGATCGCATCATTGTGGCAACTGACCATGCTGACGTAGCGAAAGCCGTTGAAGCGGCCGGTGGCGAAGTATGCATGACCCGTGCCGATCATCAGTCCGGAACCGAGCGTCTGGCTGAAGTGGTCGAAAAATGCGGTTTTAGTGATGATACCGTTATCGTTAACGTGCAGGGCGACGAGCCGATGATCCCGGCGGTAATTATCCGTCAGGTAGCGGAAAACCTGGCGGCCAGCCATTCCGGTATGGCAACGCTGGCGGTGCCGATCCATGATGCAGAAGAAGCTTTTAACCCGAACGCGGTAAAAGTGGTCATGGATAAAGACGGCTACGCGCTGTACTTCTCCCGAGCCACGATCCCATGGGATCGCGATCGTTTTGCCAACAGCCGTGAAGCGATTGGCGATACGCTGCTGCGCCATATTGGCATTTACGGCTACCGCGCTGGATTTATCCGCCGCTACGTCAACTGGGCGCCAAGCCCGCTGGAGCACATTGAGATGCTCGAACAGCTGCGCGTGCTGTGGTACGGAGAAAAAATTCACGTTGCGGTGGCAAAAGAAGTGCCGGGCACAGGGGTGGATACACCGGAAGATCTGGCCCGCGTTCGCGCTGAGTTGAAGTAATCCCGTCGCCCCCTCGTTCTGAGGGGGCAACATTATTGACTACATCTCGGGTATTTCCTGACTTTCTGTTTCAATTTTGATCTTGTCTGGTGAAATTCATATTTCATATGCTCATTATGAAAGCAATGGCTTTCATAGGGGTAATCTGACATGGAACAGCTACGTGCAGAACTCAGCCACCTGCTGGGAGAATCGCTCAGTCGTGTGGAATGTATTAACGAGCAGACGGATACCGCGCTGTGGTCGCTGTATGATGCCGAAGGAAATCCTATGCCGCTGCTGGCGAGGAGTTTTTCATCGCCAGGCGTAGCGCGCCAGCTGGCATGGAAAATCTCCACGCTGGCTCGTCACGGCACCGTGCGGATGCCGGTGGTATATGGGGTGATGACGCATGAAGAACACCCAGGACCAGACGTACTGTTGCTTGAGCGCCTGCGCGGCGTACCCGTTGAAGCGCCCACCCGTAACCCTCAGCGGTGGGACGCGCTAAAAGATCAAATCGTGGAAGCGCTGCTGGCATGGCATCGGGTAGACAGCTCAGGATGCGTCGGCTTTGTTGACGGCACGCAGGAAAATAGCTGGCCGCACTGGTATCGCCAGCGTATTGAAGTGCTGTGGGGAACGCTCAATCTTTACCAGAATACCGGGCTAACCATGCAGGATAAGAGGCTGCTGTTTCGCACCCGTGAGTGTCTCGATGCGCTGTTTGAAGGTTTTAGCGATAACTGCGTGCTGGTGCACGGGCATCTGACTTTGCGCAGCATGCTGAAAGATTCCCGCAGCGATCAACTGCTGGCGATGGTAGGACCGGGGGCGATTCTCTGGGCACCGCGGGAATATGAGCTGTTCCGGCTGCACGAGAGCGGGCAAGCGGAACAGCTGTTGTGGCACTATCTCCAGCGCGCGCCGGTCTCAGAGGCGTTTCTCTGGCGGCGCTGGCTATATCTGCTGTGGGATGAGGTTGAGCAGTTGGTTAATACCGGCAAATTCAGCCGGGCCAACTTCGATCTGGCCTCAAAATCACTGCTCCCCTGGCTCTCCTGAGTCCCCTTTCAACCACTGCCAGATTCGTCCCAGCGTCTCATATCCGACCCGGTCGCTGTGCATCAGCCAAACTGGGGAAGGGATGATACGCTCCCACGGGTTAAGCGGAGAGGTGATGGCCAACTGGTTGGCTGGCGCAGGCAGCGGGTGCAGCCCGGCGTGTTGAAAGAAGATCATCGCACGAGGCAAATGAGACGCTGATGTCACCAGCAGGAAAGGGGCGTCGCCGATGGCAGCCTTCACGGCGCTGGCCTCTTCTTCGGTATCTTTCGGAGTATCGAGCACGATGATTTCGCTGCGCGGTACGCCAAGGCTCTCAGCAACTCTGGCCCCCGCTTCTGCGGTGCTTACCGTATTCGTGGTTGCCCGTGCACCAGTGAAGATAATCTTCGCGTCCGGATTGGCCTGCCACAGACGAATACCTTCAGTAAGCCTTGGCAAACTGTTGTTGATAAGGTTTGAACTGGGCGCCCACTCCGGGTTCCAGGTATACCCGCCACCGAGTACAACAACGTACTTCACAGGTTCTTCACCGCGCCATGTCGGGTATTTATCTTCAATCGGTTTGAGTAATCCATCAGCGACCGGTTGAAGACTGAGCAGCAGCAGCGCCAGCCATCCTACGGTAATGGCCCCTTTGCCCAGTTTTTGAAAGCGGGTGAACCAGACCAGGAATATTCCCAAACCTATCAGCAACAGAAGCAGGGGCAGCGGCAGCATCATGCCGCCAATATACTTTTTCAGCGTAAAAAGCATTCGGCACCGTTCCTTTTTTAACCATCCGACCGTATGAATGCAGCGATATTACACCAGATAGCTTCATTATCGCCGTGGGTGTGACAAAATAGCCCCTTTGTCACTGGCGATGTGAGGATGTCCTGTGAAGGATCGCAATTTCGATGACATTGCGGATAAATTTTCCCGCAATATATACGGCACCACGAAGGGACAGCTGCGCCAGGCTATTCTGTGGCAAGATCTTGACGCGCTGCTGGCTAAAATGGGGCCGCAGCCGCTGCGTATCCTGGATGCCGGCGGTGGTGAAGGCCAGACGGCCATCAAAATGGCGGAGCGTGGTCATCACGTAACGCTATGCGATCTTTCCGAAGAGATGATCGCCCGGGCAACGCAGGCCGCCAGCGAGAAAGGTGTGAGCCACAACATGCATTTCGTACAATGCGCGGTCCAGGATGTGGCTGAGCATTTGGAAAGCCCGGTTGATCTGATATTGTTCCATGCTGTGCTGGAGTGGGTGGCCGAACCGCAGGACGTGCTTAACACGCTGTGGTCGGTGCTGCGTCCGGGCGGCGCATTATCATTAATGTTCTACAATGCAAACGGCCTGTTGATGCGTAACATGGTGGTCGGCAACTTCGATTACGTGGCGCTAGGCATGCCTAAAAAGAAAAGACGTACGCTGTCGCCGAACTACCCGCGCGATCCGCAACAGGTCTATCGCTGGCTGGAAGAGAGCGGCTGGCAAATTGACGGGAAAACCGGCGTGCGGGTGTTTCATGACTATTTGCGCGATAAACAGATGCAAAAAAACAGTTTTGATATTTTGCTGGAGCTTGAAACGCGCTATTGCCGCCAGGAACCCTATATTAGCCTGGGGCGTTATATTCATGTCACCGCGCTGAAGCCGCAGACAGAAACAAGGATAAACGATGAGTGAATTTTCCCAGACAGTCCCCGAACTGGTTGCCTGGGCCAGGAAAAATGATTTCGCCATTTCGCTACCCGTCGATAGGCTCTCGTTTTTGCTGGCTATTGCAACGCTGAACGGAGAACGACTGGAAGGTGAAATGACGGAAGGCGAGCTGGTGGACGCGTTTCGTCACGTCAGTGATGCGTTTGAGCAAACCAGTGAAACCATCGGGACTCGTGCCAATAACGCGATTAACGACCTGGTTCGCCAACGTCTGCTGAACCGCTTTACCAGCGAAATCACGGAAGGCAACGCCATTTATCGTCTGACTCCGCTGGGGATTGGCATCACCGACTATTATATTCGTCAGCGTGAATTCTCCACTCTGCGCCTCTCTATGCAGCTATCGATTGTTGCCAGCGAGCTCAAGCGCGCGGCGGATTCCGCCGACGAGGGTGGCGATGAATTTCACTGGCATCGCAACGTTTACGCACCGCTGAAATACTCAGTGGCCGAGATATTTGACAGTATCGATCTGACGCAGCGCATTATGGATGAGCAGCAGCAATCGGTGAAAGACGATATTGCCCAGTTGCTGAACAAAGACTGGCGCGCGGCTATCTCCAGCTGTGAGCTGCTGCTTTCTGAAACCTCCGGCACCCTGCGTGAACTGCAGGATACGTTAGATGCCGCGGGCGACAAGCTACAGGCCAACCTGCTGCGTATTCAGGATGCCACGTTGAGCCATAACGATCTGCACTTTGTGGACAGGCTGGTATTCGATCTGCAAAGCAAGCTTGACCGCATCGTGAGCTGGGGCCAGCAGGCAATTGACCTGTGGATTGGCTACGACCGCCACGTGCATAAATTTATCCGTACCGCTATCGACATGGATAAAAACCGCGTGTTTGCTCAGCGTTTGCGCCAGTCGGTACAGTCTTACTTCGACGCGCCGTGGGCGCTCACCTACGCCAGCGCCGACCGTCTGCTGGACATGCGTGATGAAGAGATGACGCTGCGCGACGAAGAGGTCACCGGGGAACTTCCGCCGGATTTAGAGTACGAAGAATTTAACGAAATTCGCGAACAGCTCGCCGCGCTAATTGAAGAACAGTTGGCTATCTATCGAACCAAACAGCTGCCGCTGGACCTCGGTCTGGTGGTGAAAGAATACCTGGTGCAGTATCCGCGCGCGCGTCACTTCGACGTCGCGAGAATCGTGGTAGACCAGGCGGTACGTTTGGGCGTGGCGCAAGCAGATTTCACAGGACTGCCGGCTAAATGGCAGTCGATTAATGATTACGGAGCCAAGGTACAGGCGCATGTCATCGATAAATATTGAACAAGTGATGCCGGTTAAACTGGCACAGGCCCTGGCCAACCCCCTTTTCCCGGCGCTGGATAGCGCGTTGCGCGGTGGTCGCCACATCGGTCTGGATGAACTGGACAACCACGCCTTTTTAATGGATTTCCAGGAATATCTGGAAGAGTTTTATGCCCGCTATAACGTGGAGCTGATTCGTGCGCCGGAAGGGTTCTTCTATCTGCGCCCGCGCTCTACTACGCTGATTCCTCGCTCGGTCTTATCCGAACTGGACATGATGGTCGGCAAAATTCTTTGCTACCTGTACCTGAGCCCGGAACGTCTGGCGAATGAAGGCATCTTCACCCAACAGGAGCTCTACGATGAGCTACTGTCGCTGGCCGACGAAGCCAAACTGCTGAAGCTGGTGAATAACCGCTCAACCGGTTCTGATCTTGATCGTCAGAAGCTGCAAGAGAAAGTCCGCTCCTCGCTGAACCGCCTGCGCCGTCTTGGGATGGTGTGGTTTATGGGGCATGACAGCAGCAAATTCCGCATTACCGAATCGGTGTTCCGCTTTGGCGCCGACGTTCGCTCCGGCGATGACGCGCGTGAAGCGCAACTGCGCATGATTCGCGATGGCGAAGCGATGGCGATTGAAAACCATCTGCAGCTCAATGACGAGAACGACGACAATCAGCAGGATAGCGGGGAGGAAGAGTAATGATCGATCGCGGTAAATTTCGTTCGCTAACGCTGATTAACTGGAACGGGTTCTTCGCCCGTACCTTCGATTTAGATGAACTGGTGACCACGCTTTCGGGCGGTAACGGTGCCGGTAAATCCACCACCATGGCGGCTTTCGTCACGGCGCTGATCCCTGACTTAACCCTGCTGCACTTTCGTAACACCACGGAAGCCGGGGCCACCAGCGGTTCTCGCGATAAAGGCCTGCACGGTAAGTTAAAAGCCGGCGTCTGTTACTCTGTGCTGGACGTGATGAACTCACGCCATCAGCGCGTGGTGGTGGGCGTGCGTCTACAGCAGGTTGCCGGGCGCGACCGTAAAGTTGACATCAAGCCATTTGCGATTCAGGGCCTGTCAACCTCCATTCAGCCAACGCAGCTGCTGACTGAAACGTTGAATGAACGCCAGGCGCGCGTACTGAGTCTGCAAGAGCTGAAGGACAAGCTTGATACCATCGAAGGCGTGCAGTTCAAGCAGTTCAACTCGATTACGGATTACCATGCGCTGATGTTCGATTTGGGCATCGTGGCCCGTCGCCTGCGCTCCGCGGCGGACCGTAGCAAGTTCTACCGCCTGATTGAAGCCTCGCTGTACGGCGGTATTTCCAGTGCGATTACTCGCTCGCTGCGTGACTATCTGTTGCCGGAAAACAGCGGTGTGCGTAAAGCCTTCCAGGATATGGAAGCGGCGCTGCGTGAAAACCGCATGACGCTGGAAGCGATTCGCGTCACTCAGTCTGACCGTGACCTGTTTAAACATCTGATTTCTGAAGCCACCGACTACGTGGCCGCCGACTACATGCGCCACGCTAACGAGCGTCGTGTGCATCTTGATAAAGCGCTGGAATACCGTCGCGAACTGTATACCTCTCGCTCTCAGCTGGCGGCAGAGCAGTACAAACACGTCGATATGGCCCGTGAGCTCCAGGAACACAACGGTGCAGAAGGGGATCTGGAAGCCGACCACCAGGCCGCCAGCGATCATCTGAACCTGGTGCAGACGGCGTTGCGTCAGCAAGAAAAAATTGAACGCTATGAAGCGGACTTAGATGAGCTGCAAATTCGTCTGGAAGAGCAGAACGAAGTGGTGGCCGAAGCCGCCGAGCAGCAAGAAGAGAACGAAGCGCGCGCGGAAGCCGCCGAACTGGAAGTGGATGAGCTGAAAAGCCAGCTCGCTGACTACCAGCAGGCGCTGGACGTCCAGCAAACCCGCGCCATTCAGTACACGCAGGCGCTACAAGCGCTGGAGCGTGCGAAAGCGCTGTGTCATTTGCCGGACTTAACGCCGGAAAGCGCGGGCGAATGGCTGGAAACCTTCCAGGCCAAAGAGCAGGAAGCAACGGAAAAACTGCTGACCATCGAACAAAAAATGAGCGTGTCGCAGACCGCGCACAGCCAGTTTGAACAGGCGTTCCAGATTGTTGAGGCCATTAACGGCCCGCTGGCGCGTAACGAAGCCTGGGAAGTGGCGCGTGAACTGCTGCGCGACGGCGTCAACCAGCGTCATCTGGCGGAGCAAGCGCAGCCGCTGCGCAGCCGTCTGAACGAACTGGAACAGCGTCTGCGTGAGCAGCAGGAAGCCGAGCGTCTGCTGGCTGATTTCTGCAAGCGTCAGGGCAAACAGTACGGTATCGACGAACTCGAAAAGCTGCATCACGAGCTGGAAGCGCGTATCGCTGCGCTGAGCGACTGCGTGACCGATGCCCGCGAACAGCGTATGGCGCTGCGTCAGGAGCAGGAACAGCTGCAATCGCGCATCTCCGCGCTGATGCATCGTGCGCCGGTATGGCTGGCGGCACAAAACAGCTTAAGTCAGCTGTGTGAGCAGAGCGGCGAGCAGTTTGAGTCCAGCCAGGATGTAACCGAATACCTGCAACAGCTGCTGGAACGTGAACGTGAAGCCATCGTTGAACGCGACGAAGTTGGTGCGCGTAAACGTGCCGTCGATGATGAAATTGAGCGTCTTAGCCAGCCAGGCGGTTCTGAAGACCAGCGCCTTAATGCGCTGGCAGAACGTTTTGGCGGCGTGTTGCTGTCCGAAATTTATGATGACGTTAGCCTCGACGATGCGCCGTATTTCTCCGCGTTATACGGGCCGTCTCGCCACGCTATCGTGGTGCCGGATCTGTCGCAGATCGCCGAGTATCTGGAAGGGCTGGAAGATTGCCCGGAAGATCTCTATTTGATTGAAGGGGATCCGCAGTCCTTTGATGACAGCGTATTCAACGTCGATGAACTGGAAAAAGCGGTGGTGGTGAAAACCTCCGACCGCCAGTGGCGTTATTCACGCTTCCCATCGGTACCGCTGTTTGGTCGTGCTGCGCGCGAAAGCCGCATTGAGAGCCTGCACGCCGAGCGTGAAGGGCTGTCCGAACGTTTTGCGACCCTGTCGTTCGACGTACAGAAAACCCAGCGTCTGCACCAGGCGTTCAGCCGTTTTATCGGCAGCCATCTGTCGGTAGCGTTTGAGGACGATCCGGAAGCGGAAATCCGCAAACTGAACGCCCGTCGCAACGAGCTGGAACGTGCGCTCAGCAGCCACGAAAGCGATAACCAGCAGCAGCAGGCACAGTATGAGCAGGCGAAAGAGGGCGTGGCCCTGCTTAACCGTCTGCTTCCGCGCCTGAGCCTGCTTGCCGACGAGACGCTGGCTGACCGCGTTGAAGAAATTCAGGAACGCCTGGACGAAGCTCAGGAAGCCGCGCGCTTCATTCAGCAACACGGCAATCAGCTGGCGAAGCTGGAGCCGATCGCTTCTGTTCTGCAGAACGACCCGGAGCAGTTTGAACAGCTGAAAGAAGATTATGCCTGGTCACAGCAGGTGCAGCGTGAAGCGCGTCAGCAGGCGTTTGCCCTGACGGAAGTGGTACAGCGTCGCGCGCACTTTGGCTATTCCGATTCGGCGGAGATGCTCTCCGGCAACAGCGATCTCAACGAAAAACTGCGTGA
This sequence comes from Kluyvera ascorbata ATCC 33433, assembly GCF_000735365.1. GTDB lineage: Bacteria > Pseudomonadota > Gammaproteobacteria > Enterobacterales > Enterobacteriaceae > Kluyvera > Kluyvera ascorbata. The sequence goes on along the minus strand of NZ_JMPL01000011.1, from coordinate 40,302 downwards.
ACGTCTGGCGCAGGCGGAAAGTGAACGTAGCCGCGCTCGTGAAGCAATGCGTACTCACGCAGCGCAGGTTAGCCAGTACAGCCAGGTGCTGGCATCGTTGAAAAGCTCTTATGACACCAAAAAAGAGCTGCTTAACGATCTCTATAAAGAGTTGAAAGATATTGGCGTTCGCGCCGATGCCGGTGCAGAAGAGCGCGCGCGTATCCGCCGCGACGAGCTGCATGCCCAGTTAAGTAACAACCGTACGCGCCGTAATCAGCTGGAAAAAGCGCTGACCTTCTGCGAAGCGGAAATGGATAACCTGACCCGTAAGCTGCGTAAACTGGAACGTGATTATCTCGAAATGCGCGAGCAGGTGGTGAGCGCGAAAGCGGGCTGGTGCGCGGTGATGCGTCTGGTGAAAGACAACAACGTTGAACGTCGTCTGCACCGTCGCGAGCTGGCTTATCTCTCTGCTGACGATCTGCGCTCGATGTCGGATAAGGCGCTGGGTGCGCTGCGTCTGGCCGTGGCGGATAACGAACACCTGCGCGATGTGCTGCGCATGTCGGAAGATCCAAAACGTCCGGAACGTAAGATCCAGTTCTTTGTCGCCGTTTACCAGCACCTGCGCGAACGTATTCGTCAGGATATCATCCGCACCGACGACCCGGTTGAAGCCATCGAACAGATGGAAATCGAGCTGAGCCGCCTGACGGAAGAGCTGACCAACCGCGAACAGAAGCTGGCGATAAGCTCCCGAAGCGTGGCGAACATTATCCGCAAAACCATTCAGCGCGAGCAGAACCGTATCCGCCAGCTGAACCAGGGTCTGCAGAGCGTGTCGTTTGGTCAGGTGAACAGCGTGCGTCTGAACGTGAACGTCCGTGAAACCCACTCGACGCTGTTGGACGTGCTGTCTGAACAACACGAGCAGCATCAGGATCTGTTCAACAGCAATCGCCTGACCTTCTCGGAAGCGCTGGCGAAGCTGTATCAGCGTCTGAACCCACAAATTGACATGGGCCAGCGCACGCCGCAAACCATTGGTGAGGAGCTGCTCGACTACCGTAGCTATCTTGAGATGGAAGTTGAGGTTAACCGTGGTTCCGACGGCTGGCTGCGTGCGGAGTCCGGCGCGCTGTCTACCGGGGAAGCTATCGGTACCGGGATGTCAATTCTGGTGATGGTGGTGCAGAGCTGGGAGGATGAAGCGCGTCGTCTGCGTGGTAAAGACCTGTCTCCGTGCCGTCTGCTGTTCCTTGATGAAGCCGCACGTCTGGATGCCCGCTCCATCGCGACGCTGTTCGAACTGTGCGAGCGTCTGGAAATGCAGCTGATTATCGCGGCGCCGGAAAACATCAGTCCGGAGAAAGGTACGACCTACAAACTGGTGCGTAAAGTGGTACAAAACCACGAACACGTTCACGTTGTCGGTCTGCGAGGCTTCGCCGCCCAGCTGCCGGAAACCTTGCCCGGGACCGCCGACGCATCGTAGGTGTAGCATGTCGCCCGGGCGAGCATAGCGAACCCGGGAAATGACACTTAATCCGAAAACAGAATCTAAGGCGACATTTATGTCGCCTTTTTTGTTATCCGTATTTAGCCTATAGCGCGTTATTATCTTTAGACTTCTTTACATTTGAACGGGCAAAAAAGTTTTTGTCTTTATATACTGAAGGTGAGCCCACGTTACGGGTCTTCGTATATTTAACAGGGGGCAAGGGATGTTGCTGAAAAAAGAAAATGGTCGTCGGTTGTCAGCGGTAAGTTTGTGTCTGGCAATGGCGTTTGCTCCACTGTTTACGGCTGTTGCAGGCGAGCCAGAACTGGTGCCGTCTGACAGTAGCGCACTGCCTGCAGAACCTTCTCCGGTACTGCTCCAGCCGGGCGCGCAATCGCCTGTGATGGCAAACCTTGTCGGTACTAAGCCACTGGCGGACGGTGCAGCGGCAAAAAGCCGCGCTGAGATCCAGTCGATACTGCCCGCTGGCTACCAACCCGTCTACATGAACCCGCTGGTAACGCTCTACGCTGCCCGCGAGATGAAACCGATGTGGGAGAACCGCGAGGCGGTTCGCGCTTTCCAGCAGCAGCTTGCGGAAGTGGCCATCGCCGGTTTCCAGCCACAGTTTACCAAATGGGTTGAACTGCTCACTAATCCTAACGTCAGCGGCATGGCGCGCGATGTCGTGCTCTCCGATGCGCTGATGGGCTATCTGCATTTTATCAGCGGTATCCCGGTTCAGGGTAATCGCTGGCTATATAGCGATAAACCTTACACGCTGGCGACACCGCCGCTGTCGGTGATGAATAAGTGGCAGACGGCGCTGGATAATGGTTCTCTGGTGCCGTTTATTGCCTCACTGGCACCGAAGCATCCGCAGTATGCGGCGATGCATCAGGCGCTGTTAGCGCTGGTGGGGGATACCCGCCCTTGGCCTAAGCTAACATCGACGGCGTCATTACGACCAGGTCAATGGAGCAGTGATGTTCCGGCACTGCGTGAAATCCTCCAGCGTAATGGCATGCTGGATACCAGTCCGGCGATCCCGTTGCCGGGTGATAACGTCGGCAAAACAAAAAAAGTGGCGAAAAGCGGCCCTGCGGCCTACGACCGTCAACTGGTTGATGCGGTTAAGCGGTTCCAGGCGGCGCAAGGTCTCGGCGCTGACGGGGTTATTGGTACCTCAACTCGCGACTGGCTGAACGTCTCTTCTGCCGAGCGTGCTGGCGTACTGGCGCTGAATATTCAGCGTCTGCGTTTGCTTCCTGGGAAAGTCTCTACCGGGATTATGGTGAATATTCCGGCATATTCGTTGGTCTATTACCTGAACGGTAATGAAGCGCTGGCCTCACGAGTGATTGTCGGTCGTCCCGATCGCAAAACACCGATGATGAGCAGCGCGCTGAACAATGTGGTCGTCAACCCGCCGTGGAACGTACCGCCGACGCTGGCACGCAATGACATTCTGCCAAAGCTGCGCAATGACCCAGGTTATCTGGAACGCCATAACTATACCGTGCTGCGCGGCTGGAACAGTAAAGAAACCATCGACCCGTGGCGCGTGGACTGGTCAACGATCACGCCGTCGAATTTGCCGTTCCGTTTCCAGCAGGCGCCGGGAGATCATAACTCATTGGGCCGCTATAAGTTTAATATGCCAAGCTCAGACGCTATTTATCTGCATGATACGCCTAACCATAATCTGTTCCAGAAAGATGCTCGGGCATTAAGTTCCGGATGCGTGCGGGTTAATAAAGCATCTGATTTAGCAAATATGCTGTTACAGGATGCCGGCTGGAATGACACGCGTATATCTGATGCGTTGAAGGAAGGTAATACCCGTTACGTTAATATCCGGCAGAATATTCCGGTTAATCTCTATTATCTGACCGCCTTTGTTGGCGCTGATGGTCAGACACAATATCGAACAGATATTTACAATTACGACGTTACGGCGCGATCCGGCGCACAAATTTTGCCAAAAGCGGAACAATTAATCAGATAAATGAAGTAGTTCAGGTAATGTAGTGGTCGAATAAAAAGCGTAGGGACCAGCCCCGAACGTCTGGGGTTGGTCTTTCTGCGCTACAGGCCGCCTTGACGCTGGCTTTGATGCCCGGTAAGGTGCAAGACGTGCGCCAGAAGTGCATATATTTCGATCACATTTACTGACTGTAGACCTGATTATCATGGACAAATTTGACGCTAATCGCCGCAAACTGCTGGCGTTAGGTGGGGTTGCGCTGGGCGCTGCCGCCATCTTACCCACGCCCGCGTTTGCGACCCTCTCGACCCCTCGTCCGCGTATTTTAACGTTGAGTAATCTACATACGGGTGAGTTGCTAAAAGCCGAATTTTTTGACGGCCGAAGCTATATTCAGGATGAATTAGCAAAACTAAACCATTTTTTCCGTGACTATCGCGCGAATAAAATAAAGAGCATCGATCCTTCTTTGTTTGATCAGCTCTATCGCCTTCAGGGATTATTAGGAACAAATAAGCCTGTGCAATTAATCTCCGGATATCGTTCCATCGATACCAATAATGAGTTGCGAGCGCACAGCAGTGGGGTAGCGAAAAAGAGCTACCACACGAAAGGTCAGGCAATGGATTTCCATATTGAAGGTATTTCGTTAAGTAATATACGCAAAGCAGCGTTATCTATGCGCGCAGGTGGTGTAGGATATTACCCTCGTAGCAACTTTGTGCATATTGATACCGGTCCGGTTCGGCACTGGTAACTCTACGCCCGACAGTTCAGGTTCACTGATGTATCTGAGCGGTGATGAGTATAAACAGGAGCAGCATGAATTATCGTATTATTCCGGTCACGGCGTTCGCGCAAAACTGTTCATTGATTTGGTGTGAGCAAACCAAACTGGCGGCCCTGGTCGATCCCGGCGGTGATGCTGAAACCATCAAACAGAAGGTCGCCGAAGCTGGCGTGACGTTGCAGCAAATTTTGCTGACCCATGGTCATCTCGATCATGTGGGTGCGGCGGCTGAACTGGCTCAGCATTATGGTGTGCCGGTTATCGGGCCGGAAAAAGAAGATGAATTCTGGTTGCAGGGTTTGCCGGCGCAAAGCCGGATGTTTGGCCTTGACGATTGTCAGCCGCTGACGCCAGATCGCTGGCTTAACGAGGGCGACACCGTCAGCGTAGGCAACGTGAAGTTACAGGTGCTGCACTGCCCTGGCCATACGCCGGGACACGTCGTGTTTTTTGATAACGAGGCACGACTGCTCATTTCCGGCGACGTGCTGTTTAAAGGCGGCGTAGGGCGCAGCGACTTCCCGCGTGGTGACCACGCGCAGCTGATTGATGCGATTAAGCGTAAACTGCTGCCGCTTGGCGATGACGTGAAGTTTATTGCCGGGCATGGGCCGATGTCGACGATTGGATACGAACGTCAACATAACCCGTTCCTGCAGGATGAACTTCCTGTCTGGTAAATAATAAAAAAGGCGCTGATGCGGCCTTTTTTTATGTCTATCCGGTAGCCCTGCGTCACTTCGTTCGGCCGGGCTACTCGAATTTTACAGCACGGCGACGATAGCTTCGCACAGCGGCGCCATGTTGTCTGGGGTCATCCCGGCAACGTTAATGCGGCCAGAGGCCACGGCGTAAACGCCAAATTCTTCACGCAGACGCAGAACCTGTTCTTTGGTCAGGCCGCTGAAGGAGAACATACCGTTCTGTTTGGTGATAAAGCTGAAGTCGCGGTTGGCACCTTTTTCTTGCAGCGTATTCACAAACAGCAGACGCATGCGCTGAATGCGTTGACGCATATCGGTCAGCTCCTGTTCCCAGATAGCGCGCAGGGCATCGTTGCTGAGAATGGTTGCGACAACGGATGCACCGTGAGCCGGTGGGTTGGAGTAGTTGGCGCGAATAACGGCTTTCATCTGGCTGAATGCGCGATCGGCAGTTTCCGCATCCGCGGTCACCAGCGTACAGGCACCCACTCGTTCGTTATAGAGACCAAAGTTTTTGGAATAGGAGCTCGCCACAATCAGCTCTTTGTGCAGCGCAGCAAACGCGCGCAGGCCTTCTGCATCTTCTTCCAGACCGCGGGCAAAGCCCTGGTAAGCGAAGTCAAACAGCGGCAGCCAGCCTTTTTCGATAGAGAGCTGAGCCAGCTGTTGCCATTGCTCAAGCGTTGGATCAATGCCGGTCGGGTTATGGCAGCAGCCGTGGAACAGCACTACATCGCCCGCCTGGGCTTCGTTCAGGCTTGCCAGCAGCGCGTCGAAATCTAACGCATGTTTTTCTGCGCTGTAATAGTTGTATTCACGTACTTCGAGGCCCGCAGCGCCAAAGACGCTTTTGTGGTTCGGCCAGCTAGGGTTGCTGACCCAAACGCGCTTCACGTCGGTATTTTTAGCAAGGAAATCCGCTGCGACGCGCAGTGCGCCGGTACCGCCTGGAGTTTGCGCGGTGCGAGCACGCTTATCGCTAACGATAGGGCTACCTTTACCAAACAGCAGTTCCTGCGTGCAGCGACCAAACTCAGGAATACCATCAATGCCGAGATAGTTCTTGGTGGTTTCATTTTCCAGCAGATACTGTTCAGCTTTTTTTACGCTGGTCAGAACCGGCGTCTTCCCGGTTTCATCTTTATATACACCAATCCCGAGATTGATTTTGCTCGGGCGGTCATCGGCACGAAACAGATCGGCCAGGCCCAGAATCGGGTCGGCAGGGGCGGCTGTAATGTTCTCAAACATGACGAGGTTCCATTTATAAGTTCGGGGGAAATCCGCTATCAGGTTAACGGTAGATTTACAAAATGCCAACCGTTAGAGACTAAAAGCGCGAAGGTTTTCAAAAGATACGATCTTCATCTTAGGAACGTAAAAAAGCAGGACCGAGGTCCTGCTTTCTAGGCATTTACAAAGAGGGTGTGCTGATTAGAACTGGTAAACGATACCAACCGCAGCCTGATCGTCGGTCGCCAGACCGGATTCAGCTGAGTAAGTGTTGTCGTCCAGCAGGTTGAACTTGTACGCCGCGTAGACGTTCATGTTCTTGTTGAAGTAGTACCAGGTACCCACTTCGATGTATTTAACCAGATCAGCATCGCCGCCTTTGAAATCGCCACGAGCGATCAGGTCTTTACCTTTAGACTGTACGTAGCCGATGGATGGACGCAGGCCGAAATCGAACTGGTATTGAACCACAGCTTCAAAGTTCTGAGTTTTGTTCGCGAAGTTGTTGTCTGGCTCGCGAGTCATGTTCAGGGTTTCAGCGTACATTACTGCAGCGTAGACGTTGTTCGCGTCGTATTTAGCAGCAGTAGACCATGCTTCTGCTTTGCTACCGCCAGCGCTTGCCCAAGTGTGTGTTACGCCAGCAACAGTGGTGCTGCCTGGGTTAACCTGGTCGTTGGTACGGTCTGCAACTTCATAACCTGCGGCCAGCGCGATGCCGTTGCCGAAGTCATATTGTGCAGAGGTGCTGAAACCGTCGCCATTCGCTTTTGCGCCGTTACCGCCGTAACCAACATCTTTAACGGTACCGTCAGAGTTGAAGGTGGTAACTACTGGGTTGCTGCGCTCGTTTTTACCCTGGTACTGCAGCGCGAAGCTCAGACCATCAACCAGACCGAAGAAGTTGTTGTTACGGTAGGTCAGCAGGCCGGAAGAACGACCGTTCATGAAGTTGTCGGTAGCAGCCCAGGAGTCGCCGCCCCACTCAACCAACATATCGGTGTAAGCTGCGACGTCGTAGATAGCGCCGTAGTTACGACCGTAGTCCAGAGAACCCGCATCGCCAAATTTCAGACCAGCGAACGCCAGACGAGTTTTGGTGCCCTGGGAGCCTTCCGCGTTGGAGGCGTCCATGTTGTATTCCCACTGACCGTAACCCACCAGCTGATCGTTGATCTGAGTTTCGCCTTTGAAACCGATACGTGCATAGGTGGTGTCGTCGCTGGCGGTGTCACCGTTGGTGGTCCAAATGTGCTTACCAACTGCTTTACCGTAGAAGTCCAGTTTGTTGGCATTCTTGTTATAGATTTCAGCAGCATTAGCTGCGCCAGCTACCAGCAGGGCAGGGATTACCACTGCCAGGATATTACGCTTCATCATTATTTATTACCCTCATTAGGTTTTTTTTTATAGACACTCGCCACTGCCGCCAATTACTTCCGTAAATAAAAATTTACGGAACTATTGATGATAGTTTGGTGTCTTTATGTGTCTGAGAGGCATCTTTCCATCCAAAACGTTCTTCCGCCAGCCTGAAAATGCTACAAACATCGAGAATAAGTAAGAAAAAGAAATTATGTGTAACATTTTGTGAATTTTAAGGAACTTTGTGAACTATCTCAAAGTTCTGATACAGGTGCGGGAGAATTGAACCGTTCCTTATCTATCAATATGAATTTCTTATCTTTTATTTGTATAACACCTTTTCTTATCACCAATGTATGCGACGCAAACTTTTTGCTATGGCCATTTTTAGCCATCCGGATAGCTGTGTGTTTGTTCAATAAATATGCTAAGGGATTAGTGAAATCTGAACTGCAATAGTTTATAGGCTAAATTTCGTACAGAGTTGTTGCAATGACATGGGTTGTAACAAACGTCACCAGGGAGGGGGTTGATGTTTAATTTTGTTAAATTTAAAAAAAAGGTTTCTTTACAGTTGCGGGCAAAAAAAGGCCAGCGCGATGGCTGGCCTTTAGCAGACAATAAACTTAGAACGTAGCGCTGCGTGGCGTTCTTGGGAATGGGATAACGTCACGAACGTTCTGCACGCCGGTAACGTAAGCGATCAGACGCTCGAAGCCCAGACCAAAGCCAGAGTGTGGAACGGTGCCGTAGCGACGCAGGTCGCGGTACCACCAGTAGTCTTCTTTATTCAGACCCATTTCAGCCATACGCGCATCCAGAACGTCCAGACGCTCTTCACGCTGAGAACCACCGATGATTTCGCCGATGCCCGGAGCCAGAACATCCATTGCGGCAACGGTTTTCCCGTCGTCGTTCAGGCGCATATAGAACGCTTTAATCTCTTTCGGATAGTTTTTCACAACGACCGGCGCTTTGAAGTGTTCTTCGGCCAGATAACGTTCGTGTTCAGAAGAGAGATCCACGCCCCAGTAGACTGGGTTTTCAAACTGCTTACCGCAGTTTTCCAGAATGGTCACGGCATCGGTGTAATCCACCTGCGCGAAATCGGCGGTCACGAAACGTTCCAGGCGGTCGATGGCATCTTTATCTACGCGCTCAGCGAAGAACTTCATGTCGTCCGCGCGTTCGGTCAGCACAGCGTTGAAGACGTACTTCAGCATCGCCTCTGCCAGACGGGCGTTATCCTCCAGATCGGCGAATGCCACTTCCGGCTCCAGCATCCAGAACTCTGCCAGGTGGCGGCTGGTGTTGGAGTTTTCCGCGCGGAAGGTTGGGCCGAAGGTGTAGATTTTCGACAGCGCACAGGCATAGGTTTCGCCGTTCAGCTGGCCGGAAACGGTCAGGAAGGCTTCTTTGCCGAAGAAATCTTTGTCGTAATCGACTTTGCCCTGATCGTTACGCGGCAGGTTTTCCATATCCAGCGTGGAAACGCGGAACATTTCACCTGCGCCTTCGGTATCGGAAGCGGTAATCAGCGGGGTAGAAACCCAGAAGAAACCTTGCTCATCGAAGAAACGATGCAGCGCCTGCGCCAGCGTATGACGTACGCGGGCAACTGCGCCAATCAGGTTGGTACGTGGACGCATATGCGCGACTTCACGCAGATACTCGATGCTGTGGCGTTTTGCCGCCATCGGGTAGGTGTCCGGATCTTCAACCCAGCCGGTCACTTCAATGCTGGAAGCCTGAATTTCAAAGCTCTGACCTTGACCCTGAGAGGCGACGATCTTGCCGGTGACAATCACGGAGCAGCCGGTGGTCAGACGCAGCACTTCCTGATTGTAATTGGGCAGAGAATTATTAATAACGGCCTGTACAGGATCAAAGCAGGAACCGTCATAGACGGCGAGGAAGGAAAAGCCAGCTTTTGAATCTCGGCGGGTACGTACCCAGCCGCGCACGGTGACTTCGCTGTCAACGGCTACGCGGCCCTGGAGTACGTCGGCTACAGGCACAACGCTCATAATAGTCTCTCTATTCGTAGTCCAATAAAAAAATCGTTTTCCCCGGAACGGCGGGGGGATATCTATGTTACCTGTCATCTTCTATCAGACAAGCAGAATTAGCATCGAGAAGGGCTGTTTTCAGAAATAAATAAAGAAGAAGGGAGCCATGTGGCTCCCTTTGGTGATTAACTCGCCTTTTTGATCTGCGGAAGATCAAATGCTTTACGTAAAGCGCGAACAAACGCTTTATCGTGACAGATAGTTTTACCTGGGCTGTCAGAGAGTTTTGCCACCGGTTTGCCGTTGCACTCCACCAGCTTAATAACAATATTTAGCGGTTTAACCTGAGGAATATCACAGGTCAGGCGGGTACCGATGCCAAAGCTCAAATTGATGCGCGACGAGAAATGGCGATATAACTCGACGGCTTTGGTTAAGTCGAGGTTATCAGAGAACACCAACACTTTACTCAGCGGATCGATGCCAAGTTTTTTATAGTGCTTAATGGCTTTCTCGCCCCACTCAAACGGGTCGCCAGAATCATGGCGCAGCCCCTGGTAACGGGTGGCGAATTCCGGGCCAAAATCACGCAGGAAGGCGTCCATAGTAATACAGTCGGTTAATGCGATGCCGAGCTGGTCTGGATACTCTTCAAGCCAGGCGGCCAGGGCGGCGCGCTGGCTGGTGGCGAGATCGGGGCTGATTTGCTGATGCGCCTGGAACCATTCGTGCGCCTGCGTCCCCATTGGGGTGAGCGACAGACGACGCGCCAGGTCATAGTTGCTGGTGCCGGTAAACCAGGACTCCTGCTGCAGGCGGCCCACAATGGCCTCCTGAACTTCACGGGAGAAGCGGCGGCGGGTACCAAAATCCATCAGCTTGAAAGCGGACATATCAATGTCGGCAGTCAACTGGTTAAAGTCGACTAGCTTACGCTCCAGCATTTCCAGCGCCTGCGGCACGCCGTTTTCCGGCGAGCGGTAGTGATGAACTATCTCGCTAATCACCGCCAGCAGCGGGACTTCCCACATGATAACTTCGCGCCACGGGCCCTCAAGGCGAATATTCAGCTTGCCGTTATCGTTGGTGACGGTGACCTGCTGCGGATCGTAGCGAAAATCACGTAGCCAGTTCAGGTAATCCTGTTTAAAGAAAGGAAGTCCGGAGAGCCAGTGGTATTCGTCATCCTGCAGGGTGAGTGAACGCATGGCTTCGACTTGTTCGCGAATAGCGTCAGCATAAATGCCCAGCAGATCGTCACCACGGCAGCGGAATTCAGCCGCTACGTTTACGTCGTAGTAGTGGTGAAACACAGCCTGCTGCATATGCAGTTTGTAGGCATCTGTGTCTAGCAGCGAGTGCAGCACAGGAGAAGCGAATTGTGTCATGGTGCGCAGTAGCATCCTCTCACAGGAGCGTTTAGTACAATAAACAACAGGGGAGAATCGCTGGAGTATACCTTGTTTATCGATTTATTGAACCCCGATCACACCATAAGGCACGAAGAGTCACCATGGCGTTTTGTGCGGTGTGTTACGCAAATGTATCATTTTTCCCTATTTGACTGGAAAAGATGAAGATTCTGCGTAGCGCGTTTAACACAACAGGAATAGACTGGAGGTCACATTTACAAAAGATGCTAAAGGTTTTTTATGACACAACAGCCCCAAGCCAAGTACCGCCACGACTACCGTGCGCCGGACTACCTGATTAGTGATATTGACCTGGCCTTTGACCTGGATGCCGCAAAAACCATCGTGACTGCGGAAAGCCAGGTTTCCCGCCACGCAGCGTCTGATGTACCGCTACGTCTGAACGGTGAAGATTTAACCCTTATCTCCCTTCACGTTAACGGCGAGCCGTGGGATAACTATAAAGAAGAAGATAACTACCTGGTTATTGCTGGCCTGCCAGAACGTTTCACGCTGAAGATTGTGAATGAAATCAGCCCAGCGGCGAATACGGCGTTAGAAGGGCTGTATCAGTCTGGCGAAGCGCTGTGCACCCAGTGTGAAGCAGAAGGCTTCCGCCACATAACCTGGTATCTTGACCGCCCGGACGTGCTGGCGCGCTTTACCACCAAAATTACCGCTGATAAAACCAAATATCCGTTCCTGCTCTCTAACGGCAACCGCGTTGCCGAGGGTGAGCTGGAAAATGGCCGTCACTGGGTACAGTGGCAGGATCCGTTCCCAAAACCATGCTATCTGTTTGCGCTGGTAGCCGGTGATTTTGACGTACTGCGTGATACCTTCAAAACGCGTTCTGGTCGTGAAGTGGCGCTGGAGCTGTTCGTTGACCGCGGCAACCTGGACCGCGCGCCGTGGGCGATGACCTCGCTGAAAAACTCCATGAAGTGGGATGAAGATCGCTTCGGCCTCGAGTATGACCTCGACATCTATATGATTGTCGCCGTCGACTTCTTTAATATGGGCGCGATGGAGAACAAAGGGCTGAACGTCTTTAACTCCAAATACGTGCTGGCGCGTACCGATACCGCAACGGATAAAGACTATCTCGACATTGAACGCGTGATTGGCCACGAGTATTTCCACAACTGGACCGGTAACCGCGTTACCTGCCGCGACTGGTTCCAGTTGAGCCTGAAAGAAGGCCTAACCGTTTTCCGTGACCAGGAATTCAGCTCTGATTTAGGTTCACGCGCCGTGAACCGCATCAGCAACGTGCGCACCATGCGCGGCCTGCAGTTTGCGGAAGACGCGAGCCCGATGGCGCACCCAATCCGTCCGGACAAAGTTATCGAAATGAATAACTTCTACACCCTGACGGTGTATGAGAAAGGGGCAGAAGTTATCCGCATGCTGCACACCCTGCTGGGTGAGACCAACTTCCAGAAAGGCATGCAGCTGTACTTCGAACGTCACGACGGCAGCGCCGCAACCTGTGATGACTTCGTGCAGGCGATGGAAGACGCGTCCAACGTTGACCTGTCTCATTTCCGCCGCTGGTACAGCCAGGCCGGTACGCCGATTGTCAGCGTGCATGACGACTACAACCCGGAAACCGAGCAGTATACGTTGACCATCCGTCAGCGTACGCCAGCGACCGCTGAGCAGGATGAAAAATTCCCGCTGCATATTCCGTTCGACATTGAACTGTACGATAACGAAGGCAAAGTGATCCCGCTGCAGAAAGACGGGCACCCGGTGCATCACGTGCTGAATGTGACCCAGGCCGAGCAGACCTTTGTTTTCGATAACGTCTACTTCCAGCCGGTACCATCGTTACTGCGTGAATTCTCAGCGCCGGTGAAACTGGAATATAAATGGAGCGATCAGCAACTGACGTTCCTGATGCGTCATGCACGTAATGACTTCTCTCGCTGGGATGCGGCGCAGAGCCTGCTCGCAACCTATATCAAGCTGAACGTTGCCCGCCATCAGCAGGGCCAGCCGCTGTCGCTGCCGGTCCACGTGGCCGACGCGTTCCGCGCGATTCTGCTTCATGAGCACATTGACCCGGCGCTGGCGGCTGAAATCCTGACGCTGCCATCAACGAGCGAAATTGCCGAGCTGTTCGAGATTATCGATCCTATCGCCATTGCCGCGGTGCGCGAAGCGCTGACCCGTACGCTGGCGACTGAGCTGGCCGATGAATGTCTGGCGGTTTATAACGCCAACAAGCTCGACAGCTATCGCGTAGAGCATGCCGACATTGGCAAGCGTTCGCTGCGCAATACCTGCCTGCGCTACCTGGCGTTTGGTGACCGTGAGCTTGGCGATAAGCTGGTGAGCGAGCAGTACCATAATGCCGATAACATGACGGATGCGCTGGCGGCGCTGTCTGCTGCTGTAGCGGCTGAACTGCCATGCCGCGACGCGCTGATGCAAGAGTATGATGACAAATGGCATCATGACGGGCTGGTGATGGATAAATGGCTGATTCTGCAGGCAACAAGCCCGGCGGATGACGTGCTGGCAACGGTACGTAAGCTGCTGAACCACCGCTCATTCAGCATGAATAACCCGAACCGTATTCGTTCACTGATTGGTGCCTTTGCGGGCAGTAACCCGGCGGCGTTCCATGCGGCAGACGGTAGCGGCTATCAGTTCCTGGTAGAAATGCTCACCGTGCTGAACAGCAAAAACCCGCAGGTGGCTTCGCGTCTGATTGAGCCGTTGATCCGCCTGAAACGTTACGATGCGAAGCGTCAGGCGTTAATGCGTGCCGCGCTGGAACAGCTGAAAGGGCTGGAAAACCTGTCCGGAGATCTGTACGAGAAGATTGCGAAAGCATTAGCCTGATACGTAGCTCGGACGAGGCGTTAACGCCGACTCCGGGATTTTCCCGGCGTCGCGTTGCTCGGCCGGGCTACTTTATCGATACAAACAAAAACGCCGCTGGGTTATCCCTGCGGCGTTTTTTTTATCAAACATGTTCGGTGAGTCGTGCGGCACTTAACGTGGGAACCTGGATGTCCCGCCGATGCAATGCCTGCCAGAATGTCTCCAGCGCGCTGTCCAGTCGCGTGTGCAGATTCGGGCTGAACTGGGGCTTATGCTGATAATCGGTCACCTGGCTATCATCGGCAAAGACCCCCTGTAGGATCTCCTGGGCCTTCAACGCATTGAGCACTGGTTTCAAGGCGTAATCCACCGCCAGCATATGTGCCACCGTGCCGCCAGTTGCCAGTGGCAGCACAACTTTGCCTTCAAGCGCACGCTCAGGCAGCAGATCCAGCAGCGCTTTTAATGCGCCAGCGAATGATGCCTTATAGACCGGCGTGGCGATAATCAAGCCATCGGCGTGTGCCAACTGCTCGGTTAAGGTTTGCAGCGCGGGACTGTCAAAGCGGGCGTGAAACAGATCTTCGGGGTCGAAGTTCTGCAAATGCCAATGAAAAACTTCAACGTCGGCGGCAGAGAGTTTCTCCCGGGCATACTCCAGCAGGGCGCTGGAGCGAGAAGGAAAACGGGGGCTGCCTGCTAAAGTAATGACGCGCATGGTCTCTCCTTATAACTAAAAACAAACATTAATCTAAAATTGATAACATTTGCATCAGTGTGTCAGAGGGGAAACCCAGGGCGAAATACTTTTTCTGATGATGAATTACCAGAAAATGCATATGCGGAGTGACGTAGGGGTTGAATGGAGGGAAAACGATTGCGTTTTTTTTGCCATAGGTCAATTCCATTTTTGAGCGTTATCGCACATAATACGCCCCCGGTTTGCACACCGGGAATCCAGGAGAGTTCATGTACTATCCCTTCGTTCGTAAAGCACTTTTTCAGCTCGATCCAGAGCGCGCTCATGAATTAACGTTCCAACAATTACGTCGCGTCACCGGCACTCCGCTGGAAGCACTCGTGCGTCAAAAAGTACCGGAAAAACCGGTGACCTGCATGGGACTGACGTTTAAAAATCCGCTGGGTCTGGCCGCAGGTCTGGATAAAGACGGCGAATGTATTGATGCCTTAGGGGCGATGGGATTCGGCTCTATTGAGATTGGAACCGTCACGCCGCGTCCACAGCCGGGTAACGACAAGCCACGCTTGTTCCGCCTGGTTGATGCCGAAGGGTTGATCAACCGCATGGGCTTCAATAACCACGGCGTTGATAACCTGGTCGAGAACGTAAAAAAAGCGCATTTCGACGGAATTCTGGGTATTAATATTGGTAAGAATAAAGATACGCCAGTAGAGCAGGGCAAAGATGACTATCTGATTTGTATGGAAAAAATCTACGCTTATGCGGGCTATATTGCGATTAATATCTCCTCACCAAATACCCCAGGGCTGCGTACGCTGCAATATGGTGATGCGCTTGACGATCTCCTTTCCGGTATTAAAAATAAGCAATCTGAACTTGAACAAAAGCATCATAAATATGTTCCAGTGGCGGTGAAGATCGCGCCGGATCTTTCTCATGAAGAGTTGATCCAGGTGGCCGATAGTTTAGTTCGCCATAATATTGATGGGGTGATTGCGACCAATACCACATTGGATCGTTCTTTGGTTCAGGGGATGAAAAATTGCGATGAAATGGGTGGTTTAAGTGGTCGTCCATTACAATTAAAGAGCACCGAAATTATTCGTATGCTGTCAGCCGAATTAAAAGGCCAATTACCTATTATTGGCGTTGGCGGTATCGACTCGGTGATTGCCGCGCGCGAGAAGATGGCAGCAGGTGCGTCTCTGGTACAGATTTATTCCGGTTTTATTTTTAAAGGCCCGCCGCTGATTAAAGAAATCGTTACCCACATCTAGTATTTTTCCCAGTATTGTGATCCAGGGCTTTATTTCCGGCCCTGGTTGCATTATATTCCCGTATTGTTGCTTATTTAAACATATTGGTCTTTTATTATTTAAGGCAAAGTAACGCAGCGGAAGAACAGACAATGCATTGGATGCGAATATGATGGGAGAGAAAAATGCGAATTAAACCTGATGATAACTGGCGTTGGTATTATGATGAAGAGCACGATCGAATGATGCTCGATTTAGCCAATGGTATGTTGTTTCGTTCGCGTTTTGCTCGCCGAATGTTAACGCCCGATGCTTTTGCGCCAACCGGTTTTTGCGTTGACGATGCCGCGCTTTATTTCTCCTTTGAAGAAAAATGTCGTGACCTTGTGCTCTCGAAAGAACATCGTGCTGAGCTGATTCTTAATGCCCTCGTCGCCATTCGCTTCCTCAAACCCCAAATGCCGAAAAGCTGGCATTTCCGCGCGCACGAAGATAGCTGGTCTCCGGTGACCGGTGATGCCGCAGCCGTTTGGTTAAGTGACGATGACAGCCAGGTGAATTTGCTGGTGGTAGAGCCAGGCGAAAACGCCGCGCTATGCCTGCTGGCACAGCCTGGGCTGGTACTGGCCGGGCGCACCATGCAGCTTGGCGACCCTATCAAAGTGATGAACGACAGGCTGCAACCTCAGCCAGGGCTGGACGGTTACAGCCTGGAACAGGCGGTTTAAAGCTTCAGCTTCAGTGCGGTTTTCGGCACACAGCTACAGCTAAGAATCGTACCATCGTTAGCTATCGCACTCTTTTTTAGCGGGCTCACTTCTCCGTCCAGTAGCGTCACGCGGCAGCTGCCGCAGATACCCGCGCGGCAGGAATAGGGGACGCGAATACCCTGTTGCTCTAGCTGTTCCAGTAAGATCTGTTGATTATTCCCGGTAAAGGTATTGCCTTCCCAGTCAATCTCCACGAGCGCATCCTGCTGCGTCTGCGGGTCCAGCGCCTCGTCGCTTTTCCCTGCACCATACACGATGGCCGGGCCGGTGGTGAGAATTTCCACTTCATCGCCCACGCGAACCACGCCACTGTTGCGGGCAATCAGGTTTTGACCGAAATCCACATCGCCGTTGGCGGGGTTAGTGCGAAATGACTGTAGCGTGCTCAGCGGTTCTGCTGCCGGGTGTTTTTGCCCTTTTTCTGGGCTGATAGTAGTGAAGATACAGCGGCTGCATGGCTTCACGACATCGAAGACCACGTCGCCAATGCGCAGCGTCTTCCAGCTGTCTTCTTCCCAGGCCTGCGCGCCGGTTACCACCAGATTAGGGCGGAACTGTTCCATGCGAACGCTGGCGCGGCAGCGCTGTTGCAGGTCGCGCAGCGAAGCTTCGTTGGTGAGCAGGAACGGAAAACCATCGGCGAATGAGAGCGGTACCGCATCGTGGCGCTTAACGCGACGGGTGAGGTCATCACCCAGCCAGCGAAGCTGGACATCGCGTTTAAAGAACGGCGTGAGCCACTGATTGATGGCGTCAGGCGCAATACGCGAGGTAAAATGGTTGCCCCAAACTTCGGTTGGCGACGGCTGACCGACGAAATCCGCAAAACGGACTAACGCACTGCTGCCGTCGGGCGCGGTGAGGTGTAAACCATCGTGAAGGACCGCAGGGGTAAAGCGCACCATCGCCGGGAACTGACGGGCGGTAATAAAGGTGCCATCAGGCTCGGTGATCATGAAAATGCGGTCAAACGCCATCCCGCTAATATCGGCAAAGGCGTGCGTAAGCCCGATGCCGCGCATAGATTTCACCGGATGTATAAAAAGCCGCGATAATGTAGCCACAACGCTGTCCCTGAGTCGAAAATAAGCCTTTAACTTTATGACATGGGGCGCAGATTGGCTATAATGCGCAACAATTTTCTGCGAGTAAAAGTGACGATATGAATTCTCTGTTTGCCAGTACGGCCCGTGGGCTGGAAGAGCTGTTAAAAACTGAACTGGAAGGCCTGGGCGCCCAAGAGTGCCAGATTGCCCAGGGCGGCGTCCATTTCCAGGGCGACACGCAGCTTCTGTACAAAAGCCTGATGTGGAGCCGCCTGGCGTCGCGCATCATGATGCCGCTGGGAGAATGTAGCGTCTGGAGCGATCTCGATCTTTATCTTGGCGTACAGGCTATTGACTGGACCGCTATCTTCACCCCGGATGCTACCTTTGCGGTGAGCTTCGGCGGCCTGAACGATAGCATTCGTAACAGCCAGTACGGTGCGTTGAAGGTAAAAGATGCGATCGTCGATGCCTTTACGCGCAAAAATCTACCGCGTCCTAACGTCGATCGCGACAATCCGGATCTGCGTATTAACGTGCGCCTCAACAAAGAGACCGCCTATATCTCTCTCGATCTGAGCGGCGAAGGCCTACACCTGCGCGGCTACCGCGATCGCACCGGTATGGCGCCGATCAAAGAGAACCTGGCGGCCGCTATTGTCATGCGTTCCGGCTGGGTGCCGGGCACGCCGCTGCTCGACCCAATGTGTGGTTCCGGCACGCTGCTGATTGAAGCAGCAATGTGGGCGACTGACCGTGCACCAGGGCTGCATCGCGGCCATTGGGGCTTCAGCGGTTGGGCACAGCATGACGACGCGGTCTGGAAAGAGGTCAAAGCTGACGCCCAGACTCGCGCCCGTGCCGGCCTTGCTGCCTATGAATCTCGCTTCTTTGGTTCCGACATCGACAGCCGTGTCGTTGAGCTGGCGCGAAGCAACGCCCGCCGTGCGGGGATTGGCGAGCTTATCACCTTTGAAGTGAAAGACGTGGCGCAGCTGACCAACCCGCTGCCGAAAGGCCCTTACGGTACCGTTATCAGCAACCCGCCATACGGCGAACGTCTGGAAAGTGAACCGGCGTTGATTGCGATGCACAGCCTGCTCGGCCGCAATATGAAAAACCACTTTGGCGGCTGGAATCTGTCGCTGTTTAGCGCCTCTCCGGAGCTGTTAAGCTGCCTGCAGCTGCGCGCTGAGCGTCAGTTTAAAGCCAAAAACGGCCCGTTGGACTGTGTACAGAAAAACTACCATCTGACCGAAACCACCGGCGAGAAGCCTGCTTCTCTGGCAGAAGATTACGCCAACCGTCTGCGTAAAAATCTGAAGAAATATGAAAAGTGGGCGAAACAGGAAGGGATTGAATGCTACCGCTTGTACGACGCTGACCTGCCGGAATACAACGTGGCCGTTGACCGCTACGCCGACTGGGTAGTGGTGCAGGAATATGCGCCGCCGAAAACCGTCGATGCCAATAAAGCGCGTCAGCGTCTGTTTGATATTATCGCCGCGACCATCGCCGTGCTCGGTATTGCGCCGAACAAGCTGGTGCTGAAAACCCGTGAGCGTCAGAAGGGTAAAAACCAGTATCAGAAGATGAACGAGAAGGGCGACTTCATGCAGGTGAGCGAATACAACGCGCGCCTGTGGGTCAACCTGACCGATTACCTCGATACCGGTCTGTTCCTCGACCACCGCATTGCCCGCCGCATGCTGGGTGAGATGAGTAAAGGCAAAGACTTCCTGAACCTCTTCTCCTATACCGGCAGCGCTAGCGTGCACGCGGGTCTGGGCGGCGCGCGTTCGACCACTACCGTGGATATGTCGCGTACCTATCTGGAGTGGGCAGAGCGTAACCTGCGCCTTAACGGCTTAACCGGTCGTGCGCATCGTCTGATGCAGGCGGACGTGCTGGCGTGGCTGCGCGATACCGATGAACAGTTCGACGTTATCTTTATCGATCCACCCACCTTCTCAAACTCCAAACGTATGGAAGATGCGTTTGACGTTCAGCGCGATCATCTGCGTCTGATGAAAGATCTGAAACGTCTGCTGCGTAAAGGCGGCACCATCATGTTCTCCAACAACAAACGCGGTTTCCGTATGGACCACGACGGCCTGGCAGAACTGGGACTGAAAGCACAAGACATTACCCAAAAAACACAGTCTCAGGATTTCGCCCGTAACCGTCAGATCCACAACTGCTGGCTGATTACCGCGGCCTGAAAGGAATAAAGAATGTCATTAATTAGTATGCACGGTGCGTGGCTGTCGTTCAGCGATGCGCCGCTTCTTGATAATGCAGAGCTGCATATCGAGGATAACGAGCGCGTCTGTCTGGTCGGCCGTAACGGCGCGGGCAAATCCACGCTGATGAAGATCCTCAACCGTGAGCAGGGTCTGGACGACGGTCGTATTATTTACGAACAGGATCTGGTTGTGGCGCGTCTGCAGCAGGATCCACCACGTAACGTGCAGGGCAGCGTCTACGACTTTGTCGCCGAAGGTATCGAAGAGCAGGCGGTATATCTCAAACGCTATCATGATATCTCGCACCTGGTGATGACCGATCCAAGCGATAAAAACCTGCAGGAGCTGGCGAAGGTTCAGGAACAGCTGGATCACCACGGTCTGTGGCAGTTGGAAAACCGCATCAACGAAGTGTTGGCACAGCTGGGTCTGGAGCCGGATATGGAGCTGGCGGCGTTGTCCGGCGGCTGGCTGCGTAAAGCCGCATTAGGTCGTGCGCTGGTTAGCGCGCCACGCGTGCTACTGCTCGACGAACCGACGAACCACCTGGATATTGAAACCATCGACTGGCTGGAAGGCTTCCTGAAGACCTTCAAAGGTACGATTATCTTTATCTCCCACGACCGTTCCTTTATCCGCAATATGGCGACCCGTATTGTCGATCTCGATCGCGGCAAGCTGGTGACCTACCCGGGCAACTACGATCAGTACCTGCTGGAAAAAGAAGAAGCGCTGCGCGTTGAAGATCTGCAAAACGCCGAGTTCGATCGCAAGCTGGCGCAGGAAGAAGTGTGGATCCGCCAGGGCATCAAAGCACGTCGTACTCGTAACGAAGGCCGCGTGCGCGCGCTGAAAGCGATGCGTAACGAACGCAGCGCTCGCCGTGAAGTGATGGGCAGCGCGAAAATGCAGGTCGAAGAAGCGTCTCGCTCCGGCAAAATCGTCTTCGAGATGGAAGACGTTAACTACCAGGTTAACGGCAAAGTGCTGGTGAAAGACTTCTCGGCGCAGGTTCAACGCGGCGACAAAATTGCGCTGATTGGCGCGAACGGCTGCGGCAAAACCACATTACTGAAGCTGATGCTTGGCCAGTTAGAAGCCGATAGCGGACGTATTCACGTCGGCACCAAGCTGGAAGTGGCTTACTTCGACCAGCACCGTGCTGAGCTGGATCCGGACCGAACGGTGATGGACAACCTCGCCGAAGGGAAGCAGGAAGTGATGGTTAACGGCAAGCCTCGCCACGTGCTGGGCTATCTGCAGGACTTCCTGTTCCATCCGAAACGTGCGATGACCCCGGTTCGCGCGCTGTCCGGTGGTGAACGTAACCGCCTGCTGCTGGCAAGATTATTCCTGAAGCCAAGTAACCTGTTGATTCTCGATGAACCAACCAACGACCTGGATGTCGAAACGCTCGAACTGCTTGAAGAGTTGATTGATGGTTACCAGGGTACCGTCATGCTGGTTAGCCACGATCGTCAGTTTGTTGATAACACCGTGACCGAATGCTGGATCTTCGAAGGTGAAGGCCGTATTGGTCAATATGTCGGCGGCTATCACGACGCGCGCGGTCAACAATCGCAGTCACGGGCGCAAAAACAGACGACCGAGAAAAAAAGCGCGGAAGTGGCTCAGCCAAAAGCAGAAACTGTCAAACGAACCAGTGCCAAACTAAGCTATAACCTGCAGCGCGAACTGGAACAGCTGCCGCAGAAGCTGGAAACGCTGGAAGCGAACCTTGAGGCGTTACAGACTCAAGTTGCCGATGCGTCTTTCTTCAGCCAGCCTCACGACCATACCCAAAAGGTATTGGCCGATATGGCTCAGGCTGAGCAAGCGCTGGAAGAAGCGTTTGAGCGGTGGGAATATCTCGAAGCATTAAAAAACGGCGCCTGATTGAGGAGTATTCATGTGCGATCAACATCATGCTGCGCAGCATATCCTGTGTCCACAATGTGACATGCTGGTGGCGTTGCCGCACCTTGAACACCGACATAAGGCGAACTGCCCACGCTGTGGTACGACGCTAACCACCGCGTGGGATGAGCCCCGTCAGCGTCCGACGGCCTATGTTCTGGTCGCGCTTTTTATGCTGGTGTTGGCGAACCTGTTTCCCTTCATCAGTATGAATGTAGCGGGGGTCAGCAGTGAAATTGAGCTGCTGGAAATCCCGGGCGTTATGTTCTCGGAAGACTACGCCAGCCTTGGCACCTTCTTTCTGCTGTTTGTCCAGTTGGTACCCGCATTCTGTCTGATAACCATCCTGCTGTTGGTTAACCGGGTGCGTATGCCGCTCCGACTGAAGGTGGTTCTGGCGCGCATTCTGTTCACGCTAAAAACCTGGGGGATGGCGGAAATTTTCCTCGCCGGGGTGCTGGTGAGCTTTGTGAAGCTGATGGCTTACGGCGATATTGGTGTTGGCAGCAGCTTCTTGCCCTGGTGCCTTTTCTGTCTGTTACAGTTGCGTACCTTACAATGCGTTGATCGTCGCTGGCTGTGGGACGATATTGCCCCGATGCCCAAACTTGAACAGCCGCTGAAACCCGGCGTGACGGGCATTCGTCAGGGGTTACGCTCCTGCGCGTGCTGCACGGCGATTTTACCGGCCGACCAGCTTGAGTGCCCGCGCTGTCACAGCAAAGGCCACGTCCGGCGCAAAAACAGTCTGCAGTGGACGATGGCGCTGCTGGTGACATCGATTCTGCTTTATCTCCCAGCCAATATTCTGCCTATCATGATTACCGATTTATTGGGCGACAAGATGCCGTCGACCATTCTTGCCGGGGTCGTGTTGCTGTGGAGTGAAGGGTCGTATCCCGTGGCGATGGTCATTTTCCTCGCCAGTATTATGGTGCCGACGTTGAAGATGATCGCCATCGCCTGGCTATGTCTGGATGCGAATGGCATGAAGCGTAAACATCGGGACAGCGAACGAATGCACCTTATTTATGAAGTGGTGGAATTTGTTGGTCGCTGGTCGATGATCGACGTCTTTGTTATCGCAGTACTTTCAGCCCTGGTACGTATTGGGGGCTTAATGAATATCTATCCGGCGATTGGCGCGCTGATGTTTGCGCTGGTCGTCATAATGACCATGTTCTCGGCAATGACATTTGATCCGCGTCTTTCGTGGGATCGGGAACCTGAATCAAGCCATGAGGAGTCGTAAAAGCATGGAAACCAAGAGTGGGGAGGCAAAGGTGCAGAAAGTGAAAAACTGGTCTCCCGTCTGGATCTTCCCGATCGTCACGGCGCTGATTGGTGCCTGGATCTTATTCTATCACTACAGCCATCAGGGGCCGGAGGTGACGCTTATCACCACCAATGCTGAAGGTATTGAAGGTGGTAAAACAACGATCAAGAGTCGCAGCGTGGACGTTGGCATTGTCGAAAGCACCACGCTGACCGACGATCTCACGCACGTTGAAATTAAAGCGCGACTGAATTCGGGCATGGAAAAGCTGCTGCATAAAGACTCAGTATTCTGGGTGGTGAAGCCGCAGATTGGCCGTGAAGGTATCAGTGGCTTAGGAACACTGCTGTCGGGCGCTTATATCGAGCTGCAGCCAGGAACTAAAGGTTCTGCACCGAATGACTATCAGCTTCTGGATTCACCGCCGCTTGCACCACCAGATGCAAAAGGTATCCGTGTGCTGCTTGATAGTAAAAAAGCAGGGCAGCTCAGTCCGGGCGATCCGGTGCTGTTCCGTGGCTATCGTGTGGGGTCCGTTGAGACGAGTACTTTTGACTCGCAGACCCGTACTATCAGCTATCAGTTGTTTATCAGCGCGCCAAACGATCGACTGGTTACCAGCAACGTACGTTTCTGGAAAGACAGCGGCGTAGCGGTCGACCTGACCTCCGCAGGGATGCGCGTAGAAATGGGATCGCTGTCGACGCTCTTTAGCGGTGGCGTCAGCTTTGACGTGCCGGAAGGCGTCGACCTGGGCCAGCCAATTGCTGAGAAAACGGAGTTCAAACTCTACGACGATCAGAAAAGTATCCAGGATTCGTTGTATACCGATCACATCGATTATCTGATGTTCTTTAAAGATTCTGTTCGTGGGTTGCAACCTGGCGCACCGGTCGAATTCCGCGGTATTCGTCTTGGAACCGTGGCGCAGGTGCCTTATTTTGTGCCGGGCTTACGTCAGGCGTTGAACGACGATTATCGTATTCCGGTGTTGATCCGCATTGAACCAGAGCGTCTGGCGAGCGAGCTTGGAGAACAACCTGATGTTGGCGCTCACTTAACGAGCCTTATCCAACGTGGTCTGCGCGGTGCGCTGAAAACGGGTAACCTGGTGACGGGTGCGCTTTACGTTGACCTTGATTTTTATCCAAAAGATCCGCCAGTGACCGGCATGCGTGAGTTTGGTGGTCACATGATAGTACCGACTGTCAGCGGCGGTCTGGCGCAGATCCAGCAGCGCCTGATGGATACGCTTGATAAGATCAACAACCTGCCGCTGACCCCAATGGTTGAGCAGGCGACGAATACGCTGAGCGAAAGCCAGAACACTATGCGCCGTCTGCAGACGACGCTGGATAATCTGAATAAGATTACCGCCAGCCAGTCAGCACAGCAGCTGCCAGCCGACATGCAGAAAACGCTGCGTGAGCTTAACCGCAGTATGCAGGGCTTCCAGCCGGGTTCCGCCGCTTATAACAAGATGGTGGGCGACATGCAGCGTCTGGATCAGGTTCTGCGTGAACTGCAGCCGGTGCTGAAAACGCTGAATGAGAAGAGCAACGCGCTGGTGTTCGAAGCGAAGGATAAAAAAGATCCAGAGCCTAAGAGGGCGAAATAATGAAAAAGTGGATAGTTCTGGCCGCGGTGTGTCTGTTAGCTGCCTGTAGCAGCACGGAGAATAAAACCTACTATCAGCTGCCGCAAGCAACGGGGACGGTGCAAAATAGCGCGAGCTCCAGCCAACGTTTGCTGTGGGTGGAACAGGTTAACATCCCTGATTTCCTTGCAGGCAGCGGCGTGGTTTATCAGACCAGCGACGTACAGTATGTGATTGCCAGCAATAATCTGTGGGCAAGCCCGCTGGATCAGCAGCTGCGAACGACGCTGGTGGCGAACCTCAGCAATCAGCTACCGGGTTGGGTAGTCTCCTCGCAACCGTTAGGCAGCGACCAGGATACGCTCAATGTCTCGGTTAACGGCTTCCATGGCCGTTACGATGGTAAAGTGATAGTGAGCGGTGAATGGTTGCTTAACCATCAGGGGCAGCTGACTAAACGTCCGTTCCATATTGAACTGGCGCAGCAGCAGGATGGTTATGACGCAATGGTGAAAGTGTTGGCACAGGCCTGGAGTCAGGAAGCGACCTCGATAGCTCAGACCATCAATCGCTAACCATAAGTAGAATTAATAGTTCTAAAGACCGTCGACGGTGCAAAACCTCGGCGGTTTTTTTTATGCCTACGCTCAATTGCTTACTTAACCCGCTTCACATTTTTTGTACAAATGATCTTCTGAGTAGCTCACAAATATGACATTGGTATGAATTCTGCGCATTGACGGGAAGATTATTTAGCGGTATTCGTATTGTGTGGCTGCACACTTTGTAACCACTGTTTTCTTTTCCACCAGACCAAGATATGAGGGAAACGAGGCATGAAGAGACAAAAACGAGATCGCCTGGAGCGGGCACATCAGCGTGGGTATCAGGCCGGGATTACCGGGCGGCCAAAAGAAATGTGTCCATACCAGACCATTAACCAGAGGTCTTACTGGCTGGGAGGCTGGCGAGAAGCCATGGAGGACAGGGCGGTAGTCGCCTGACACTGTCTCTTTAAAAAGAAACCTCCGCATAGCGGAGGTTTCGCCTTGAAATTCTCAACGCTTATCCGTCGTTAGATCCTCTAACGACAAGCAGTATCAGAATGCAGAAGTGTCCTGGAACAGGCCCACTTTCAGATCGTTAGCAGTGTAGATCAGACGACCATCCACCAGTACTTCACCATCCGCCAGACCCATGATCAGACGACGGTTAACAATGCGCTTGAAGTGAATACGATAGGTCACTTTCTTCGCGGTTGGCAGAACCTGACCGGTGAATTTAACTTCACCCACGCCGAGCGCACGGCCTTTGCCTTCACCGCCCAGCCAGCCGAGGTAAAAACCAACTAACTGCCACATTGCGTCCAGACCCAGACAGCCTGGCATTACTGGATCGCCGATAAAGTGGCAACCAAAGAACCACAGATCTGGATTGATATCGAGCTCAGCTTCAACAAAACCTTTGTCAAAGTTGCCGCCGGTTTCGGTCATTGAAATGACACGATCCATCATCAGCATGCTCGGAGCTGGCAACTGCGGGCCTTTAGCGCCAAACAGTTCACCGCGACCAGAGGCAAGAAGATCTTCTTTAGTATAGGATTCGCGTTTATCTACCATGTTTTAAGTAAGCCTTATTTTGAGTTCGGGACGCAGGATAGCTAACACGTGTACGCTGAACAAGTCCGATCAGTTGGAAGCTGAACGATTTAACCAGCGTAACGGCCACGGATAGCGGTAGCGAGGCTCCTGCTGTGTGGCTTGTGCGATACGTTCCTGAATAGTTTGCAGCAGCGTCTGACCTTCTCCGTCCCAGTTCAGCTGCGTAAGAAGCGGCAGCGCATCAGTGACATCATCAATGGCCCAGATTGAGAATTCTCCTGCTTCTACCGCTTCCTGCACCTCAGCCGCAAGGCTCAGATGACGCACGTTGGCGGAAGGAATGATGACCCCTTGTTTCCCACTCAAACCGCGTTGGGCGCAGATGGCAAAGAAGCCTTCGATTTTTTCATTCAGGCCGCCAACCGGCTGAGCACGACCAAACTGGTCAACGGAACCGGTCATGGCGATGCTTTGATTAATCGGAACGTTTGCCAGGGCGCTGATAAGCGCGCAGAGCTCGGCCATAGAGGCGCTGTCGCCGTCAACTTCACTGTATGACTGTTCGAAGGTGATAGAGGCAGAGAACGGGAGCTGCTGGTCTAGATCCAACTCGGCCATTAAGAAGGCCTGCATCAGCATCATCCCTTTGGCGTGAATATTGCCACCAAGTTCCGCCTTGCGTTCAACGTCGGTAAACTCGCCGTCGCCAATATGTACGACGCAGCTGATTCGTGACGGCTCACCGAATGGGCGAGGGTGGCCAGGGAAATCAATGACCGACAGGGCGTTGATCTGACCGATGCATTCGCCTTCGGTTTCAATCAGGATCTGCTCAAGCAGAATTTCATCCTGCATACGTTCGGCCAGGAATCCTTCACGCCACTGGCGCTGTACCAGCATCGTTTTCAACTGTTCGGCATTGATGGTGTTGTCCGTGGTGAACGGTGCGGCTTCGCGTAGCTGGCGGCTAATCCACAGCGGGCAAAGCGGCATAATTTCCTGGTCACCGCTGTAACGTGCGCCTTCCTGCATCAGGAGCGGCCAGGCATCAGCGGCAAGCTTCGGCAGGGATTTCTCACGGGCTACGCCTGATACCCACTGACACCACTGTCTGAGCGCCTCTTCGTCTGTCAACTGCAGGCTGTCTTCAAACTCGCTGTACAGTGAGGATTCAGCTAACTCAGGCTCCATCTCCTGAAAGTCAGCCAGTGACTCGCGTTCACCGACCAGCATGACCTTAAGCGTTAACGGCATAGAAGGGATGCTCACCGGCAGCGGACGCGCATCATCAAAGGTGAGCCACTCAAAGCGCTGCTGTGTGACAATATTCTTTAAACGCATCCACAGTAGTGGCTGTGACATCAGCGTTCGTAAAGAGAGGATGAGAATGCCGCCGTTAGCCTGATGGACCAGACCTGGCTGCAGGCTGATTTCGCCATTAAACTGACGAACACAGCCAAAGAGTTGTTCAGCTTCGGCCCAGTCGGCAAAAATGATGGGGCCGGTACTGGCGAAATTATCCTCTGCACTTTTGGCTGGCTGCATCGTGACTTTGCCACCGATAGCCTGATAATCAACGCCCGTAAGAGCGGATTCATCGCTATTGCGCAGAGAGAGGGCCGTTTGCGAGAGCAGCTGTAGGTACTCTTTTTCCTCTGGGGCTTTAACCAGTAAGAAGGGTGAGATCCCCTGTGGGTGGAGAAACTGCTCCAGCGCGTAGTGTAAACGGGCCTGGAGTTCGCTGAATAATGCGTCGTTTTCTGAGGCTAAGTCAGGCTGGGCAAATAGCGCCTGGTAAGCTTCAGTCGCGGGGGCGAGAAAGCGCCGGGAAAGAGTATTTATAGTCAATGTCGCTATTTTTAGTCAGATGTAAAGTCCGTGATTATACCTGATGCCGCAGGGAAGCTCACGGAGAATAGGGAAGTATCTTCGGCCCTTGGCTTTATCCATATCACAGTTGCAGATTTCTTCTCAGCACATTGAGAAAAAACTGTTATCCTGAAAAGAGTTACACGGTCACA
Organism: Kluyvera ascorbata ATCC 33433; assembly: GCF_000735365.1. GTDB lineage: Bacteria > Pseudomonadota > Gammaproteobacteria > Enterobacterales > Enterobacteriaceae > Kluyvera > Kluyvera ascorbata. The sequence goes on along the minus strand of NZ_JMPL01000011.1, from coordinate 12,051 downwards.
CTGAGATCGCAATGAAATATCAACAACTGGAAAATCTTGAAAGCGGCTGGAAGTGGAAATACCTGGTGAAAAAACATCGGGAAGGTGAACCCATTACCCGCTACATTGAAGCCAGCGCCGCACAAGAGGCTGTCGATGTTTTGCTGAAACTGGAAAATGAACCGGTTCAGGTGAATGGCTGGATTGCTCAGCACATCAACCCGCAGCTGGTAAACCGTATGAAGCAGACGATTCGTGCACGCCGTAAGCGACATTTTAACGCCGAGCATCAGCATACCCGCAAAAAGTCTATCGATCTCGAGTTTGCCGTCTGGCAGCGTCTAGCAGGGCTTGCTCAGCGCCGGGGTAAAACGCTGTCTGAAACGGTGGTTCAGCTTATCGAAGATGCCGAGAACAAAGAAAAGTATGCGACGAAGATGTCTAGTCTGAAACAGGACCTTGAGGCGATGCTGGGAAAAGAGAAGTAGCCGCTACCCGTATCTCAATAGCTTGCCTGATAAAATTCAGGACAAAAAAAACCCCGCAGCGCGGGGTTTTTTATTAGACGGGAACTTAAGCCTGAGGCTGAGTTACAACGTCTTTGCTACCTTTAACTTCGATCTCTACGCGACGATCTGGTGCCAGGCAGTCGATCAGCGCAGCTTTCGCTTTCACGCCGTCACAGGTGTTGCCAGTAACTGGGTTAGATTTGCCCATGCCACGTGCGGAGATTTTGTCAGCTGGGATACCTTTAGATACCAGGTAATCAACAACGGACTGTGCACGTTTTTCGGACAGACCCTGGTTGTAAGCGTCAGAACCGATACGGTCGGTGAAGCCCAGAACCACTACGGAACCTTCTTTAGGATCCAGGTTGCTCAGCTGGGAGTACATCTGATCCAGAGCCTGTTTGCCTTCTGGTTTCAGAGTTGCTTTGTTGAAGTTGAACAGAACGTCAGACTTCAGAGTGAAGTGTTTGGTCTGTACTTCTGGAGCTGGAGCTGGAGCTGGCGCGATAACTGGCGCTGCTGCATCCTGCTGGCCGAAACGATAGGAAACACCTACGCTCAGCATGCCGTTGTCTGGACGTACGCCAACGCTGTTTGCGTCGCCGATGTTGTTAACCCACTGGTATTCCAGACGGGTAGCGATGTCACGAGTAACAGCCCACTCAACGCCGCCAGCGAATACTGGGGAAACGCCAGTGTCGTGGTTGTCACCGATTTGGTTGTTGCTGGAATCAGCACGCCATACCATACCACCCAGACGAGTGTAGATATCCAGATCGTCAGTTACTGGGTAACCCAGTTTAGCGGTCAGCTGTACGCCCTGAGCTTTCAGTGCGCCATTGGTCTGGCTACCGGTGTATTTCATACGGCCCAGCCAGTCGTAACCCATTTCGAAACCAACATACGGGTTAACCTGGTAGCCACCGAACGCGCCTGCGCCCAGCTGGCTGTTGTGGGTAGAACCGTTGTTGTTCAGAGCGCTGTCATACCAGCCGGTGTCATGGTACTGGGACCAACCCAGTTTACCACCTGCGTACCAGGTGTTGTCTTGCGGAGCGGCTTGCGCTACGGAAGCGAAACCTGCCAGTGCCACTGCAATCGCGATAGCTGTCTTTTTCATTTTTTGCGCCTCGTTATCATCCAAAATTTGCCATGAAGTTCTAAATAGACTCACGGTTAAATCCTTCCACCGGGGGCGTGGCTTAGTAATTACTCAGCAGATATCTGCGGTGTTAAGCTGAGCACCCCTGGCGATGTAAAGTCTACAACGTCGCTGGAAACTTACAAGTGTGAACTCCGTCAGGCTTATGAAAAAAAAAGAGTTGTATACGCAATATTTAACAAATATGTCGAAAATTTAAACGATGTAAAACACCCGGAACCGCACCAGACAAGCGTTCCACTTAAAATCATTCATAAAATCGAGGAGATAAAAAAACTGCAAAAAAAAGGCCAGGAAAATTCCTAATTTTATTCAATGATACAAATTTGAGTGAATTTTTAGCCCATTAAATTGTCCAGCACAACGAGATGCAGAGTGAACTGGTCGCATAATAAACACCATTGCGTTACCGTCTTCGGCAGCTTGTTGTAATCGAGCATGTTCTTCCGCTGATAGATCTTCCGTCAACCAGCCGATAACCACACTATAATTCCCCGTACGAGATGCGCGAACCATGGAGTCGAGCATGTCGCCTGGAGGCATCTGACGTAGCTGCATCACTTTTGTCAGCGGTAGGCCAGATGCTTGCACCCACTGGCGGCTGAGCTTTTGCTGCGGTGTTAACCACAGCTGCCAGCGAGACTGCTGACCGAGCTGCTGTAGCAGGGGCAGTAGCAATAGCTGCGCCATCATCGGCTGATCTTCCCGATAAAGCACTTCGCTAACCAAAGCGGTTGAGGAATCTTTTACTGATGTAAAAGTATGGGAAGCGGTAGTCGAGACCGCAGCAGAAGAATGATTTACAACACCAGAAGTATACATAGTTAATCCAGCCCTGTGGGTTACTGTATGAATATACAGTACTACCCCGAAGATTAAAGATCAACCTCATTTTCTGAAAGCAACTCGCAAAATTGCACTCTAAATGCCTACAAAGGCAAATTCACCTTGCCGTGTCGAACGAACGCGCCTATGTTGCTTGTTATGTCTTCCATTAACAAATTTAATGCATCCATGTCCATGATTATTAAGGATTAATCATGAAGAAAATATCATATAAACGGATTTATCAGTCCCAGAAATATTTTTCGCTGTTGGGCAAAATCAAGTCGCGGGCGCTGTTTGGTGGCTATAGTCTTGCCGTCAATGATGCGGTATTTGCAATGGTCTCTGAAGGGGAACTCTACCTGAGGATGTGCGAGGAAAGTGCGACCTATCAGGCTCAGCATTCGCCTCCATTACTGACATTACGTAAGCGAGGGTGTTCACAGCAGTTAAAGTATTTCCATGTTGGCGAACGGCTCTGGTCTGACGAACCGGTCTTACTTCAGCTTGGCAAATTTTCTCTCGAGGATGCGCTTCGAGAAAAGAAACAACAGAAATCATTACGGATAAAAGATCTGCCTAATCTCTCATTTCATATGGAGCTGTTGTTAAGTGAAGCGGGAATTAAAGATGCTCAAATGCTTCAGCATCTGGGGGCAGAAATGGCATGGATTCGGCTGCGTAAGATTCGTAAGCAGCTGAGTATTAATGTGCTGTATTCTCTGGAAGGGGCGATTATGGGCGTTCACTCAGCCGCGCTCCCGGCGCAACGGCGCCAGGAGCTACAGGAATGGGCGTTAGCCCACGTGAAAACGGAGGGGGTCAGGCCATAACCTGTTTTTGCAAACGGCAGATTTCAGGTAGCAACGAAATCATCAGGCCAATTTGTTGTAAGACCAATGGCTCTTTGCTGTCCGGGCGAGGTTCGAGATGTTGGATTCGTGCGGCTAAGTTAGATAAAGCTTGCTGCACCCGTTCCTCATCAGAAGGCTGGTGGTGTAGCGCATCATCGACATAGCACACTGCATCGTCCAGAAGAGCCAGTATTTCTGCTGTAGCCAGTTTTTCCCGATGGGCACCTAAAGCGGAAATATAGCTGGTCAGGGTGTGGTTGAGGCAGAGCAGCCGAAACGCAGTTTCTCGCATTTCCGGGGTGACCTTAGGTTCCGTCGACATGTTTGAGACCACTGAGGCGAGCTCTGCATCCCGGTTATGCGCATCACGACGTGCAATTCGATAGGCCAGACGGTTATCGCGCCCCTGGTGATACTGTTCCAGAATTGCGTCCAGGTAGCGGCAGTTTGCGTCAACTGCGCGCTCCAGCACGCGAGGCAGATTGCGGAATTTCCAGTCAGGCCAGATAAAACTGACGGCAACCCAGGCAATACCGCATCCAATCAGCGTATCCACCACACGCGGCAATGCTACTTCGAAGCCCTCTCCAAGCAGGTTAAAGCACAGCAGAACCAGCAGCGTGATAAACATCGTCGCGTGCGCGTATTGAACGTTGCGAAAAGCGAAGAAGAGAACCCCGGTGATGACAATCAGTGCCAGTTGTCCCTCAAGCGAAGGGACCAGCCACAAAATCGGCAGACCTAGCGCCACGCCGACCAGCGTACCGATGATACGCAGCGCCAGGCGGTGACGGGTGGCGTTATAGTTGGGCTGACAGACAAACAGGCTGGTGAGCAGGATCCAGTAGCCGTGTTGCAAACCGGTAAACTGAATAAATGCGTAACCTGCGCAGAGTACCAATGACATACGCACCGCATGGCGAAAAAGCGCCGACTCCGGTGACATATTACGACTCAGACGCGACTGAATATCGGCAAAACCATGCAGGCTATCGTCTGCCAGCAAGGTTTCCGTCTCGCTTTGCGCCTGTGATTGCAGTTGCTCAGACTCGATAGTCGCAAGCTGGGCGTCAATAGCGCGCAAATTGTTCAGTAAAAAACCAAGTGCTTTCATCTGTTCTGGCGCGGCACCACTGGCGCGTACGCGGTCTAACGCAGCATCGAGATGGGAGAATGCGCGCTCAAACCGGGCATCGTGCTGGTAGGGGGTACGGAGCAAAATTGATTTTGCCAGATCCTGACAGGCGATGGACTGCATCGAGAGCAGGCGCTGGAAGCGAAACATGACATCGCTGTAGCGGAAGTTATCGCGCAGAGCCTGGTACTGGATATGCGATGAACTGGCTCGTTCGTGAATATCCTGGGCGACGAAATAGTAATGTAACGTTCTTCGGGTACTACGCTGGCCCCGGTCGCCGCGCAAACGCGTTAATAGCGACACTTTGGTTTGGTTAAGCGTTGCCATCAGTTGCCCATTTGCCAATGCCAGCTCATAAAGTGGCGCCTGGTCTTCGTCATCGAGGTCCGGGTCAAACAATCGGGATTTCAACTCGAGATAACGAGAAAGCTGTTCGTAGCTACGGGCGAGGTTATCCTGCAGTGGACGGATAGGGAAGATGAGGTGCCCGGTCAGAGTCAATAGGTTATACCAGACGGCACCGGCAATCAGCAGCAACGGTTGCTGATACCAGTGCGCGTAAAGCGATACCCCCAGCATGGTATAAATAGCAATAAGCAGCGCACCAAATGCGATGGTGGCGTAGCGCTGACCAAGGCCGCCGAGCAGGATAAACCCGATCGTCGAAATCGTTAAACCCAGCGCAAACAGCCATGGCCACGGAAACAGCAACTCCACTGATGCCGAGGCAATGAAGAAACAGATAAGCGTGATAACCAGGTTGCGTAACCGTCCGGTGAGTCGATCGTCGAGGTCGGTCAACGCCGCGGCGACCACGCCCAGGGTTAGCGGAATGGTGAGTTTAGCATCGCCCAGCCACCAGGGCAGGGCGGTAGTACCGACAAGCGCAATAAAGATTCTGGCGTTATAAAGCCAGGTACTGTTCCATGTATAGCGGCGAAGCAAAGGGCTTAGCATAGCGTGTATTCGTCCTGATTACTGAAAACGGCGGCGTGCATTTGCTTCGCGAGCCGCGCGCGCTACTTCCACGGGAACCACACGACGGCCAACCGGCCAGAGTGCGATGGCGGCAATTTTAAAGTTAGCGATGCCAACAGGAATACCAATGATAGTCACGCACTGCGCAATCCCGGCGAGAATATGAGTCAGACACAGCCACCAGCCGAACAGTACGAACCAGACAATATTAAGCACGGTTCCGCCCGCATTCATCACGCTGCTTTTTGTTCCTGGCTCCAGTTCATCAACATGAACGGCCTCATTACCGTAAGGCAGCAGTGAGAGTTTGGTGATTTCCCAGCAGGAGCGAGTGAGCGGTAAGGTAATAATCAAAATGATGCTGACCAGCGTTGCAAGCAGCCAGCCTAGCGTTGTCAGAAATCCACCTAACACAAAATTCAAAATATTCAGAACTGTACGCATAAACCCTCTGTGTAGCACTGTGAATAATAAGACCTGATGATTGTAACGTTTTTTTACGCTGGAGCACCTATTCTCTGGCGGTTACACTGTGAGGTATCGAAAAAGTCAGGATTCGACACGACATGGAATTAAAATCAACAACGCTGGGCAAGCGCATGGCGCAGCATCCTTATGACCGGGTTGAGATCCTCAACGCCGGCGTCAGGGTCTCCGGCCCTCAGCATGAGTATCTCATTCCTTTCAATCAGCTTCTGGCCATCAACTGCAAACGCGGTCTGGTGTGGGGGGAGCTGGAGTTCGTTTTGCCTGAAGATAAAGTCGTACGCCTGCACGGAACCGAATGGGGAGAAACGCAGCGCTTCCACCGCCATTTGCTGGGGCTCTGGCAGCAATGGGGCGAAGAAATGAGCGCGATTGCCGCTGAACTTCTCGAAAAGCAGCTAGCGGTAATTGCAGGCAGCAGCGCAGAAACCCAATGGCTCACCCGCCAACAGGCGCAAAAAATACGCCAGCAGGTGGTCACGACGCTGGAAGGGCTACCGTTACCGACCGAACGTCTTGAAGCATTTGATAACTGCTGTGATGCCTGGCGTCAATGTCAGGCATGGCTGACCGATAAAGAAAACGGTCGTGCGCAGCATAATCAGCGATACACCGAAGCGATGCTGGAAAAGTACGCTGAATTTTTCGAACAGATTGAGTCATCGCCACTTAATACTTCTCAGGCACGAGCGGTGGTGAATGGTGAACGTTCGCTGCTGGTGCTGGCCGGGGCTGGCAGCGGAAAAACGTCCGTGCTGGTGGCGCGGGCGGGTTGGCTGCTTGCGCGGGGTGAAGCGTCGGCGGAGCAAATCCTTCTGCTGGCCTTTGGTAAAAAAGCCGCGCAGGAAATGGATGAGCGCCTGCAAACGCGGCTGCATACGGACGCCATTACCGCACGTACTTTCCACGCCCTGGCGCTGCACATTATTCAGCAGGGTAGCAAAAAAGTTCCGGTTGTTAGCAAGCTGGAGAACGATTCCTCTGCCCGCTACGCGCTATTTACCCAATGCTGGCAGCAGCAGTGTCGGGAGAAAAAGGCGCAGGCTAAAGGCTGGCGTTTGTGGCTGCAGGATGAGATGGGTTGGGACGTCGCCGAAGATAATTTCTGGGAAGATGAAAAACTCATTAAACGCATGGGGAGCCGACTCGATCGCTGGGTAAGCCTGATGCGTATGCACGGCGGTTCACAGGCAGAGATGATTGCTGGCGCGCCGGAAGAGGTACGCGACCTGTTTGGTAAACGCGTGAAGCTGATGGCGCCGCTGCTGAAGGCGTGGAAAACGGCGCTCAAAGACGAAAACGCCGTCGACTTTTCCGGGCTTATCCATCAGGCCATCAATATTCTGGAAAAAGGTCGCTTTGTCAGCCCGTGGAAACATATTCTGGTGGATGAATTTCAGGATATCTCTCCGCAGCGAGCCGCGCTGCTGGCGGCGCTGCGTAAGCAGAACTCACAAACCTCGCTCTATGCCGTGGGCGATGATTGGCAGGCCATCTATCGCTTCAGCGGTGCGCAGCTTTCGCTGACCACCGCGTTTAACCACTATTTTGGTGAAGGCGATAACTGCGCACTGGATACCACCTACCGCTTTAATAGCCGTATTGGCGAGATAGCCAATCGGTTTATTCAGCAAAACCCGCACCAGCTCAGTAAACCACTCAATAGCCTGACCGCGGGCGATAAACATGCTGTGACGCTGCTGGAGGATGACAAGCTTGATGCGCTGTTTGATAAGCTCAGCGGTTACGCCACTGAGGATCAACGAATCCTGGTGCTGGCGCGTTACCATCATCTGAAGCCTGCCGCGCTTGATAAGGCCGCTACGCGCTGGCCTAAGCTCAATATCGATTTTATGACCGTTCACGCCAGCAAAGGCCAACAGGCGGACTACGTCATCGTGCTGGGGCTTAAAGAAGGGTTTGACGGTTTCCCGGCGCCTGCACGCGAGTCGATTATGGAACAGGCGCTGCTGCCTGCGCCGGAAGATTTCCCGGATGCCGAGGAGAGACGTTTACTGTACGTGGCCATTACTCGCGCGCGTTTACGTGTCTGGCTGCTGTTTAATCAGCAACAGCCGTCGCCGTTTGTGGATATTGTGAAGCAGCTGTCAGTGCCGGTGGCGCGAAAACCTTAAGATAAGCCGGAGTCATGACTCCGGCTTGCTTCTGGTGCTTATTTCAAGCGCTCAGCGAGGTAGCGTTGGTAGTCCGGAATTAGGATATCGACCGGCTCGCTGAAGTTCGGTGACTGGATAATAAAATCAGCGGTGGAGGCGTTGGTAGCAACCGGGATATTCCAGACGGTTGCCAGACGGAGCAGCGCCTTGACGTCAGGGTCGTGCGGAACGGCGTTGAGCGGGTCCCAGAAGAAGATCAGGACGTCGATTTTACCTTCTGAAATCAGTGCGCCTACTTGTTGATCGCCGCCCATCGGGCCGCTCAGCATAGCTTTCACTTCCAGGCCGGTGGCGCGTTGCACCAGGTTACCGGTGGTGCCGGTGGCCGACAGCGTATGCTGCGCCAGACAATCCCGGTGGCGCTCTACCCATTTCATTAGCATATCTTTGCAGTGGTCGTGCGCAACCAGCGCAATGTGTTTACGCGCCGGTAAGGTGCGAGTGGTGAGTTCCATAAACCATTCCCTATATGTGTAATCCAGACAGATTACTGCAAGCGAATCAGCCTGCAAGCTCTGATTAGCAAAAATTTGACGCGCGACATCGGCGTGCTCGCGTACACTTAAACGATTAGCCAGGAGGATAATGATGACAGAACATGATATTGCCAACATTTTGACCACTACCCACACCATTGCGCTGGTTGGGGCAAGCGATAAACCTGACCGCCCAAGCTATCGGGTCATGAAATATCTGCTGGATCAAGGCTATCGCGTGATCCCAGTGTCACCGAAGGTAGCTGGCGGCACGTTGCTGGGCCAGAAAGGCTATGCCACGCTTGCCGATGTGCCGGAAAAGGTCGATATGGTTGATGTCTTCCGCAACTCTGAAGCGGCGTGGGGTGTGGCACAGGAAGCTATCGCGATTGGCGCTAAAACGCTGTGGATGCAGCTTGGAGTGATTAACGAGCAGGCGGCGGTGCTGGCGCGCAATGCGGGTCTGCAAGTGGTGATGGATCGCTGCCCGGCAATTGAGATCCCGCGTTTAGGCCTGGCAAAATAATCAGGACTGCACGAGGGCATTCCCGGCGTCGCTTCGCTCGGCCAGGCTACTGGTTCGATATAATAAAAAACCCCGCAGTGCGGGGTTTTAGCATTAACGCGGCGGTTAGTTACGCAGCCGCGGTGCCTGTAGCTGTCGGCGGATGGTACGCGCCAGTTCATCCATCGTAGGTTGCTCTGGGTGATCTTCGCGCGGTTCGCTGCTCAACTGGGCTTCGGCCAGATAGGTATGTACCGGCTGACCATCGTCATCTTCCATCACCACGTGATACCAGGGCAACGCGCGAAGCTCATCGTTGGCCGCAAGATCGTCGGGATCAGGATCGTCAAGCGAGTAAACCGGGTCGATATCTACCACCACGCCCAGGTAGCCCAGCAGGGAGTGACGCACCTGCTGGCCAATACCGAATTTGCTGGTAATCATCATACTCACCTCCCGGGAAATGGCGTTATCTCTGTATCTCTACATATATAGACACCATTTCGCTTTTCAAGTTACATGATGCGGCAGGCAAATCCTTTCAGGTACAGTCCTTCCGGGTAGGTTGCAATCACCGGGTGATCGGCTGCCTGACGGAACTGCTCTATAAATTGTACATCACGACCAGCATCTACTGCGGCATCAGCAATGATTTTCTGGAACAAATCTGAGGTCATCAGGCCGGAGCAGGAGAAGGTCAGCAGCACACCGCCCGGGTTCAGCAGCTGAATAGCCAGCATGTTGATGTCTTTATAGCCGCGGCAGGCACCCATCAGCTGGCTTTTATTTTCCACAAATTTCGGTGGGTCCATAACGATCACATCGAACTTCTCGCCCTGGTCGCGATATTTACGCAGCAGTTTGAAGACATCGTCGCGAACGAATTCGGCTTTGCTCAGATCCAGTTTGTTCAGCTCGACGTTTTGACGTGCCACGTCCAGCGCTTCCTGGGAAGTATCTACGCTGGTGACCTGGCTGCATCCGCCCATCAGCGCAGAGACCGCAAAGCCTCCGGTGTAGGAGAAGCAGTTCAGAACGCGTTTATCCGCCACGTAGCGACGAGTCGCCAGACGGCTGTCGCGCTGGTCAAGGTAATAGCCGGTTTTATGGCCACCCCGAATATCTACCAACAGCTTCATGCCATGTTCTTCAATAGGCAGCAGGGCAGGTGGCAGTTCGCCGGTGACTGGCCCTTGAGTCAGTTCCATACCTTCTTTTTTACGCACGGCAACGTCGCTACGATCGTAAATCGCACATTGCGGGTACAGCGTTTGCAGTGCGCTAATCAGCGCTGCACGCTGGTATTCCGCACCGGCGCTCAGCAACTGTAGCACCAGGAAGGAACCAAAGCGGTCAATGGTGACGCCAGGCAGGCCGTCAGACTCACCGGCGATCAGACGATAGCTGTCCAGCCCGTCTTTCTGCGCCAGCCAGTCGCGCCAGGTTTGTGCTTGCTGCAGGCGACGCACGAAAAAGTCGATATCGATGGTTTCCTTGGCATCGAACGTCCACACGCGAGCGCGGATTTGCGAAGCTGGAGAATATGCGCCGCGAGCTAACCATTTCCCCTGATGGTCGACAATATCAATGGTCTCGCCGAGGCTGGCTTTGCCTTCCATGCGCGCAACCGCACCGGAAAAGACCCAGGGATGACGGCGCAGCAATGATTTTTCGCGCCCTTTGGCTAACACTAAACGTACACTCATAGTTTTTTTATCTGACTATATAGGAAGGGATCAGGCTGCATTTTCCCGACTTCCCTGCATAAATGCAACGAACAGCGGAAGAATGTCAGGCCAATTGACGCTAAAGTGGAATAAATCGTCTGAACTATACCGGAGGAAAGCCGCATGGATAAATGCGTAATTTGTTGGGTTTACGGCCAGGTACAGGGCGTCGGTTTTCGCTTTTTTACCCAGCAGGAGGCCGTGCGTCTGGGCCTGCGAGGCTACGCGCTGAATCTGGATGATGGCAGCGTGGAGGTTGTCGCCTGCGGCAGCGAAGAGCAGGTCGAGAAGCTACTGGCGTGGTTGAAAGCGGGCGGGCCGCGCAGCGCCCGGGTTGATAAAGTTCTGGCGGAACCCCATCAACCCGAAAAAGCGTGGAGCAACTTCAGTATTCGCTATTAGATGCACTTCACTGGCTTAGGCAGGCCCGCGATTTTGGTGGCCTGTTTGGCCGGGCCTTTCGGGAACAGGCGATACAGGTAGCGGCTGTTGCCTTTCTCTTCGCCGAAGGTATTCGCCATTGCTTTGACCAGCATACGAATTGCCGGAGAGGTGTTGAACTCCAGATAAAACTCACGCACAAAGCGTACGACTTCCCAATGTTCGGGGCTCAGTTCAATACCTTCATTGGCGGCAATTACCGTTGCCAGGCCTTCGCTCCACAGCGTAGTGTCTTTGAGATAGCCTTCGCTATCGGTCTCGATTTCGGTGTTTTCGTAGATAAGCATAATATTTCACGCAACAAACAGATGGCGGCAAGTGTAGCAAATAAAAAGGCCCCGCATAAGCGAGGCCTTGGGTCCGTTGAGCTGGGATTAATCGCGGCTTGCGAAGCCCAGAATGCTCAGCAGGCTGACAAAGATGTTGTACAGCGAGACATACAGGCTAACGGTAGCACGGATGTAGTTGGTCTCACCGCCGCGGATGATGTTGCTGGTCTCATACAGGATGGCCCCGGAGGAGATCAGGATAAACACCGCGCTAATTGCCAGGTGCAGGGCAGGCAGCTGCAGGAAGATGTTCGCCACCATACCAATCAGCACCACCACGATACCGGCCATCAGCATACCGCCGAGGAAGGACATGTCCTTACGGGTTGTCAGCACGTAGGCCGAGCAACTGAAGAACACCAGCGCGGTACCGCCCAGCGCCATACCGATAACGTCGCCCATGCCCGCAGACAGATAGGCGTTCAGAATCGGCCCCAGGATGTAACCCAGGAAGCCCGTAAAGGC
>NZ_JMPL01000010.1 GCF_000735365.1 Kluyvera ascorbata ATCC 33433 | reverse complement strand
TCACCGCCGAAGGTCTTGCGCCATTAAGCTCCTAGAAAAAGAAGGTATCCCAACGCTTGGCACCGCCGTCTACAGTGCCTCTCAGGGGCTACTGGCGGCGCTGGCAGGTGCAAAATACGTTGCGCCATACGTCAACCGCGTTGATGCACAGGGCGGGGACGGCATTCGTATGGTTCAGGAGCTGCAATCATTGCTGGAACTGCACGCCCCGGAGAGCAAAGTGCTGGCCGCCAGTTTCAAAACCCCGCGCCAGGCGTTGGACTGTTTATTGGCTGGATGTGAAGCCATCACACTTCCTTTAGATGTAGCGCAACAAATGCTCGGCACTCCCGCAGTAGAGTCAGCTATAGAGAAGTTTGAGCAAGACTGGAAAAACGCATTTGGTAATCTGAACCTGTAGGAGAAATGTATGGATCGCATTATTCAATCACCAGGTAAGTATATTCAGGGTGCAGACGTGATCACACGTCTTGGTGACTACCTGAAACCAATGGCCAATAGCTGGCTGGTCGTCGGTGATAAGTTCGTGCTGGGATTTGCCGAAGAGACGCTGCGTAAAAGCCTGACCGGCGCAGGCTTGTCCGTTGAAATCGCGCCGTTCGGCGGCGAGTGCTCGCAGAACGAAGTTAACCGTCTGCAAGACGTGGCAAACAGCGCAAAATGCAGCGCCATTTTAGGCATCGGCGGTGGGAAAACGCTGGATACCGCTAAAGCGCTGGCCCACTTTATGAATCTGCCGGTCGCGATTGTTCCCACCATCGCCTCTACCGATGCACCGTGCAGCGCGCTCTCCGTTCTGTATACCGATGACGGTGAATTCGACCGCTATCTGATGCTGCCGCATAACCCGAACATGGTTATCGTCGACACCAAAATTGTCGCCGGTGCCCCAGCACGTCTGCTGGCAGCCGGTATTGGCGATGCGCTGGCCACCTGGTTTGAAGCACGCGCCTGCTCACGCAGCGGCGCCACCACCATGGCCGGCGGCAAATGCACCCAAGCCGCGCTGGCGCTGGCCGAGCTGTGCTACAACACGCTAATTGAAGAAGGCGAAAAAGCAATGCTGGCCGCCGAGCAGCACGTGGTGACTCCAGCGTTGGAGCGCGTGATTGAGGCCAACACCTATCTGAGCGGCGTCGGCTTTGAGAGCGGTGGTCTGGCCGCAGCACACGCCATCCACAACGGCATGACGGCGATTCCGGACGCGCATCATTACTACCATGGCGAGAAAGTCGCGTTCGGTACGCTGACTCAGCTGGTTCTGGAAAACGCCTCAGTGGAAGAAATTGAAACCGTTGCCGCCCTGTGCCACAGCGTCGGCCTGCCGATCACCCTGGCGCGGCTGGATATCAAAGAAGATATTCCGGCGAAAATGCGCCTGGTCGCGGAAGCGGCCTGCGCCGAAGGGGAAACCATCCACAACATGCCTGGCGGCGCGGACCCTGACCGCGTTTACGCGGCGCTGTTGGTGGCCGATCAGTATGGGCAGCGTTTTCTGCACGAGTGGGAGTAATGAAATAAAGTAGCCCGGCCGAACGAAGTGACGCCGGGACCTCCCCGGAGTCGCCGCTAACGCGTCTCGTCCGGGCTACCTTAAGCCCACGAACAAAAATCCCCGCTTTCGCGGGGATTTTTTTATTCCATCACGCCCACCTTACAGCAGGTCGAAACGGTCCAGGTTCATCACTTTCACCCATGCCGCCACGAAGTCTTTCACAAACTTCTCTTTCGCATCGCTGGAAGCATAAACCTCAGCCAGCGCGCGCAGTACGGCGTTAGAGCCAAAGACCAGGTCAGCGCGCGTTGCGGTGTATTTCACCTCACCGCTCGCACGGTCACGGCCTTCGAACAGCTCAGACGTTTCGTCAGTCGCTTTCCACTCGGTGCGCATATCCAGCAGGTTGACGAAGAAGTCAGTGCTGAGCGCGCCCACGTTGTCGGTAAAGACACCGTGGTTGCTACCGTCGAAGTTCGCACCTAGTACACGCATACCACCAACCAGTACGGTCAGTTCCGGCGCAGTCAGGGTCAGCAGCTGTGCTTTGTCGATCAGCAGAGATTCGGTGGTCGCTTCGCCCGGTGCCGCACGATAGTTACGGAAACCATCAGCGATCGGTTTAAGCAGCTCAAACATCTCGATGTCCGTCTGATCCTGACGCGCATCTACGCGACCCGGCGTGAACGGCACTTTGATGTTAACGCCGGCCGCTTTCGCTGCCTGCTCAACGCCCACCACACCTGCCAGCACGATGATATCGGCCAGAGAAGCTTTGTGCGCTGACTTATAGATACCTTCCAGCACCGGCAGAACGCGAGCCGCCGTGGCGTTCACTTCCCAATCACGCTGTGGCGCAAGCGCCAGACGAGCACCGTTCGCACCACCGCGTTTATCACCGCCGCGGAAGGTGGAAGCCGAAGCCCACGCAACCGACACCAGTTCGCTCACGGAGAGGCCGGACGCTGCAATATCCGCCTTCAAGCTTTCGATATCTTCGGCGGTCGGGTTGAAGAACGCATGCGGCAGCGGATCCTGCCAAATCAGATCTTCACGTGGCACTTCTGGCCCGATGTAACGCGCTTTTGGCCCCATATCGCGGTGGGTCAGTTTGAACCACGCGCGGGCAAAGGCTTCGTTAAAGGCCTGCGGGTCGTTCAGGAAGCGGCGAGAAATTTTCTCGAAGTCCGGGTCGAAGCGCAGCGTCAGGTCGGTCACCAGCATGGTTGGTTTACGTTTTTTCGACGGGTCGAACGGATCTGGGATCAGGTCCGGTGCGTCAACCGCTTCAAACTGGATTGCGCCAGCCGGGCTGCGGGTCTGCACCCATTCGTATTTGAACAGGTTCTCGAAGAAGTAGTTGCTCCACTGGGTAGGGGTCTGCGTCCAGACCACTTCCAGACCGGAAGTGATGGCATCTTTACCCGCCCCGCTGCCGAAGCTGTTTGCCCAGCCCAGGCCCTGAGATTCAATAGGTGCCGCTTCCGGATCCGGACCGACATGCGTAGCCGAAGCCGCGCCGTGGGTTTTGCCCAACGTGTGACCACCGGCAATCAGCGCCACGGTCTCTTCGTCGTCCATCCCCATGTTACCGAAGGTGGCGCGAATCGCCGCTGCCGCAGACAGCGGTTCACCGCTGGCGTTTGGCCCTTCCGGGTTCACGTAGATGAGGCCCATTTCGGTAGCTGCGAGCGGGCGTTTTGCCAGCTCTTCCGGGTCACGGTGTGCCAGCCAGGCTTTTTCATCACCCCAGTTTACGTCCTGATCTGGTTCCCACACGTCTTCACGCCCGGCACCAAAACCAAAGGTACGGAAGCCAGAGTTTTCCAGCGCCACGTTACCCGCAAGGATATACAGGTCGGCCCAGGAAATTTTCTGCCCATATTTCTGTTTGATTGGCCACAGCAGACGACGCGCCTTATCCAGACTCACGTTATCTGGCCAGGAGTTCAGCGGTGCAAAACGCTGTTGACCGCGCCCTGCGCCACCGCGACCATCGGTAGAACGGTAGGTACCCGCGCCGTGCCATGCCATGCGGATAAACAGCCCCACATAGCTCCCCCAGTCTGCTGGCCACCAGGACTGCGAATCAGTTAACAGCGCACGAATATCACCTTTCAGTGCGGAGTAATCTAATTTGCTGAATTCTTTGCGATAATCGAAGTCTTCACCCAGCGGGTTAGATCGATTGGAATGCTGATTAAGTAAATCAACGCGAAGCTGCTTCGGCCACCAGTCCTTGCTACTGGTGCCAGCGCCGGCGCTTAAATCGTGATCACCACCGTGGTGGAAAGGACATTTACCTGCGTTCTGGATATCGTCTGGCGTGCTCATCACTATGCTCCCTTACAGTATTTATCGTTAAGATATACACCCCTGCTGATAAGTTATAGCTGAAATGACCCACGGATTTGATAGTTAATTCCTCTTATTTTTCCCTTGTCAGAGAGGAATTTCTGCGCAGGTCAGCCTTATCCTTACATAATTTGGGGTAAGTTGACTGTGATCGATCGAGAGAAACGACAAGAAACCCCTCAAAATATAAGGAGTTTCTTATTTCTAAGCAGGGAATTTGAACGCGAGCCGCTGCCCGGTGGCGCTTCGCTTACCGGGCCTACAAAATACCAATGTCGTAGGCCGGATACCGGATAAGCGTAGCGCTATCCGGCAAAATATTACGCCGGACGCACGCCCAGCGTGTGGCAAATGGCGTAGCTCATTTCCGCGCGGTTCAGCGTGTAGAAGTGGAAATCTTTCACCCCTTCGCGGCTCAGAATTTTCACCATGTCCATGGCGATGTTCGCGCCCACCAGCTTGCGGGTTTCGGCGTCATCGTCGAGGCCGTCGAACATTGCCGACATCCAGGCAGGAATGCGCACGTTGGTCATGTCGGCAAATTTCTTCGCCTGCTTGAAGTTCGACACCGGCAGAATGCCCGGGATAATTTCCACATCAATGCCCGCCGATACGCAGCGGTCACGGAAGCGCAGATAGCTTTCAACGTCGAAGAAGAACTGGGTGATGGCGCGATTTGCACCGGCCTCCACTTTACGTCGCAGGTTAAGCAGGTCCGCCTGTGCGCTTTTCGCTTCCGGGTGTACTTCCGGGTACGCTGCCACGGAGATATCAAAGTCGGCCACGTCTTTCAGCAAAGTGACCAGATCGGAGGCATACATTTCCGGCTTGCCGCTGCCCGGAGGCAGATCACCACGCAGGGCGACGATATGACGGATGCCGTTGTTCCAGTAATCCTGGGCGATAGCACGCAGTTCGTCGCGTGTCGCATCGATACAAGTCAGGTGCGGTACCGCTTCCAGACCCGTGCGATCTTTAATACCTTTGATGATGCTGTGCGTACGGTCGCGCTCGCCGGAGTTCGCCCCGTAGGTGACCGACACAAATTTCGGCTTCAGGCTGCTTAGGCGGTCGATAGAGTTCCACAGGGTTTGCTCCATTTCACTGGTGCGCGGCGGGAAAAATTCGAAAGAAACGTTAATCTGCCCTGCAACTTCGGCCAGACTCTGGTTCAGCGCTTCCCGCTGGTTGGCGTGAAAAAAGCTCATACCTTACCCCTATCAATCACGTGTCATTATTGTTGTGTTGTAAACATCTATCCGTTTAGACGTCTGGATGTAAAAGTGCCCCAAAAGCGGTCAGTCGTCAATAGAAAAATCCGCGTAAAAAGTGAGTTCTCTGCAATCAAGATGAAAAATTTTCACCTCTCCGGTAAATGGAGCAGGCTGTGCTGTCAGAGAACGATTTCCCGCACATAAATAGTTTGGCAACCCTCTCACACGCTCCCCGTCTGGTCACATTAACCACACTTTCACTATGGCATAGAATTTGAGAACTAGATCTCATATTTTTCACGCATTCGCCTACTAAACAAAAATTCAATTGCAGACGTTAATGACTTGTTTCACGATAAGTAGAACGTTCTACTATAACGTTATACCTAATATAAACAGGGTTACTAAAAGCACGCACGAAGAGGCGTCTATCGGGGGAAATCAGTATGAGTCTGATTCAAAGTGTTGTTAAATCGCTTTCCAAACTGTCGATGATTGGCCGCGCGCTGATGCTGCCGATCTCGCTTCTGCCCGCGGCGGGTTTGCTGCTGGCGTTCGGGGATAAATTCCATCTGCCGCTGATGATGAACGCCGGTGGGATTATCTTCGACAACCTGCCAATGCTGTTTGCCATCGGCTCTGCCGTCGGCCTGGCCTCCGAATCCGGCATCGCGGCGCTGTCCGCCGCCGTCTCCGTGTTTGTTACCAACATCACCATCAGTACCGTGCTGGGCATTACGCCGGAAATGGCGGGACAAGGCGGGAAATACGCGATGGTGGTGGGGATTCCAACCCTGCAGATGGGTGTCTTTGGCGGCCTGATTTGCGGCATCCTGGCGGCGTGGTGCTTTAACCGCTTCCACAAAATGCAGCTGCCTGAATTCCTCGGCTTCTTCTCCGGCAAACGCTTCGTGGCGATTGCCACCGCGCTGCTGTCGTTCGTGCTCGGTCTGATCCTGCCATACATCTGGCAGCACATTCAGGCGGGTATTGATGCGCTGTCTGTGGTTATCAACGGTGATAATCAGGCAGCCTCGACCTTTATCTTCGGACTGGTTGAACGTGCGTTGATTCCGCTCGGCCTGCACCACATCTGGTATCCGTCGTTCTGGTACTCCTTCGGCGACTACACCACCCACGCCGGTCAGGTTATCCACGGCGACCAGACTATCTGGTTCAAAATGCTGGAAGAAGGGGTGAAATCCTTCAGCAGCGATACCTACCAGAACGCCGGTAAATTCATGCAGGGCGAGTTCCCGCTGATGCTGTTCGCGCTGCCAGCGGCCTGTCTGGCGATGTACCACGAAGCGCACACTAAGAATAAAAAAATCGCCGCCGGTATTCTGTTCTCCGCCGCGCTGACCTGCTTCCTGACCGGGATCACCGAGCCGGTTGAGTTCACCTTTATCTTTGTGGCGCCAATTCTCTACGTCTTCAACGCCATCATGGCCGGTCTCTCCTACATGGTGATGTACCTGCTGCATGCGCATATCGCCAAGTCGTTCTCGGCCGGGCTTATCGACTACATCTCCTTCGGGATCCTGCCGTCGTTTAACGGCTACCAGACCAACTTCCTGAACGCGATTATCGTCGGTATCCCGATGGGGCTGATTTACTACTTCACCTTCCGCTTTGTGATTCGCCGTTTCGACGTCAAAACGCCGGGCCGCACGGAAACCACGGTCAGCGCCAACGACAAAACCGACGAAGATCTGGCAACGGAGATTATCGACCTGCTGGGCGGCGAGCATAACATCGCTTCCGTGGGCTCCTGCATTACCCGCCTGCGTCTTGAAGTGGCGGATAAAGGGCCGGTGGACAAAGATGGGCTGAACAATATCGGCGCTCGCGGGGTCGTTTTCGTCGGCGATCACGGAATTCAGGTAATATTTGGCGCACGAGCGCAATTTATCGCAGAAACCATGTCGACGATGATTGGCAAATAATCATAAGATTATGATCGGTTGGAGGTTCCCGTTCTGATGGGAGCCTCCTTGTTTTGTGTGGATTGGCGTGACGGCTCAGGGAGCGATTTTTGAAGAAGGTCAGCATAATTGATGTCGCGAAGCGAGCGGGCGTATCGGTTTCTACCGTGTCGCTGGTGCTTCGCCAGAAAGGCAAAATCTCCGATGCCACCATCGAAAAAGTGCAGGCCGCCATTCTTGAGCTGGGCTACGTCCACAATGTCGCCGCCGCCAACCTTCGCGCAAACACCTCCAACCTGATTGGTCTTATTCTTCGCGACTTCAGCGACAGCTTTTCCATCAAAGTGATGGCGAGCATCGTGCAGGAACTGGAAGCGCAGGGCTATATGGTTTTTCTCGGTCAGCCGCTGAACGAGCATGAACACCTGGAGCGCTGCCTGCTGTCTTTCAAGCAACAAGGGGTTGCCGGGGTTATCTATCTGGCCTCCGATTCCCGCCGCGATACGTTACCCGCACAAATTCGTCAGTGCCCGCTACCGCTGGTTGTTGTCTCGCAGTCGCCCATTCAGGATGAGTGCAATCGCGTGCTGCGCGATAACCAACAGGCAGCAAGTCTGGCAACGCGCTATCTGCTTGAGCGCGGTCATCGCTATATCGCCTATCTCGGCGGCCTGGAGAACGACCTGATTCGCCAGCAGCGCCTCGTAGGATTTCGCAACACCCTCACCCGTCTTGGGATTACTCACCGCGAAGAGTTTAGCCCTGCCTGCGGCGACGATACCTACGCCGCCAGCGTGGCCACGCGCCAACTGCTGGAAAACAACAACGCGATTACTGCACTGCTTTGCCACTCACCGGATGCCATGATCGGCTGTATTGATGGGATTCATAAGGTGGGACGCACGGTAGGTAAAGATGTCTTCCTGACGCAGCAGGTCGCTCTGATTGGCTTTGAGGATATGCTGCACATCAACCTCACGTCACCTGCCTTTACCTATGTCTCTTCCGCCAGCGAAGAGAGCGGACGGCAGGCAGCCACGCTGATGATCCGCAAGCTCAAAGAGCCTGCGCTAGAGAATCAGTCGATCACGCTTTCCGGTCAGTTAGTGACCCGTGAGTCGGCCTGAGCCATCTCCAGAAGCCAGGCAAGACGCGCGGCATTTTCCGGTAACATCACCAGGCCACATTCCACGCAGAGCGCCGTTTCATCAATCGCCCGGAAAACCACGCCCTGGCGCTGAATAGCGGCAAATGAGGCGGGAAACAGGCTCAGCCCTTCGCCGCGAGCAATACGCGCCAGCAGCACATCATGTTCCAGAGGTTCTTCCAGGCAGGCAGGGACATAGCCAACACGACGGAAAATATCGCGGGTAAAGTCGAAGAAAGCCGGATTACGTTCGCGTTTAAACCAGAATAGCGGCCTGCCGTTCAGCGTGCTCAGCGTCAGTCGCTCTTGTTCCGCCTCCGGCCATTGCGCGGGCAGCGCCGCAATCAGTGGCTCCTGCCGATTTAGCCGCGTAAGACTGAGCGCCGAGGTCTCCAGCGGTAGCGCGACCAGCGCGGCATCCAGTTTCCCCCGACGTACCTGACGCACCAGCTCCGGCGAGCCATGCCGTACCACGTGCAGCGCCTCCACCTGCGCCGCCAGCAC
Organism: Kluyvera ascorbata ATCC 33433; assembly: GCF_000735365.1. Taxonomy (GTDB): domain Bacteria; phylum Pseudomonadota; class Gammaproteobacteria; order Enterobacterales; family Enterobacteriaceae; genus Kluyvera; species Kluyvera ascorbata. The sequence continues at coordinate 71,840 of NZ_JMPL01000010.1, read as the reverse complement.
GGCTTCCAGCGAAGCAAAAACGCCCTGCTCAAACGCGGTGGTCAGCCCTATGCGTAGCGACGGTGCTTCTGCCTGCGCGAGTTGGCTCAAGGCCATATAGGTCTCATCCTGCTGCGCCAGCAGCGGGCGAATAATCTCCAGCACCCGCAGTCCATCAGCCGTTAACGTCAGCCCCTTGGTATGCCGGACAAAAAGAGTCACCCCCAGCCGTTCTTCAAGCTGGCGAATATGGCGGCTTAACGGCGGCTGCGACATATATAACCTGTCAGCCGCGCGGCGCATGTTGTTCTCTTCCGCTACCACGGCAAAGTAGCGTAGCAGGCGGATATCCAGAGCGTGCAAGGGAGATGTAGTCATACCGAAAAGGTATCACGGAATCGGTATTATCCAAATGGAACCACGCGCCCTATCCTCTCGCCATACGCTAACTAACGAGGGGCTTATCATGAATTCAGAACGCTATATTACTGGCCAGAAAATGCTGCAACAGGTTGATGGGAAAGGGGGGGATGCCGTTGTCGATAGCCTGAAGGATATCGCGCCGGACTTCGCCCGCTATCTGCTTGAATTTCCGTTTGGCGATATTTATGCGCGTCCGGGTCTGGACCTTCGCAGTCGGGAAATTGCCACCGTCGCCGCGCTCACCGCCATGGGTAACGCCGCACCTCAGCTTAAGGTACACATCGCCGCTGCGCTGCACGTTGGCTTAACGCAGAACGAGATTATTGAGGTGATTATGCAGATGGCGGTTTATGCGGGATTTCCGGCGGCGCTAAACGGCCTGTTCGCCGCAAAAGAGGTGTTTGCGGCGAACAATGAACGCTAATTACAACAGCTGCGCCAGACGGTTGATATCCGATTGAATCGCCCCGGCGGTCACATCGCGACCGGCGCCCGGCCCACGAATCACCAGCGGGTTATCGCGGTACCAGCGGCTTTCAATCGCAAAGACGTTATCGCACGGCAGCAGCGATGCCAGCGGGTGCTCCTGACGCACGGCTTCTACGCCAACGCGGGCTTTACCGTTCGCATCGAATCGCGCCACGTAACGCAGCACCAGTCCCATCTCCTGCGCCGCTTCCAGGCGCTGGAGCATCTGCTCGTTGAGCTCATCGCCATTTTCAAAGAAGTGGTCGATTGAGCCCTCTTCACAGTGCGCGGGCACCAGAGACTCAACGCGTACCTGGTCCGGCTCGATATCGTAGCCCGCTTCACGCGCCAGAATCACCAGCTTACGCATCACGTCTTTACCGGAAAGGTCGACGCGCGGATCGGGTTCAGTCAGCCCCTGCTGCCAGGCCTGATCCACCAGTTCGGTAAACGGCACGCTGCCGTCGAACTGTAAGAACAGCCAGGAGAGCGTCCCGGAGAAGATACCGCTAATCGCCAGAATACTGTCGCCGCTGTCGATCAAGTCGCGCACGGTGTGGTTCACCGGCAGACCCGCGCCGACGGTCGCGTTATACAGCCAGTGGCGGCCGGTTTTATCGAACGCATCGTGGATCTGGCGATATTTATCGCTGCTGCTGGCCCCGGCCAGCTTGTTGGCGCTGATCACATGGAAACCGTGGCTGGCGAAATCAAGATACTGATCGGCCAACTGCGGGCTGGCGGTCACGTCCAGTACCACGAGATCGTCGTACGGGTGGGCGCGCATCCACAGGAACAGCGATTCTTCATCCTGTTCAATAGCTTCATCGTCGAAGAAGGCCAGCGCGCGGCTGGCGTCGAGCCCTTCATAGTTCAGCAGGCTGCGGCGGCTATCGACCACCCCGGCCAGCACAAACTCAAAACCGGTGCGGGCAGAAAGCGTGCTTTGCTCACGGGCAAACAGCTCCAGCCAGCGGGAACCAATATTGCCTTTGCCAAACAGCATCAGGCCGATACGTTTTTCCGCACGGAACAGCGACTGGTGCAAACCCTGAATCAGGCTTTCGGTTGGCCCTGCGCGCAGCACGGCGACCAGGCTGATGCCCTCTTCGGACTGCCAGGTAAACTCAACCGGCTGGCCTTTCAGCTGCTGCCAGAAACGGTGGCAGTGCAGTGGGTTACGGGTGACGCCCGCGCCTACCATTGCCACCAGCGCCAGACCCTGACGCAGGCGAAGCTCGCCCGGCAGGCCCGCTTCATCAAGAATTTTCAGCGCGCTGTCGGCCACTTCTGAGGTGTAGCAAAACTGCAGCAGCTTATGGTCAGCGTGCACGCCTACCGCCAGTGGGCGGACTTGGGCGCGCTTGAGTAATTGGTCTATCTCTTTATACGCCAGCTTGAAGTCCTGGCTTGCCGGAACGCGGAACTCAATCAGGCAGACGTCATCATGGCTGGTAACAATACGCGCGCCGGTACCGGAAGCGAGCACGCGCTCAATGCGCGTAGAACCCTGATCCGGCGTATAGCTACAGCGTAATTGCAGGTCGATATCGCTGCCGGAAACCGGCTGCAAGGTACGAGCGTGGAGCACCGGTGCGGCAAGACGCGCCAGCTCGCTGGCTTCATCCAGACGCAGCAGCGGAAGCAGGCACGCATCTTTCACTTTACGCGGGTCGGCGCTGTACACCCCAGCCACGTCGCTCCAGATGGTGACGCGGGAAACCCCCGCCAGCGCACCGATTTGTGTCGCGGAGTAGTCAGAGCCGTTACGCCCCAGCAGCACGGTTTCACCCGCGTTGTTGCGGCTGATAAAACCGGTCACGACCAGACGTTTTCCCGGATGCTGCGCCAGAAGCTGTTGCAGCAGCGGATAAGAGAGGCCTTCATCAACCTGCGGCTGCGCGGAGCGCTCGGCGCGTAAAAACGCGCGTGCATCCAGCCAGGCGGCGTCCAGACCTTGCAGCTTCAGGACTTCCGCCATCAAACGAGCCGACCACAGTTCACCGTGACCGACCACTTCCGCATAAACCGCATCGCTGACGCCGTTATCCAGAAGCCCGGCCAGGCGTTCCAGGTCGTGAATGAAGTCAGCAATCATGCCGTCGGCAATCTCGGCAGGCAGCAGGCCGCTAATCAGATCGGACTGATAGCGGCGCAGCGTCTGCTGAACCTGATGCGCAGAGAGGCGGTCGGTCTGGCTGAGTTTCAGCCAGCTAATCAGCTGGTTGGTGGTGCTCCCTGCGGCGGAAACGACCATCATATCGCCGGGCTGAGAGTACTCCGTCATAATACCGGCAACGCGCAGGTAACACTTCACATCCGCCAGACTACTCCCACCAAATTTATGCAGCTGACGCTCTTTCGCCCCTGCCTGCGCAATCACACTCATGTTTACCCCTCTGCTGCGACCCGGAATCCATTTTCCAGATCGGCAATTAAGTCCTGGCTATCTTCAATACCGGTTGAGATACGCAGTAGCGTCTCAGAAATACCTGCGGCCGCGCGCGCTTCCGGGGCCATGCCCGCGTGGGTCATGGTGGCCGCGTGAGAAATCAGGCTCTCTACCCCACCCAGCGATTCCGCCAGCGTGAAGAGCGACAGCCCGCTCAGGAAGCGACGCAGCGTCTGTTCGTCACCGTTCAGTTCAAAGCTCAGCATCGCACCAAACCCTTTCTGCTGGCGAGCGGCAATTTCATGCCCCTGGTTATCCGGCAAAGAAGGATGATACAGCTTTTTCACCAGCGGCTGGGTTTTCAGGAAATCGACAATCGCCTGGGCGTTGCGCTGCGCCACATCCATACGTGGTACGAGCGTACGCAGGCCGCGCAGCAGCAGATAGCTGTCGAACGCGCCGCCGGTGACGCCGATATTATTCGCCCACCATGCCAGTTCTGTGACCGTTTCTGGATCTTTTGCAATCACCACGCCGGCGACCACATCGGAGTGGCCGTTCAGATATTTGGTGCAGGAGTGCAGGACCAGATCCGCTCCGAGCGACAGCGGGTTTTGCAGCGCCGGGCTCAGGAAGGTGTTATCCACCACGCTGACCGCACCGGCGTCACGCGCCAGTTGGCAGATTTTCGCAATATCCACCACGCGCAGCAGCGGGTTGCTTGGGCTTTCGACCAGCACTAGCTTTGGTTTTTCCGCCAGCGCCGCTTTTAACGCTTCATCATTGCCCTGATCGACAAACAGCACGCGATAGCAGCCACGTTTTGCCAGACTGTCGAACAGCCGGTAGCTGCCGCCGTAGCAGTCGTGTGGAGCAACCAGCAGGTCGCCAGGCTTGAGGAATACGGTAGTCACCAGATGAATCGCCGACATGCCCGTATTGGTCAGAACCGCGCCTGCGCCTCCTTCCAGTTCGGCCAGCGCCCGCTGAACCACATCACGCGTCGGGTTACCGCGACGTGAATAGTCATGCGCACGCGGCTCGTTAAAGCCGGTAAAGTTATAGGTACTGGAAAGATGAATAGGCGGGACAACACAACCATACTGCTCGTCGTCATTTAATCCGCTACGCACTGCGATGGTGGCCTGTTTACGGGTCATGAGGATTCGTTCCTGGCAAGGTCGGTGAAAAGTCGGACTCCAGAGTAAACATTGTTACCATAGCCGTCAATACATCTAGACTTCTAAACTTCTTTGCGTATAGATTGAGCTATTGGCAAATAGCCGTTAAAATTATATGCATTAGCGCACATCTGCGAAGCCGAAGCTCGTGTCACAGCAGGGCTCTGTACGGTAAACTACGCGCGATCACGGCCGTGACCCGGCCTGTTAACTTATGACTAGAGGATTAAAGGTATCTCATGGCTGAATGGAGCGGCGAATATATCAGCCCATACGCTGAGCACGGTAAGAAGAGTGAGCAAGTAAAAAAAATTACGGTTTCCATTCCTCTGAAGGTGTTGAAGATCCTCACCGATGAACGCACGCGTCGTCAGGTGAACAACCTGCGTCACGCCACCAACAGCGAACTGCTGTGTGAAGCGTTCCTGCATGCATTTACCGGTCAACCGTTACCTAACGATGAAGACCTGCGTAAAGAGCGCAGCGATGAAATTCCGGAAGCGGCGAAAGAAATTATGCGTGAACTGGGGATTGACCCGGATACGTGGGAGTACTGATTTGCTGACAAAGCCGGGAAACGTCAACGTTTTCCGGCTTTTTTATTGGTGGCCCTGAAGCGGAACCCCAGACATAAAAAAACCGCCTCATGAGGCGGTTTTCTATAATTTGTTCAGTGTCTTAGAAGCGAGTCACTTCAGGATGCAGCTCAGACATAGAGATCAGGTAGGAAACAAAAACGTTTTTGATTGCAGTCAGCATAGTCACACCTTTACCCGTATTAATCTTGAGGTCATTTGATGTGCAGATAATAACCGCATCCGGTGTGCCCTGCAACTTTTTTGTGACCAATATCACAAAAAATAGCGTATGAGCTGCCGTTTGGAAAAATAAAAGGCGGTAAGAGTGCCCCACCGCCTTTTCTACTCTGTATTACTTGCTGATCCCGTTGAATTTATTCAACGTTTCTTCCATTTTGAGCGTCTCTTTACGGTTCAGCGGATAGAAATAAATCAAGATAACGGCCGCCAGGAACAGACATAAGGCTGGTAGCAGGTTCGCCATGGTGTAAATATTTTCCTGCACAATACGGGTTTGTACGGCACCACCTGTTGATGAAGACTGGTAGCCAATGATCGCCAGCATAAAGCCACCAATAGCCCCAGCGCACGCCTGGCCTATCTTACGAGCAAAGAAGTTCACACCATACACGGTGCCATCCTCACGGTCGCCGGTCACATACTGGTGATAATCGCAAACATCGGTCATAAACGCCCAGATCATCAGGTTGAATAAGCCCGCCCCGAGCGTCGCCAGGAACAGGAAAACCAGATAGACTTTCGGGTCTGTAATGTGAATGAAGTACATCAGCACATACATCACCACCGCAAAGAGCAGCGCACCCACGCTGGCTTCTTTTTTGCCAAACCGCCTGGTGAGCCATGATGCCGACGGCGCCAGCAATACCAGAGATCCAAAGGTAAACAGTAAGGCGACGGACATGGCCTCTTTATTGTGGAAATAGTCGTTGAACAGGTACGTCATATTTGTCCCTGAAAGGCCCTGGTTAATCACAATCAGGAGGTCCACAACAACTAATACGATCAGTGCTTTATTACGCAGCAGCCCTTTGAGCAAAACAGAAACAGGCATGCTCTCTTTTCTCTCCACCCGTACGCGTTCCGTCGTTAAGTGGCAGGTCAGGCTTAAGAAGATAAAACCCAGCACCGCGCAGCCAATAGCAATCCAGAAAAAGTGCTGCCCGGAAATAACCTGACTGCCGTCAACCAGGGTGGTGTACATCAGGATAGGGATAAAGAAGCCGGTAGCCCCACCACCGATTGCCGACCCAACGCTACGATAGGTTGAGAGCGACACACGATCTTCCGGGTTAGAGCTAATTGCCGCTGACATTGCACCGTAAGGGATACTGACGGTCGATAGCAGTGAACCGTAAATAAAATAGGAGCAGCAAATATAGATAATTTTCGCCGTATAAGAAAAATCATGTACAAACGGCAAAAACAGGACGACCGCAATAATACAGAACGGATACTTCATGCGACGCACCCAAGGGTTAAAACGTCCATGAGCGGTCAGTTTAGACGTATCACATAGGCGCCCAACGCCAACGTCGACAAACGCATCAAAGAGCTTGGTCACAAAATAGAGCGACCCAACAATCACACCGGAAACCCCGAGTACGTTCGTGTAATAAATCATTAAGAAACTGTTGACTAACCCGAGAATAAAACAGGTTCCCAGGTCACCACATAAATAACCAATTTTGTCTCTGAATCCGAAAGGTCTGACCGCTATATTTTTATTGCAGCCAGCGATATCTCCATCACTCGACATGATGTCAACTCCTTAGACACATTATTCACGCAAATTATGCGCACATCCTGATGCACCGTTAAATAAACGGAATACGGGAACTCATTATTAGAAGTTGTAACCGAGGCCGATACGATAACGCGTCTGGCGATCGTCGGTGGTTGTCGTGTTATAACCGGAGGAAACGTTACCGATTTCAACAAAAGGAATCCACGAATCAATGTTATAAGCGACGCGGAAGTTATATTCGTAATCATCTTTGCCGTTATTGTAGAGATCTTCGCTATCCGCAACTTTATAAATGCCGTTCAGCTCAAACATCCAATTTTCGATGTTATAACCCAACCAGGCCTCTGGACGATAAACGGTGCGGTCATCGCGTCCATCTCCGTTACGACGGGCATACTCCGTACGGTAGCGGAAAGCCGTCCACCAGTTATCATTAATATTATACTGGACGCGGATATAGGGCTTGTAGATTGCCATATCATCACCCATCTCAACGGCTATCCCTGGCTGCCAGATAAAACCCTTCCATTCAAATTGATAGCTAGCCGTATACTCTGCACTATTCGACTCCATATTGTTTAGCGCATGGTTTGACTCTTTCTCATCGGAGCGAGATACCGCTTCAACGGCGACGCCAAAACCGGTCGCAAAACGATTCGACATATACACACGATCGTAGTTACGGCCATCATCATAGTACTCATGACGATAGTCTACGTAACCCGCATGTGCAGCGCCGGATAATAGTGGAAGAAGTAATAAGGCATATTTCATTTTCATGGTAATTACTCTTTAAAATAATCAGCAACCAGTCCAATCCTCGCTGAGCTATCCGCGCAATGAGTCAAGGCTATTTATTTGTATTTATTTACGCTGATATTTTATTTTGTAATTTACGGTTACACCTTTTTATTACTGCCAACCAACAATGAAAAATGGCAAAAAACTCAAGATGAATAAGATGCAGATCACCAACAACAATGATTAGTTGCTATAAATAGGTTATTAGACAAATATAATTAAAATAAATCCAATAATAAAATTCACTCAGAAATAAAAATAGCGCTGCTATAAATATATATTTTTCTTATTTATTAAAAAAAGCATTCAGCAATAAAATGGAATGAATTATAAAGATAGGCGGAAAGCAGCGCCGTTTTTCGGGCACAAAAAAAGCGCCCTGAGGCGCTTTTTCGCTTGGCAACTTACTTGCTGCCTGGGATGCTGAAACGCTTGTTGAAGCGGTCAACACGGCCACCGGTAGCAACATCACGCTGCTTGCCAGTATAGAACGGGTGGCATTTACCGCACACGTCCAGGTTCAGGTCGTGACCAACGGTAGAGCGGATCTGCATGACGTTACCGCAAGAACAAGTTGCAGTAATTTCTTCGTATTTCGGGTGAATATCTTTTTTCATGGGGAAAACCTCGGTTAAGGCCGCGTCGCTCTTCCAGCCCTAACGCCAGACACCACGCGATGTTAATAGTATAGGTCGATGATACAAAGATGCATCAAAGGCCGCGAATCATACAGAATTTGACCAACAGATGCAAACTGATCCGCGTTCCCTTACCACAATGTGTATACTGTCTCGCCAGATTTCAAGTCAGGAAGAAAACATGCCCGTTGCTCACGTTGCCCTGCCTGTTCCGCTGCCCCGCACCTTCGACTACCTGCTGCCTGATGACCTCAGCGCGAAAGCAGGCTGCCGCGTGCGCGTGCCGTTCGGTAAACAGGAGCGCGTGGGGATTGTCGTCTCGGTCAACGAGAGCAGCGAGCTGCCGCGCGATGAGCTAAAAGCGGTCATTGAGGTGTTGGACGGCGAACCGGTCTTCTCCACTTCCGTCTGGCGGCTGCTGCTGTGGGCGGCAGACTATTACCATCATCCTATTGGCGACGTGTTGTTCCACGCGCTGCCCATTTTGCTGCGCCAGGGGAAACCCGCCAGCGCCACGCCGCAATGGTTCTGGTTTGCCACTGAGCAGGGTCAGGCGGTGGACATTAACAGCCTGAAGCGCTCGCCAAAACAACAGCAGGCGCTGGCCGCACTGCGTCAGGGGAAGATCTGGCGCCATCAGGTCGCGGAGCTGGAGTTTAATGAAAGCGCAATGCAGTCGCTGCGCGCCAAAGGGTTTTGCGAGCTGGGCAGCGTTGCGCCGGAAACCATCGACTGGCGCACCACCTATTCCGTACCTGGCGAACGTCTGCGCCTGAATACCGAACAGGCAACCGCCGTAGGAGCGATTCACAGCGCGTCCGACGAATTTTCCGCCTGGCTGCTGGAAGGCATCACGGGTTCGGGAAAAACGGAAGTCTACCTCAGCGTGCTGGAAAACGTGCTGGCGCAGGGTAAGCAAGCGCTGGTAATGGTGCCGGAAATCGGCCTGACGCCGCAAACTATCGCCCGCTTCCGCGAGCGCTTTAATGCACCGGTAGAAGTACTGCACTCAGCGCTGAACGACAGCGAGCGCATGGCCGCCTGGCTCAAGGCCAAAAGCGGTGAAGCGGCGATCGTCATCGGCACCCGTTCATCGCTGTTTACGCCGTTTAAAAATCTTGGCGTCATTGTCATCGATGAAGAGCACGACAGCTCCTATAAGCAGCAGGAAGGCTGGCGCTACCACGCCCGCGACCTTGCGGTATGGCGTGCGCACAGCGAGCAGATCCCCATTATCCTCGGCTCGGCGACACCGGCGTTAGAAACCCTGCTCAACGTACGCCAGCACAAGTATCGCCTGCTGCGCTTGACTCGTCGCGCGGGTAACGCCCGTCCGGCGACCCAGCACGTGCTGGATTTAAAAGGGCAGCAGCTTCAGGCCGGGCTCTCACCGGCGCTGATCAACCGTATGCGCCAGCATTTGCAGGCCGACAACCAGGTCATTTTATTCCTTAACCGCCGCGGGTTCGCCCCTACGCTGCTGTGCCACGACTGCGGCTGGATTGCCGAATGTCCGCGCTGTGACAGCTACTACACGCTGCACCAGGCACAGCATCATCTGCGCTGCCACCACTGTGACAGCCAGCGCCCTATCCCACGCCAGTGCCCATCCTGCGGCTCAACGCACATGGTGCCGGTGGGCTTGGGTACCGAGCAGTTGGAGCAAGTATTAGGCCCGATGTTCCCCGGCGTGCCGCTCTCGCGTATCGACCGCGATACCACCAGCCGCAAAGGCGCGCTGGAACAGCATCTGGCGGAAGTACATCGCGGTGGCGCGCGTATTCTGATTGGTACCCAGATGCTGGCGAAAGGCCACCACTTCCCCGACGTCACGCTGGTTGCCCTGCTGGACGTCGACGGCGCGTTGTTCTCCGCTGATTTCCGCTCGGCAGAACGTTTTGCCCAGCTTTATACCCAAGTTTCCGGCCGCGCCGGACGCGCGGGTAAGCAGGGCGAAGTGGTTTTGCAAACGCACCATCCCGACCACCCGCTGCTGCAAACGTTGCTTTATAAAGGCTACAACGCCTTCGCCGAGCAGGCGCTGGCGGAACGCCAGACCATGCAGTTGCCGCCATACACCAGCCACGTGCTGATTCGCGCCGAAGATCACAACAATCAGCAGGCGCCAGTGTTCCTGCAGCAACTGCGTAACCTGATACAGGCCAGCCCGCTGGCGGATGACAAACTGTGGGTGATTGGCCCGGTTCCGGCGCTGGCAGCGAAACGTGGCGGCCGCTACCGCTGGCAGATACTGCTACAGCACCCTTCACGCATTCGCCTGCAGCACATTGTCACGGCGAGTCTTGCGCTCATCAATACGCTGCCGGAATCCCGCAAGGTGAAGTGGGTTCTCGACGTTGACCCAATCGAAGGTTAATGCAGAGTTGCGAGCGGGATCTAGAAATCAAACAAACATCACATTTCTGATGAAAATTCTGTAACGGATCCCCCTAACTATCTGATAAAAGTGTGTCAGATGTCAGGTCACATAGGACGTGCCTGCGCCAGTTAGCGAGGAGAAATCAGGTGAAGGCTAAAAAACCGGTTGTTGCCGCAACCATGAAGGATGTTGCCCTACAAGCGAATGTCTCTACGGCAACCGTATCTCGTGCATTGATGAACCCAGAGAAAGTCTCGCAGGCCACGCGTAACCGCGTGGAGCAAGCGGCGCTGGAAGTGGGCTACCTGCCGCAGATGCAGGGGCGTAACATGAAGCGCAATGAGTCGCGCACAATTCTGGTTATCGTTCCGGATATTTGCGATCCCTTCTTTAGCGAAGTGATCCGCGGGATCGAGGTGACGGCTGCGGCACAGGGCTATCTGGTGCTGATTGGCGACTGTGCTCACCAGAATCAGCAGGAAAAAACCTTCATCGATTTAATCATCACCAAGCAAATTGACGGCATGCTGCTGCTGGGTTCGCGTCTGCCGTTCGACGCCAGCATTGAAGAGCAGCGCAATCTGCCGCCAATGGTGATGGCCAACGAATTTGCTCCCGAGCTGGGGCTGCCGACGGTACACATCGACAACCTCACCGCCTCGTTTGATGCCGTTAACTATCTTCACGAACTCGGCCACCAGCGCATCGCCTGTATCGCCGGGCCGGAAGAGATGCCGCTGTGCCATTATCGTCTACAAGGCTACGTGCAGGCGCTGCGTCGCTGTGGTATTACCGTCGACCCTCACTATATCGCCCGCGGCAACTTCACCTATGAAGCCGGCGCTAACGCACTGGAACAGCTGCTGGCGCTGCCTCAGCCACCAACCGCCATTTTCTGCCACAGCGATATTATGGCGCTGGGCGCACTCTCTTACGCTAAACGTCAGGGGCTGAAAGTCCCGGATGACCTGTCCATTATTGGCTTCGATAACATCTCGCTGGCTGAATTTTGCGACCCACCGCTAACCACGGTTTCTCAACCACGTTTCGATATTGGTCGGGAAGCCATGCTGCTGTTGCTGAATCAACTGAGCGGGCAGTTTGTTGATAGTGGTTCGCGTCTGCTGGATTGCGAACTGATCATTCGTGGCAGCACAAGCAAAATTTGATGTAAAGCAGGGTGCTTTAGGACTTGCTTGTCTGGTCAAAGCCCCGTCGCTTAAGTAACATGTCGGGCTAACTAACGGAAAAAGACAGCGAAACGATAGTGGCACAACGAGACTATGTACGCCGCAGCCAACAGGCACCTTCGCGGCGCAAGAACAGCGCTTCACGGAATACACGGAAAAAGCAAAGTAACTTTCCGGCAGTCTCTCCTGCCATGGTGGCGATTGCTGCCGCAGTTGTCGTCGTCTTTATCGGCGGTTTGTACTTCATTACGCACCATAAGAAAGAAGAGTCTGAAGCACTCCAGAGCCGCCAGGTGACCGGGAATGGCCTTCCGCCAAAGCCGGAAGAACGCTGGCGCTATATCAAAGAGCTGGAAAGTCGCCAGCCAGGCGTTCGTGCGCCAACCGAACCGTCTGCGGGCGGGGAAGTGATTAACCCGAATCAGCTTACCGACGAGCAGCGCCAGCTGTTGGCCCAGATGCAGGCGGATATGCGCCAGCAGCCAACGCAGCTGACGGAAGTGCCGTGGAACGAGCAAACGCCAGCGCAGCGCCAGCAGACCTTGCAGCGCCAGCGCCTTGCGCAGCAGGCTCAGCAACAGCAGTGGTCGCAGCAGCAGGTCGTACAGCAGCCACAAACGCGCGCGCCGCAGCCGGTTCAGCAGACGCATCAAACCCAGCAGGCGCCAAAGGCAACTGTCTCCAACAAGGCGCCGTATCAGGATCTGCTGCAAACACCAGCGCACACCGCCGCCTCGCAGCCAAAAGCGCAGAGCAATAACGGTATCCCGGAAGTGCGTGAAGTGACGCCGCCGCCGAAGCCAGAGAAAAAAGACGATCGTCGCTGGATGGTACAGTGCGGTTCGTTCAAAGGTGCTGAGCAAGCGGAAACCGTCCGTGCGCAACTGGCGTTTGAAGGCTTTGATTCCAGAATCACCACCAACAACGGCTGGAATCGCGTGGTCATCGGCCCGGTCAAAGGCAAAGAAAACGTCGATAACACCATCGCCCGTCTGAAGCTGGCAGGTCACGGAAACTGCATTAGGCTCGCCTCCGGGGGTTGAAACCCCCAAAAACTCCCCCATCTATACTTACATTCTGCCCCGTACGCGTGACTGCGATACGGGGCCTGTCTATACACGAAATCATTCGAGCTGCATCACAACATGCTTTAGCATGTTGAACAGCGCTTGCGCTGGCCCCGAAGGGGCAAGGCTGTAAGCCGAGTAACGCGGCAAGAGAACGGATCCCCAGGAGCTTACATAAGTACGTGACTGGGGTGAGTGAACGCAGCCAACGCAGAGGCAGCTTGAAGGATGATGTGTATATCTCGTATTTGCAACAAAGGGGTCTGCTCGTGACAACAATAGTAAGTGTTCGCCGTAACGGCCACGTCGTAATCGCCGGTGATGGTCAGGCCACGTTGGGCAATACCGTCATGAAAGGCAACGTGAAAAAAGTCCGCCGTCTGTATAACGACAAAGTGATCGCTGGTTTTGCTGGCGGTACCGCGGACGCCTTCACGCTGTTCGAACTGTTTGAACGTAAGCTGGAAATGCACCAGGGCCATCTGGTCAAAGCCGCCGTTGAGCTGGCGAAAGACTGGCGTACCGACCGTATGCTGCGCAAGCTGGAAGCCCTGCTGGCGGTCGCGGACGAAACCGCATCGCTTATCATCACCGGGAACGGTGACGTCGTGCAGCCAGAAAACGACCTGATTGCTATCGGCTCTGGCGGCCCGTACGCCCAGGCCGCGGCCCGCGCCATGCTGGAAAACACCGAGCTTAGCGCGCGCGAGATTGCTGAAAAAGCGTTGGATATCGCAGGCGACATCTGCATCTATACCAACCATTTCCACACCATTGAAGAATTACCGTCTAAGGCGTAAGGATCTCCCATGTCTGAAATGACCCCACGCGAAATTGTCAGCGAGCTGAACAAACACATTATCGGTCAGGACGCGGCTAAGCGTTCTGTTGCTATCGCCTTACGTAACCGCTGGCGCCGTATGCAGCTCGACGAAGAGCTGCGCCACGAAGTGACGCCGAAAAACATTCTGATGATCGGCCCAACCGGCGTCGGTAAAACCGAAATCGCCCGTCGTCTGGCGAAGCTCGCCAACGCACCGTTCATCAAAGTCGAAGCCACTAAGTTCACCGAAGTGGGCTATGTGGGTAAAGAAGTGGATTCTATCATCCGCGATCTGACTGATTCTGCTATCAAAATGGTACGCGTTCAGTCTATCGATAAGAACCGCTACCGCGCAGAAGAGATGGCCGAAGAGCGCATTCTCGACGTGCTGATCCCACCGGCTAAAAACAACTGGGGCCAGGCAGAGCAGCAGGCCGAGCCTTCCGCCGCGCGCCAGGCATTCCGCAAGAAACTGCGTGAAGGCCAGCTGGACGACAAAGAGATTGAGATCGATCTCGCCGCTGCGCCAATGGGCGTCGAAATCATGTCCCCTCCGGGCATGGAAGAGATGACCAGCCAGCTGCAATCCATGTTTCAGAACCTGGGCGGCCAGAAGCAGAAACCGCGCAAGCTGAAAATCAAAGATGCGATGAAGCTGCTGATTGAAGAAGAAGCAGCGAAGCTGGTGAACCCAGAAGAGCTGAAGCAAGACGCAATCGACGCTGTTGAGCAGCACGGTATCGTGTTCATCGACGAAATCGACAAAATCTGTAAGCGCGGCGAATCCTCCGGCCCGGATGTTTCCCGTGAAGGCGTACAGCGCGACCTGCTGCCGCTGGTTGAAGGCTGCACCGTCTCCACTAAACACGGTATGGTCAAAACCGACCACATCCTGTTTATCGCCTCCGGCGCATTCCAGGTGGCGAAGCCGTCTGACCTGATCCCTGAATTACAGGGCCGTCTGCCGATTCGCGTAGAGCTGCAGGCGCTGACCACCAGCGACTTCGAGCGTATCCTGACCGAGCCAAATGCTTCTGTTACCGTACAGTACAAAGCGCTGATGGCCACCGAAGGCGTGAACATCGAGTTCACCGAATCCGGTATCAAGCGTATCGCCGAAGCGGCATGGCAGGTCAACGAAACCACCGAGAACATCGGTGCCCGTCGTCTGCATACCGTTCTGGAACGTCTGATGGAAGATATCTCCTATGACGCCAGCGACCTCAACGGTCAAAGCATCACAATTGATGCGGAATATGTGAGCAAACATCTGGATGCATTAGTCGCAGATGAAGATCTGAGCCGTTTTATCCTATAATCGCGGTCACTGCATTTTCATCTTTAATTGATGGGGCTGAAAAGCCCCATTTTTATTGGCTAATTATTATGACAAATACACCTGTAAGCCGCTCTCAGGCCTGGCTGGAAAGTCTGCGTCCGAAAACGTTACCTCTGGCCTGTGCGGCAATCGTCGTTGGCACCGCGCTGGCGTGGTGGCAAGGGCACTTTAACGCGGGCGTTGCCGTGCTGGCGCTAATCACCGCAAGCCTGCTGCAAATTCTCTCTAACCTCGCCAACGACTATGGCGATGCGGTGAAAGGCAGCGATAAGCCGGACCGTATCGGGCCGCTGCGCGGTATGCAAAAAGGGGTTATCACCAAAGAGCAAATGAAGCGCGCGCTGATCATCACCGTCGGGCTTATCTGCGTCTCTGGTCTTGCTCTGCTGTTTACCGCTTCACAGACTACCGGTGATTTTATCGGCTTCCTGGTGCTGGGGCTGCTGGCGATTATTGCCGCCATCACCTACACCGTCGGCACGCGTCCGTATGGCTACATTGGCCTTGGCGATGTCTCGGTGCTGATATTCTTCGGCTGGCTGAGCGTTATTGGTAGCTGGTATTTACAAACGCACACCTTGAGCAGCGCCATTATTCTGCCTGCGACCGCCTGCGGTTTGCTGGCAACGGCAGTGCTGAATATCAATAACCTGCGCGATATCGACAGCGACCGGGAGAACGGTAAGAACACGCTGGCCGTGCGTTTAGGGCCGGTTAACGCCCGCCGTTACCACGTCTGCCTACTGATGGGGACGCTGGTCTGCCTGGCACTATTCAACCTGCTCTCGCTGCATAGTCCGTGGGGCTGGCTGTTTATTCTCAGCGCGCCGTTGCTGGTGAAACAAGCGCGTTTTGTGATGCGCGAGCGCTCCCCACAGGCGATGCCGCCAATGCTGGAAAGAACGGTAAAAGGGGCATTGTTAACTAACCTGCTGTTCGTCATCGGAATTGTGCTGAGCAAGACGCTGGCTTAACTGACAAATATCAATTAACAATTGATGATTTTGCCAACAATGCGTAGAGCGCGATATACTAAAATCACTCGCAGCGACTGAGCGTTAATCCTATGAAATACGATACTTCCGAGCTTTGCGACATCTACCAGGAAGATGTCAACGTAGTAGAACCCCTGTTCTCTAACTTTGGCGGACGGCTGTCGTTTGGTGGACAAATCATCACCGTAAAATGTTTCGAGGATAACGGGTTGCTGTACGATCTGCTCGAACAGAACGGCCGTGGCCGCATTCTGCTGGTCGACGGCGGCGGTTCTGTCCGTCGCGCGCTGATCGACGCCGACCTCGCCCGCCTGGCCACTCAGAACGAGTGGGAAGGCATCGTGGTATACGGTGCGGTGCGTCAGGTCGATGATTTAGAAGAGTTGGATATCGGCATTCAGGCGATTGCCGCCATTCCGGTTGGTGCCGCGGGCGAAGGCATCGGCGAAAGCGACGTTCGCGTCAACTTCGGCGGCGTAACCTTCTTCTCCGGCGACCATCTCTATGCCGACAATACCGGCATTATCCTGTCGGAAGACGCACTGGATATCGAATAAGCGCCTTACGCGTACAAAAAAGCCTTCTCATTGAGAAGGCTTTTTTTCACTCGAATCTGCCCGTTTCCGGGTAAACGCGACTTAGTACAGCTGTTTAGCGCATTCCAGCCAGTCACCTTTGAACGGACGCTTCATGTTTTCGATAGCGTCGATGATGTCATGGTGAACCAGTTTTTCGTTCTGAATACCGACACAGCGGCCGCCGAAGCCCTGCTGCAGCAGTTCAATCGCGTACGCGCCCATGCGGGATGCCAGGATACGGTCGTAAGGAACCGGGGAGCCGCCGCGCTGGATGTGGCCCAGAACGGTTGCACGGGTTTCACGGCCAGTTTCTTTCTCGATAAAGTGCGCCAGCTCGTCAACGTCACACATATGTTCGGTAATCGCCACGATCGCGTGTTTCTTACCTTTGGCGATGCCCGCTTTGATTTCGGCAACCAGGTCGTCGCGTTTGAATTCGATTTCCGGAACGACGATAAACTCACAGCCGCCCGCGATAGCCGCAGCCAGAGTCAGGTCGCCGCAGTAACGGCCCATGACTTCCACAACGGAGATACGCTGGTGAGAAGAAGAGGTGTCACGCAGACGGTCAATTGCTTCCACCACGGTGCTCAGGGCAGTGAAGAAACCAATGGTGTAGTCGGTGCCTTTGATGTCGTTATCAATGGTGCCCGGCAGGCCGATGCATGGGAAGCCCATTTCGGTCAGACGCACGGCACCCATGTAGGAGCCGTCACCGCCGATAACAACCAGCGCATCGATACCGCGTTTTTTCAGGTTTTCGATAGCCACGGCACGGATGTTTTCATCACGGAATTCTGGGAAACGCGCGGAGCCCAGGAAGGTGCCGCCACGGTTAATCATGTCAGACACGCTGTAACGGTCGAGCTGTACCATACGGTCTTCGTACAGGCCCAGATAACCGTCATAGATGCCCATGACTTCAATGCCTTCCGTCAATGCTGCGCGCACAACACCGCGAATGGCGGCGTTCATACCCGGCGCATCACCGCCACTTGTCAACACACCGATTTTCTTAATCATGACTACCTCTGAACTTAGGAATGCTAAAAATTAATTCTTCTGCCCGAAGCGCTCCCACAGTTGTAGGGGGGAGAGAACGACTCTATGTAGAGATAGTATATCAAGCGCTTCTTGCTGAATTGATTCAGGTCAGGCTAACCGGCGGTTATTTATACAAATAATGCCGACTTAGCTCACATTTAATACAACCACTGCGAAAGTTCAAACGTCTCTGTTTGCCTGCAGCATAACAGAGCACGGATCCTGATGAATAATCACGTCGGACCCAGGAAAACGATGCAAAATCGCCTGCTCCACCTGATCGGCAACGTGATGCGCCTGAACCAGCGGCAGGTTGTCTTCCATTTCAATATGAATCTGAATAAAGCGGGTCGGCCCTGACTGCCGCGTTCGGAGATCGTGAGCACCGCTTACACCAGGCCAGGTGGTCACGATGTCGAAAATTTCCTGACGTTCTTCATCGGGCAGCGCGCGATCCAATAACGATTGCACCGCTTCGTACCCCATGCGTAACGCGCTATATAGAATATAGATGCCAATTCCTAATGCAAACAGCGCATCGGCACGATGCCAGCCGTACCAGGAGAGGCCGAGCGCAACAAGAATCGCGCCGTTCATCATAACATCAGACTGATAATGAAGCATATCCGCGCGTACGGCCTGGCTCTGGGTTTTTCTGACCACCCATCGCTGAAACGTCACGAGGACTAATGTACTGATAAGCGCAATCACCGTCACTACCACGCCGATGCCCGGCTGGCTCATTGGCGTCGGCCGGGCCAGATGCTGGATCCCGGTCAAAAACAGGAACAGCGCCGAACCCGAAATAAACATACTTTGTGCCAGCGCCGCCAACGATTCGGCCTTACCGTGACCAAAAGTATGCTCCTCATCCGCCGGTTGCAGCGAATAGCGCACCACCAGCAAGTTGGTCAGCGAGGCGGCGATATCCACTAGCGAATCCACCAGCGCCGCCAGAATACTGACCGACCCGGTATACCACCACGCAAAGATTTTAATCACCAGCAGCACGGAAGCCATGACCGTTGCGGCGATTGCTGCACGACTTACCAGTCGTCCATAAGATTGATTCATAAACACTCCTGCTTTCGATCTGCGTAGTATAGCGGAATGTATGAGGGGTGCGCGGTGACGAATTTAAGACAAAAAAAACCCCCTCATCATGAGGGGGAAGACAGGGATGGTGTCTATGGCAAGGAAAAACAGGGTTTGTTACTGGTTGCTACGGGTATTGCTACTAAACAGGTTCTGACTCGGTACTGAACCTTGCTGCATCCGTGCAACGTCACGCAGCTGCTCCATACGCTGCTGGTGATTCTCATTTAAAGCCGCTTGCTGCTCCGGCGTTAACAGGCGGTACATCTGGTTGCGTACCCGCGCCATTTCTACCTGGCGGTTAACCTGCTCCTCGGCCATTTTCTCGGCCTGGGCTCGCACGGCGGCTTCATCAAATTTTTCTGCGGTGACAAGGCGATGCATTGTCTCCACTTCGCTAACATTAACAGGTGGACGATCGTGTCGTGCCCGTTGCATCAGATCGCGCATCTGTTGGCGCTGATGTTCGGTTAAACTAATACCGTCGAACATATGGCCCTGGCCGCTTCGCAGCGTATTGCTTTCCGCTGGGTGCCAATTAACGCTGGTGACGACTTCATCGGCCTGGCTATATGCACTGAATGCCAGCGTTGAGGCCATGACGGCAGCGATAACATTGCGCATCACATGCTCCCAAAAACTTTTGTGTCGCGATTCAACGAGAGACAGTTTACGATTCAGGCTGCAAACATGCGTCAGGGGGTGTAAAACAACGTAAAGTCATGGATTCGCTGGCTCTGATGACGTAATTTCTGCCTCGGAGGGATGAAAATATGAATAAAATTTTATTAGTTGATGATGACCGCGAGCTGACTTCCTTGCTCAAGGAACTTCTTGATATGGAAGGCTTTAATGTCCTTGTTGCCCACGATGGCGAACAGGCGTTAACGCTGATTGACGACAGCATCGACCTACTTTTACTCGACGTAATGATGCCGAAGAAAAACGGTATCGACACGCTGAAAGAATTGCGACAGACACACCAGACTCCCGTCATTATGTTAACCGCTCGCGGTAGCGAGTTGGATCGCGTACTGGGCCTTGAGCTTGGCGCGGATGACTATTTGCCAAAACCGTTTAACGATCGCGAACTGGTCGCCCGTATTCGCGCTATTTTGCGCCGTTCACATTGGAGCGAACAGCAGCAAAGTAGCGATACGAGCTCACCAACCGTAGAAGTTGATTCCCTAAGCCTGAACCCAGGGCGTCAGGAAGCTAGCTTCGATGGTCAAACGCTCGAGCTGACCGGCACTGAATTTACCCTGCTCTATCTGCTGGCACAGCATTTGGGTCAGGTGGTTTCCCGTGAACACCTGAGTCAGGAAGTCCTGGGTAAACGCTTAACGCCGTTCGACCGCGCGATTGATATGCACATTTCCAACCTGCGCCGGAAGCTGCCAGAGCGTAAAGACGGTCACCCATGGTTTAAAACCCTGCGTGGTCGCGGATACCTGATGGTCTCTGCTTCATGATAGGAAGTTTAACCGCCCGCATCTTCGCCATTTTCTGGTTAACGCTAGCGCTGGTGCTGATGCTGGTTTTGATGCTACCAAAGCTCGACTCCCGTCAAATGACCGAGCTGCTCGATAGCGAGCAGCGCCAAGGCCTGATGATTGAGCAGCATGTTGAAGAAGAGCTTGCCAACGATCCCCCCAACGATTTGATGTGGTGGCGTCGGCTGTTCCGCGCGATTGATAAGTGGGCTCCGCCGGGCCAGCGTTTGTTGCTGGTCACTAGCGAAGGTCGCGTGATCGGCGCAGAACGCAACGAAATGCAGATCATTCGTAACTTTATCGGCCAGTCTGATAATTCCGATCATCCGCAGAAGAAGAAGTACGGGCGCGTTGAGTTGGTCGGGCCTTTCTCCATTCGCGACGGGGAAGATAACTACCAGTTATACCTGATCCGCCCAGCAAGCAGTTCGCAGTCCGACTTTATCAATCTGCTGTTCGACCGGCCTTTACTGCTGCTTATCGTCACTATGTTGGTTAGCGCCCCGCTGTTGCTATGGCTCGCATGGAGTCTGGCAAAACCGGCGCGTAAGCTGAAAAACGCCGCGGATGAAGTGGCTCAGGGCAACCTGCGTCAGCATCCAGAGCTGGAGGCAGGGCCACAGGAATTCCTCGCCGCCGGTGCCAGCTTTAACCAGATGGTGATGGCACTTGAGCGAATGATGACGTCGCAGCAGCGACTGCTCTCTGACATCTCTCACGAGCTGCGTACGCCGCTGACGCGTCTGCAGCTTGGCACGGCGCTTCTGCGTCGTCGCAGCGGTGAGAGCAAAGAGCTGGAGCGTATTGAAACCGAAGCGCAGCGTCTGGATAGCATGATTAACGACATGCTGGTGATGTCGCGCAATCAGCAGAAAAGCGCGCTGGTCAGTGAAACCCTCAAGGCTAATCAGCTGTGGGGCGAAGTGCTGGATAACGCCGCGTTTGAAGCTGAGCAGATGGGCAAATCGTTTAGCGTCGATTATCCGCCGGGGCCGTGGCCGCTTTACGGTAACCCGAACGCGCTGGAAAGCGCGCTGGAGAACATCGTACGTAACGCCCTGCGCTACTCGCATACCAAAATTGCCGTCAGTTTCTCGGTGGATAAAGACGGCGTTACCGTCCACGTGGACGATGACGGCCCAGGTGTAAGCCCGGAAGACCGCGAGCAAATTTTCCGTCCGTTCTATCGTACCGATGAGGCGCGAGACCGTGAATCTGGCGGAACGGGGCTGGGGCTGGCGATTGTTGAAAGCGCCATGCAGCAGCACCGCGGCTGGGTGAAGGCTGATGACAGCCCGCTCGGCGGGTTACGGCTCACGCTGTGGCTACCGCTTTATAAGCGAACCTAAAAACCATCGGCCTGCGAATGCAGGCCGATTTTTTTGTATCGTCTAGCCCCACAACCTTCTGCTGTTATCTTCAATCTTGCCGCTCAAACGGCGCTTCTGCATGGTTCTGCTCCAGCTAACCGATAACCCGGCCGCGCTCAGCAGGCGGTGATACTGGTCGTCATCGAACGGCATATGCCAGGCAATAGCGGCGGCGTCATACACCGACACATCGCTCAGGCGCGACACCAACTCCAGCGGAGCGTCTGTGGAGACCTTACCCGGCGCAATCACCCGATACAGCCAGCCGACCTTACCGCTGTTCTGCATCAAAGATGCCATATCACTGATAGCAAAGTGGAAATTGAGTTTAAAGCACGGCGAACGCGGCTGGGTGACCTGGATCAGCGTCTCACCCCAGCGGTAAATATCACCGATAAAAACGTTGTGCTCGGTCATCCCTTCCGTTGACAGGTTTTCACCAAACGCCGGGGCGCAAAACAGGGCAGCCTGTTCGGGGAAGTCACGAATCAGGTCTTCATAATGTTCGCGGGGGAACTGGCACAGCGCGCGGTCGGGGCCGCCGTGGATTTTTTTCTCGGCCTGTTCATCACCCAACAGTCCCAGCTCGGTGAGTTCCAGTTCGCCATCCATCTGGACCTTCGCGATGGCGCTTGGGCGACTGCCGTCATAGTCACGGATTTTGCCAATAAACACGTCAACCGGATAATGCATCTGCTGCTCCTTAGGCGGATACAAAAAAAGCGAGTCATCAGACTCGCTTCTACAGACCGGCAATGCAAATTATTTTTTAGCGGCGAAACGCGCTGCTGCTTCGTCCCAGTTCACCACGTTCCAGAACTCTTTGATGTAGTCCGGACGACGGTTCTGGAATTTCAGGTAGTAAGCGTGTTCCCAAACGTCCAGGCCCACGATTGGGAAACCGGAAGCACCGGAAACGGCTTCACCCATCAGCGGGGAATCCTGGTTTGCGGTAGAAACCACAGCCAGTTTGTCGCCTTTCAGCACCAGCCACGCCCAGCCAGAGCCGAAGCGAGTTGCTGCTGCTTTTTCAAATTCAGCTTTGAAGTTATCTACGGAACCGAAATCACGCTCGATAGCCGCTTTCAGGTCACCCTGCAGGGTGGTGCCTTTTTTCAGGCCTTTCCAGAAGAAGCTGTGGTTAGCGTGGCCGCCAGCGTTGTTACGCAGAACGGTTTTCTTGTCAGCCGGCAGCTGGTCCAGTTTCGCGATCAGCTCTTCAGCAGACAGCGCAGCGAATTCCGGCAGGCTTTCCAGCGCTGCGTTAGCGTTGTTAACGTAAGCCTGGTGGTGTTTGCTGTGATGGATTTCCATCGTCTGTTTGTCGAAGTGCGGTTCCAGGGCATCGTACGCATAAGGCAGTGATGGCAGGGTATAGCTCATAATCATCTCCATTATTGTCGGGCGGCAAACCTGTAAACGCCGCGTAATCAGTTGGTTCATTATAGTTAATTAAATGATATTGAAAATGATTATCAATGCCGTAGTTTTTATAAGGTTATAACTTTAGGGCATAGATGTTTTTTTGTGAGCCTGAACAGCTAATTACACCACTTACTGCCAATGTATCTCCCTGAATGGCAACAGCCTGAAGGTTAAAAAAGCGCCAAATTTTTATCCTCATCCTGTCGGAAGACGATTACTACGACAAAAAATGGATGAGGATAAAATCAATGAACCATGCAATTACGATGGGTATATTTTGGCATTTGATAGGTGCGGCCAGTGCAGCCTGTTTCTATGCCCCGTTCAAAAAAGTTCAGCAGTGGTCATGGGAAACCATGTGGTCTATTGGCGGGATTGTTTCGTGGATTGTCCTGCCCTGGGCGGTTAGCGCCCTGCTCTTGCCCGACTTTTGGGCCTACTATCGTTCCTTCAGCGCTTCAACGCTCCTGCCGGTGTTTCTATTTGGCGCCATGTGGGGGGTCGGCAACATCAACTACGGCCTCACCATGCGCTATCTCGGCATGTCGATGGGGATCGGTATTGCCATTGGCATCACGCTGATTGTTGGTACGTTAATGACACCAATTATTAACGGCCAGTTTGACGTACTCATTCACACCCAGGGCGGCCAAATGACGCTGCTGGGTGTGCTGATAGCCGTGATTGGCGTCGGGATCGTCACCCGTGCCGGGCAGTTGAAAGAGCGCAAAATGGGCATCAAAGCGGAAGATTTCAACCTGAAGAAAGGGTTAATGCTGGCCATCATGTGCGGCGTCTTCTCCGCCGGGATGTCCTTTGCCATGAACGCCGCCAAGCCGATGCACGAAGCCGCCGCCGCGCTAGGGGTCGACCCGCTCTATACCGCGCTGCCAAGCTACGTGGTCATTATGGGCGGCGGCGCGTTGGTTAACCTCGGCTTCTGCTTTATTCGTCTGCTAAAAGTCAAAAACCTGTCGATAAAAGCCGACTTCTCGCTGGCAAAACCGCTGATAATCAGCAACATTCTGCTTTCTGCCTTAGGCGGGCTGATGTGGTATTTCCAGTTCTTCTTCTACGCGTGGGGCCACGCCAGCATTCCGTCGCAGTATGACTATATGAGCTGGATGCTGCACATGAGCTTCTATGTGCTGTGTGGCGGTCTGGTGGGGCTGATTTTGAAAGAGTGGAAAAATGCCGGACGCCAACCCGTTAGCGTGCTGAGTCTGGGCTGCGTCGTCATCATTATTGCCGCCAACGTCGTTGGGCTAGGTATGGCAAGCTAAACCGCGAACCTCAGGCGGCAACGCGACTCCGTTGCCGCCACTGCCCTGGCGTCATCCCTATCTCACGGTTAAATACCACCGAGAAGTAGTTACTATCCTCAAACCCGCAGCTCATTGCGACTTCGCCAATCAGCATTTCCGTGTGCTGGAGCAGATACTGCGCGTGGCAAATTCGCAGTTGGCGCAGGTAGTGGTTAACGGTCATGCCGGTCTGGCTGCGGAACTGCTGACGCAGAGCGCGTTCACTACAGCCCTGCTGCTCGCAGAAGGTATCAAGTACGAAAGGACGATTCAGGCTGCCCGCCAGCACCGTCAGCAGCTTGTCGAGCAAGGCTTCACTCTGCGTCGCCGCCTGGTTATCGGTGGCATAACGGTACCGCTTCAGGCATACCACCAGTTGGGCAAACAGTAGCTCGGACATCTCGTTGGCTAACGCGTCGTCTTTGCGGCTCTCTTGCTCCAACTGAGTCATTATCTGCCGCGCCTGCGTCATGCCGGTACTGCCTATCCGCCAGTGCGGTGCCCAATGCGAGCCGTGCAGCCCGGGAATATGAGCTACCCAATCGAGGTTGAGCTTTAAGCGCTCAGGACAGTAAATAATATTCTGTAAAACCAGATCGTTAACAGAGGCGTAAGAGTGTTTATCCTCGGCGCGAATGTAAAACAGGTCGCCGCGGGTAATACGATAGGGACGGTCGTTGAGAATGTGCAAACCGTTGCCGCGCCAGACCATCACCAGCTCGGAGAATTCATGGGTATGCTCAGCAAAGACATTTTGTGGATAGCGGTCAGCCACCGCCACGGCCTGCGCCGGGCTGGCAAAAAAATCGGCTTTTCGAAGAATTAACTGACCTGACACGCGGGCACCTCACGACTAACAACTCCTTATTATTCGCCGTTTCGAGGCAAAAAACGGTGATTGTCTTCTCGTTACTGAAGCAGGGTATCTCGCCCCTGGCGAATATCGCGTGGCGACCAGTCAAATTCGCGACGAAAAAGGGTAGAAAAGTGGTTACTGTCGCCAAAACCACAGTGATAAGCAATCTCGGTCACACTCTCATCGCTGTGGCGCAGCATATGGCGCGCTTTAATCAGGCGCAGACGGTTAAGGTAGCGCTGTGGCGTCAGGCCGGTGCAATGTTTGAGCTGGCGGTGCAGGGTACGCAAAGAGAGCGAGAAACGTTCCGCCAGCCCCTCCCAGCACACCTCTTCCGCGAAATGCTCTTCCAACCACGCCATCAGCTGATTCAGGCGCGCATCGTTATCCATCGCCCCCTGTTCCTGACTGCCTTTACGCAGCAGCACCAGCAGCTGCATAAACAGAATTTCGCGATTGGCCAGCGACATCATATCGGTGCTGTCGTTCGCCTCTTCCATCTGGCCGACGATCGCCCTCACCTGCTGTAGCGTGCTTTGGTTTACGCGCCAATGGGAAGGATAGTGACCGTCCTGCTCCTGCGGCAGCAGTTTATTCAGACCTGACAAGAACTGGAAAGCATCCGGCGCGCGATATAACACATTCGTCAGACAGAGGTTTTCCGTGTGCTCATATAAGTGCCGGTCAAAGTCGCGAACGAAGCAAACAGTGCCGCCACAAATGGTATGCGGCTGACCATTGAACACATGAATACCCGTACCGTGCTCAACAATAACAATCTCATTAAAATCATGATGATGCTCAGGAAATGCAGCCTGAGGAAGTCGAGGTTCGATAGCCACGGGAAGCTTGCCAGAAGAGAAGAAATCCACGCTGTGTAGTACGGTCATCGCGAGCCTCAACAAATGAGAAAGATTATCAGGATAGTAATATCCGATGAGCGATCTGACCTTGACGTTTTGACAGCAAACCGCGCAAAGCCGGTCGTTTTTTCAAGAAACAGCCGGAAAGATCGGGAAATGCGGTCATCATCACACCCCCTGAAAACCCTGCCATCGGCGGAATTTGTGAACTCTCTCACGTTCATCTTTGCTTTCTTGCCAGCGCCTAATTTCGCCTGTCAGTAACGAGAAGGTTGTGACATTGCGCTTTTTCTAGACTGTCTGGCAATGACTCATAGAAGGACTCTTGCCATGACTTTTCGCCATTGTGTGGCCGTCGATTTAGGCGCCTCCAGCGGACGCGTAATGCTGGCGCGCTTTGATGCCGAACAGCGTTCGCTTTCACTGCGCGAAATTCACCGTTTCGTGAACAATCTGCATAAGCAGGAAGGTTTCGATACCTGGGATATCGACGCGCTGGAAGCGGAAATCCGCATCGGCCTCAACAAAGTGTGCGATGAAGGCATTTTGATCGACAGCATCGGTATCGACACCTGGGGCGTGGACTACGTCCTTCTGGACAAGCACGGGCAGCGCGTTGGCCTGCCGGTGGCCTACCGCGATAGCCGCACCGATGGCGTCATGGCCCTGGCGATGGAACAACTGGGTAAAGGTGAGATCTATCGTCGCAGCGGCATTCAGTTTCTACCGTTCAATACGCTCTACCAGCTACGGGCGCTGGTTGAACAGCAACCGGAGCTGGTCAGTAAAGCGGCTCATGCGTTGCTGATCCCGGACTACCTTAGCTTCCGCCTGACCGGAAAAATGAACTGGGAATACACCAACGCCACCACCACGCAGTTGGTCAATATTAACAGCGATAACTGGGATGAAGACCTGCTGAACTGGACCGGTGCGCCGCGCGAGTGGTTCGGTACGCCGACCCACCCCGGCAATGTGATCGGTCACTGGATCTGCCCGCTGGGTAATAAAATCCCGGTGGTTGCCGTCGCCAGCCACGATACCGCGAGCGCCGTGATTGCCTCACCGCTGGCAGACCACGATGCCGCCTATCTCTCCTCCGGCACCTGGTCGCTGATGGGTTTTGAAAGTAAAACCCCGTACACCAGCGAGATGGCGCAGCGCGCCAACATCACCAATGAAGGTGGTGCGGAAGGGCGCTACCGGGTGCTGAAAAACATCATGGGTCTGTGGCTGCTACAGCGCGTCCTGAAAGAACAACATGTTGGCGACCTGCCTGAGCTGATTGCAAAAACGCAGGCGCTGCCAGCCTGCCGCTATCTGATTAACCCGAACGAAGACCGCTTCATCAACCCGGAAAACATGAGCGCGGAGATTCAGGCCGCCTGCCGCGAAACGGCACAGCCCATTCCGACCACGCCTGCCGAACTGGCGCGCTGCATCTTCGACAGCCTGGCGCTGCTGTATGCCGACGTGCTCAACGAACTGGCGCAGCTTCGCGGCAAGCCGTTCAGCCAGCTGCACATCGTGGGCGGCGGCTGCCAGAACCAGATGCTGAATCAGCTTTGCGCTGATGCCTGCGGTATTACCGTGGTCGCGGGACCGATTGAAGCATCAACCCTCGGCAATATCGGCATTCAGCTAATGACGCTGGACGAACTCACTAACGTTGACGATTTCCGCAAAGTGGTGACCGGTAACTACGGCCTCACCACATTCACCCCCAATCCAGACCATGAAATTGCCCGCTACGTTGCGCAGTTTCAGCAAAAACGACAGACAAAGGAGCTTTGCGCATGACCACTCAACTTGACCAAGCCTGGGAACTCGCGAAACAGCGCTATTCCGCTGTAGGTATCGATGTCGAAGAGGCGTTACGCCAGTTGGACCGTTTACCGGTTTCGATGCACTGCTGGCAGGGCGACGACGTCGCGGGTTTTGAAAATCCAGAAGGCAGTTTAACGGGTGGCATTCAGGCGACCGGTAACTACCCGGGCAAAGCGCGCAACGCTAGCGAGCTGCGCGCCGACCTGGAGCAGGCGCTGAGCCTGATCCCTGGGCCAAAACGTCTCAACCTGCACGCCATCTATCTGGAGTCAGACACCCCGGTAGCACGAGACCAAATCAAACCGGAGCACTTCAAAAACTGGGTTGAGTGGGCGAAAGAACACAAGCTGGGCCTCGATTTTAACCCGTCTTGCTTCTCGCACCCGCTGAGCGCAGACGGCTTTACGCTGTCCCACGCCGACCCGAAAATTCGCCAGTTCTGGATTGACCACTGCAAGGCCAGCCGCCGCGTTTCCGCCTACTTTGGCGAGCAACTGGGGACGCCTTCGGTGATGAATATCTGGATCCCAGACGGCATGAAAGACGTGACCGTTGACCGTTTAGCACCGCGCCAGCGTCTGGCCGCCGCGCTGGATGAAGTCATCAGCGAAAAACTGGACCCAGCGCATCACATCGATGCCGTTGAGAGCAAGCTGTTCGGCATTGGCGCAGAAAGCTACACCGTGGGCTCCAACGAGTTCTACATGGGTTACGCCACCAGCCGCCAGACCGCATTGTGCCTGGATGCTGGCCACTTCCACCCAACCGAAGTTATCTCGGACAAAATCTCCGCCGCCATGCTGTACGTGCCGCGCCTGCTGCTGCACGTGAGCCGCCCGGTACGTTGGGACAGCGACCACGTGGTGCTGCTGGACGACGAAACTCAGGCCATCGCGAGCGAAATCATCCGCCACGACCTGTTTGACCGCGTGCACATCGGCCTCGATTTCTTCGACGCCTCCATCAACCGCATCGCCGCGTGGGTTATCGGTACCCGCAACATGAAGAAAGCCCTGCTGCGCGCGCTGCTGGAGCCAACCGAACAGCTGCGTCAGCTGGAAGTTGACGGTGACTACACCGCGCGTCTGGCGCTGCTGGAAGAGCAGAAGTGCCTGCCGTGGCAAGCGGTGTGGGAAATGTACTGCCAGCGTAACGATACGCCTGCGGGCAGCCAGTGGCTGGAGAGCGTGCGCAGCTACGAGAAAGAGATTCTGAATAAGCGTAAATAATCGAGTGCGATTGCCGGATGGCGGCTTTGCCTTATCCGGCCTACGAAACAACAGCCGTTGTAGGCCCGATAAGCGCAGCGCCATCGGGCATTAAAGCAAACAGGACACAAAGACTATGCAGACCATTACCGATTCCTGGTTCGTCCAGGGCATGATTAAAGCCACCTCTGACGCCTGGTTAAAAGGCTGGGACGAACGCAACGGCGGCAACCTGACGCTGCGCCTGGACGATACGGATATCGCGCCGTTCACCGCTGATTTCCACGCTAAACCGCGCTATATCGCCCTGAGCCAGCCGATGCCAATGCTGGCAAATACGCCGTTTATCGTCACCGGTTCCGGCAAGTTCTTCCGCAACGTGCAGCTCGACCCGGCCGCCAACCTCGGCGTGGTGAAAGTCGATAGCGACGGCGCGGGCTACCATATTTTGTGGGGGCTGACTCACGAAGCTGTACCAACCTCCGAACTGCCGGCGCATTTCCTGTCACACTGCGAACGTATCAAACTGACCGGCGGTAAAGACCGCGTCATCATGCACTGCCACGCGACCAACCTGATCGCGCTGACCTACGTACTGGAAAACGACTCCGCGTTGATTACCCGCAAACTGTGGGAAGGCAGCACCGAGTGTCTGGTGGTCTTCCCGGACGGTGTCGGCATTCTGCCGTGGATGGTGCCGGGAACGGATGAAATCGGTCAGGCGACCGCCGTTTCTATGCAGCAACACTCTCTGGTGCTGTGGCCGTTCCACGGCGTCTTCGGCAGCGGCCCTACGCTCGACGAAACTTTTGGTCTGATTGATACCGCCGAAAAATCCGCAGAAGTGCTGGTTAAGGTGTACTCGATGGGCGGCATGAAGCAGACCATCACGCAGCAAGAACTGATTGCCCTCGGCCAACGCTTTGGCGTGACCCCGATGGCCAGCGCATTAAATCTGTACAAGTAAGAACATCGCATAACCCCTGCGGGCAACGATCCGCAGGGGAAAAAATTCTGTTACCTGCAAACCAACTAACTCAAAACCGTGGAGTACAAGCAATGAAAATAAAAGCAAGCTTCATCCTCACCGTTGCCGCCCTGGCGTTGTCCGGTTCCGCTTTAGCTGAAGTGAAAATTGCCCTCGTGGCGAAGTCATTAGGCAATGGCTTCTTCGAAGCCGCGAACGTTGGCGCACAGGAGGCGGCCAAAGAGTTAGGCGATGTTAAAGTCATTTACACCGGCCCGACCACCACCACGGCCGAGGCGCAGATCGAAGTGCTCAATGGGCTGATCGCTCAGGGCGTCGATGCGATCGCAATTTCCGCTAACGATCCCGATGCCGTCGTGCCGGTACTGAAAAAAGCCATGCAGCGCGGCATTAAAGTCGTGTCATGGGATTCCGGCGTTGCCGCCGGTGGCCGCCAGATTCACCTGAATCCGTCGAACAATCAGCTGATTGGTGAAACCAACGTTAAGCTTGCCGCCGATGCGCTGAAAGCGCTGAACGTGGAGAAAGGCGATGTCGCCATTCTGAGCGCGACCCCAACCTCCACCAACCAGAATATCTGGATTGGCGAGATGAAAAAGGTGCTGCCGAACTATCCGTCCATCAACCTGGTGACCGTGGCCTACGGCGACGACCTGTCGGATAAAAGCTACCGCGAAGCGGTCGGGCTGCTGAAGTCCTATCCGGACCTGAAAGTGATTGTCTCACCGTCTTCCGTCGGCATCGTCGCGGCGGCGCAGGCGGTGAAGGATCAGGGAAAAATCGGCAAAGTTTACGTTACCGGGCTGGGGCTGCCGTCTGAAATGGCCGGGGCGATTAAGTCCGGCGCGAGCAAAAGCTTCGCCATCTGGAACCCGATCGATCTGGGCTATGCCGCGACTTATCTCGCTGATGACCTGGTAAAAGGCACGGCAACCAAAACCGAAGCCAGCATGGGCAAGCTGGGCAAAGTGAAGCTCGATGCTGACGGCAACGGCGCGATGTCCGAGCCGTTCGTCTACGATGCCAGCAATATTGATAAGTTCTCAAAAATCTTCTGATGCGTTTTGTAGGCCGGATAAGCGCTAGCGCCATCCGGCAAAACGGCAGGTGCGCTATGGCTTACCTGCCCTACAAATCCCCTATGATGGAGAACGATTATGGCTACACCTTTGCTGCAGCTTAAGGGGATAACCAAAGTCTTCCCCGGCGTGCGCGCGCTTGAAAACGTACAGCTCGATCTCTGGCCCGGCAAGGTCACCGCGTTAATCGGTGAAAACGGCGCGGGCAAGTCCACGCTGGTCAAAGTGATGACCGGCATTTATCAGGCCGAAGAGGGCGAGATTCTCTACAAGGCCATTCCGATTACCCTGCCCACGCCGGACTCCGCGCACCGGGTAGGGATCACCGCTATTCATCAGGAAACCGTGCTGTTCGATGAACTCTCGGTCACCGAAAATATTTTTGTCGGCCAGTACCTCTACAAAGGCTGGCTGAAAAAGCTCGACTGGCCTGCGATGCACCAGAAAGCGCGGGAAATCCTCTCCCGCCTCGACGTGCAGATTGACCCGCGCGCCATCTTAAAAACCCTCAGCATCGCCCAGCGCCACATGGTGGCGATCGCGCGCGCGTTGTCATTTGAGGCGCAGGTGGTGATCCTCGACGAACCCACCGCCGCCCTCTCCCAGCACGAGATTCTGGAGTTTTATCAAATCGTTGAACGTCTGAAGCTGGAAGGCAAAGCCATCCTGTTTATCTCGCACAAGTTTGATGAAATTTTTGAGCTCGCGGATCACTACACCATCTTACGCGACGGCGTATACGTGGGCTCCGGCGCAATCAATGAGATAACCGAAGAGCGAATGGTTGCCATGATGGTAGGCCGTGCGATCACGCAAACCTACCCGAAAGTGGCCTGTGAAAAAGGCAGCGTGGTGCTGGAGGTCAAAGACCTTTGCCACCCGACCGAATTTGCCCATATCGACTTCACCCTGCGTAAAGGGGAAATTCTCGGCTTTTACGGCCTGGTCGGCGCCGGGCGCACCGAGCTGATGCAGGCGCTTTCCGGCGTGTCGCATCCGTCGTCCGGCGAGATAGTCCTGAACGGCAAACCGGTACGTTTTCGCCAGCCTGCTGATGCCATCAATGCCGGAATCGTCTGCGTGCCGGAAGAGCGACAAAAGCAGGGGGCGATTATCGAACTGCCGATTGCCCAGAACATTAGCCTGCCGCAGCTGAGCAAACTCAACCCGCGCGGCGTGCTCAACGACGCGCGCGAATGGCAGCTTGCCGACGAATACGCCCGACGATTGCAGGTAAAAGCCTTTAGCTGGCGACAGCCGGTGGAGACTCTCTCCGGCGGTAATCAACAGAAAGTGGTGATCGGCAAATGGCTGGCAACCCATCCTGACGTGATCATTCTTGATGAACCGACCAAAGGCATCGATATCGGCTCAAAGGCCGCGGTGCATCAGTTTATGTCCGAGCTGGTTGCTCAGGGGCTGGCGGTGATTATGGTGTCATCGGAACTGCCGGAAGTGATGGGCATGGCCGACCGCATTATCGTGATGCATGAAGGGCTGATGGTCGCGGAATATCAGGCCGGTGAAGCTACAGCAGAAACCATCGTCAGTGCCGCCAGCGGCGCGGGGAAGGAGGCAGCATAAATGTGGCAATCCTTATTTAAACACCGCGAAGCGCTGCTCGCCGCGGTCATCATTTTGATGATCGGTGCCATCGGCAGCCGCGTGCCGTCGTTCGTCTCACCGGGTAACCTGGTGGAAATGTTCAACGATACCGCCATCCTAATCATCCTCGCGCTGGGACAGATGATGGTGCTGCTAACCAAAGGCATCGACCTGTCGATGGCCGCCAATCTGGCGCTCACCGGGATGATCGTTGCGCTGCTTAACTTCCATTTTCCGACCGTTCCTGTATGGGCGTTACTGCTGCTAGCGACGGCGCTGGGGCTGGTGATGGGCATGATTAACGGCCTGCTGGTCTGGAAGCTCGGTATTCCGGCGATTGTGGTGACGCTTGGCACCATGAGCATCTACCGCGGGATTATCTTCCTGCTCTCCGACGGCGGCTGGGTCAACTCGCATCAGATGAGCGCCGATTTCCTCGGCCTGCCGCGCGCCTCACTGTTGGGTCTGCCGGTACTAAGCTGGTGTGCCGTGGCTGCGCTGCTGCTGGTCGGCTACTTCCTGCGCTTTAGCCGCACCGGGCGGGCGCTCTACACCGCCGGAGGCAACGCCACCGCCGCCTACTACACCGGGATCAACGCCGGGAAAATGCAGTTCGTCAGCTTCTGCCTTTCTGGCGCACTGGCCGGGTTCTGCGGCTATTTGTGGATCTCGCGCTTTGCCGTGGCCTACGTCGACGTCGCTAACGGCTTCGAACTTCAGGTAGTAGCTGCCTGCGTGATTGGCGGGATCAGCACCATGGGCGGTACCGGGCGTGTGGTGGGCTGCCTGTGCGGCGCGCTGTTCCTCGGCATCATCAACAACGCCCTGCCGGTGATCGGTATTTCGCCGTTCTGGCAGATGGCCATTTCCGGCGCGGTCATTGTGATTGCCGTCCTGCTGAACGAACGCGGCAATAAACGCAAAGGACGACTGATCCTGCGCGATGCCGCGCTGGCCCGACAAAAACAGGCGGTGCGCTCATGAGCAAAATAATGATGCCGGACGAGATTAAAACGGAAATCGCTGCGCCGTCGTTCTTCCAGCGTCTGCTGTGCTGGGAAGGCTTTTTACTGGCGGTGACGCTGCTGGTGTTTGTCGGGAACGCGCTGGCTTCGCCCTACTTCCTCAACATCTGGAACCTGTCGGACGCCACCTTCAACTTCACCGAGAAAGCGATCATCGTGCTACCGATGGCGATGCTGATTATCGCCCGCGAGATTGACCTGTCAGTCGCGTCGACCATCGCCCTGAGCTCCACGCTGATGGGCTTCTGCGCCGCCGCTGGAATGGACACGCCATTGCTGGTTTGCGTTGGGCTAGGGGTCGGCCTGCTGTGCGGGCTGTTTAACGGGCTGCTGGTCACCCGCTTTAACCTCTCTTCCATCGTCATCACCATCGGCACGATGAGCCTGTATCGCGGCATTACCTACATTCTGCTCGGTGACCAGGCACTGAACAAATACCCGGAGAGCTTCGCCTGGTTCGGCCAGGGCTACGTATGGGGCGCACTGTCGTTTGAGTTTGCGCTGTTTATCGTGCTCGCCGCAGCATTTGCCTTCCTGCTGCACAAAACCAACTTTGGCCGTCGCACCTACGCCATCGGCAATAACCCCACCGGCGCATGGTATTCGGGGATTAACGTTAAGCGCCACAACCTGCTGCTGTTCGCGCTGGTCGGGCTGATGTCTGGCCTGGCGGCGGTGCTGCTAACTTCTCGTCTGGGCAGTACCCGGCCCACCATTGCGATGGGCTGGGAGCTGGCGGTGGTGACCATGGCGGTACTCGGCGGCATTAACATTCTTGGCGGCTCCGGCAGCATGGTCGGCGTCATTATCGCCGCCTTTCTGATGGGGCTCGTCACCTTCGGGCTGAGCCTGCTAAACGTCCCCGGCATCGTCATGTCCATCATCATCGGCGCGATGCTGATCGTGGTGATTTCACTGCCGATTATTGCTCGCCGGGTGATGCAACGAAGACGAATTTAAAGATGCTCCTCACCCCACAGGATGAGGGGAAAACAGGATTTCATAAGTTAGGTATTTAAGGAGAAACACCATGAGTTTTATGTTAGCACTGCCAAAAATCAGCCTGCACGGCGCGGGCGCCATTGGTGATATGGTCAACCTGGTTGCCGGTAAGCAATGGGGAAAAGCGCTGATCGTCACCGACGGCCAACTGGTGAAAATGGGCCTGCTGGAGAGCCTGTTCACCGCGCTGGACGAGCATAAAATGTCTTATCACCTGTTCGATGAGGTTTTCCCGAACCCAACCGAAGAGCTGGTGCAAAAAGGCTTTGCCGCCTATCAGGCCGAAAACTGTGACTACATCATCGCCTTCGGCGGCGGCAGTCCAATCGACACGGCGAAAGCGATTAAGATCCTGACCGCCAACCTTGGTCCGTCAACCGCGTACTCTGGCGTCGGCAAAGTGCTGAATGCGGGCGTCCATCTGGTGGCGATCAATACCACCGCCGGTACTGCCGCAGAAATGACCAGCAATGCGGTGATCATCGATTCCGCGCGCCAGGTGAAAGAGGTGATTATCGATTCCAACATCATTCCGGACATCGCCGTTGACGATGCCAGCGTGATGCTCGATATTCCGGCTTCCGTCACCGCCGCCACTGGCATGGACGCGCTGACTCACGCGGTTGAAGCGTATGTCTCCGTCGGCGCACACCCGCTGACCGATGCCAACGCGCTCGAAGCCATTCGCCTTATTACTCTGTGGCTGCCGAAAGCCGTCGACGAGGGTCACAACCTGGAAGCTCGCGAGCAGATGGCATTTGGCCAGTATCTGGCGGGCATGGCGTTTAACAGCGCCGGTCTGGGTTTAGTACACGCGCTGGCGCATCAGCCGGGTGCCACGCACAACCTGCCGCACGGCGTGTGTAACGCTATTCTGCTGCCAATCATCGAGAACTTTAACCGCCCGAACGCCGTAGCGCGCTTTGCCCGCGTGGCGCAGGCGATGGGCGTTGATACCCGCAACATGAGCGATGAAGTTGCGAGCATGGAGGCGATCGCCGCCATCCGTAAACTCAGCGCTCGCGTGGGCATTCCTGAAGGGTTCAGCAAACTCGGCGTGACCAAAGCTGATATCGAAGGCTGGCTGGATAAAGCGCTGGCCGACCCATGTGCGCCTTGCAACCCGCGAACCGCCAGCCGCGATGAAGTTCGCGAGCTGTACCTGGAGGCCTTATGATCCGTAAAGCCTTTGTGATGCAGGTGAACGCCAACGCACACGAAGAGTACCAACGTCGCCACAGCCCAATCTGGCCGGAGCTGGAAGCCGTGCTAAAAGCACACGGCGCTCACCATTACGCGATTTATCTCGATAAAGAACGTAACCTGCTGTTTGCAACCGTAGAGATTGAGTCCGAAGATCGCTGGAACGCGGTGGCGAACACCGAGGTGTGCCAGCGTTGGTGGAAGCACATGACCGACGTGATGCCGTCTAACCCGGATAACAGCCCGGTAAGCGCAGAATTGAAAGAAGTGTTTTATCTGGAATAAATAAACGGTTTGTATACCGTGCCATATAAAAAGGCCTCTGTATCCAGAGGCCTTTTCCATTTTTAGAAATAGTATTTGAAGCGGACACGTGCGCCGTAGCGATCGTCATCAGAGGATGACTTTTTCATCACTCTGGATTTTAGAATAATAAGTCCCCAGATAAATATTAAAGTTCTCCATATTCATTACGTTTTTAATCCAATATGACGCATGGACTGTATGAATATCGTAAGTGCCTTCTTCCTGAATAATGCAGTTGTTATCACAGACTACACCCGCAAAATCGCTAATTTTATTGTGTGCGTAGATATAACCCACTTCAACATTTTTCCACCAGATATTAGTGGCCGCAGTAAAGTCATCTTCGTTAGTGGCGTCCAGATAGGCAGTGTTCAGGTTAAAGATAACGCCATTATCCGGGTCACCTTTAGTGGTATCCCAGGTCATGGTTAAACCATAGCCGGTACGGTCAGACTGATCGACAAACTCGCCTTTGCTGTTGGTATAACCGTAAGCGTTGTTCACCACGTTCGATTCCATTGCCGCGGAGAAAGAAAGCTCAGATGTTGGCTTCCAGTTCACAACCGGACGCAGATAGACGACGTTTTTATCCTGTTCCATCTTACGACCGTGATAGGTACGACCGTCTACATTCACGTTATCGCCGTCAGAAAAAAGAGTAGTACCGTCTTCAATCAGCGAGTTAAGTTCGAAGTACCAGTCATCTACCTGCTTACTCATCAGGAAATTACCACCCGCATCGGAACGACCGCGGCCTTCTTTCATCATATAGATGTAACCCTGACCATCGGTATACAGATCATTAGCTGTATTCCCCGAATGCTCGACAAAGGTATCCTGATTCAGTGGGAACATATCGAAAGCTTCGAAACGACCGACTTCCACTTTCCAGTCATTTTCCTGGCCGAAATTGAAGCGCGCATCATCAAGATTCATGGTGCCATACATATCGGCCAACGGTTGTATAGAGAAGCCAGCGAACTGACCGTTACTCATCTTACGCACCCCATCAAAACCAATCAGGATACGACCGTCCATATCCCATGTTCCAATGGAGTGATCTTCATTAAGTTTGCTCAGCGTACCGCGGCGGCTTTCGCCATCCATATTGAATTCAACGTCACCGTAGATTTTGAGATCGCCATAGCCGCTCAAAACAAGATTAGGTGTGGCCGCATTTTTCCTGGTTTCTTCCACTCTCGTTTCACCGTTCACCGGCGTATTGCCCTGAGCAGCTTTAATTTCTTTAATTTCAGCGGCCTGCTGTACCTGCAAATCCTGGACTTTTTGCTCAGCCCGATCGGCCCGGTTTTCTGCTGCTTCCAGACGGGATTCTAACTGTTCCAGTCGCTGCTCCAACGTCATTTTCGTTGTTTTAGCAAAACTAGTATTAGCCACTAATAATAATCCAATAGCGACAGCTAATGTCGTTTTCTTCATTATTCACTTTCCTTGAAATAAAGAATAACCTGGAAACCCCAAAAGAGATTTCATGCGCACTTATATAATAGTGATGAATGTTTTTATAATTCCCTTACCAGAATGAATACATTCTAAAGAGAAATTACATTTCTTAGCAGGCACACGAACACTAGCTAATAATTTTTAGCGCGTAAATAAGGGGAATGAAAAGATCGTGAGCGAGATAACATTGATGGAAGATAAAATAATAATAGCAGGATAAACTATAAATCCAAAATATAAGATATATAAACAAATAAAAATTAAATATTATTTTGATGTTATGATTTTAAAAAATAGATGCAGAATTATATATATCTGCATCTATCCACTTTCAGTTCTGCTCCGCGACCAGAATCGCCAGCGTATCCGGCTCCAGCGCTTTAAAAAGATGTGGCTCATCAGCGGGATAGCAGATGTAATCGCCCGCATTCAGCTCTTCCGGCGCTGCGGTCAGGCCAACCAGTGCTCGGCCCTGCGTGACAACAATATGCTCAATTGAACCAGGCGGGTGCGGCTGCGAGATACGGTCTGCACCAGGCTGCGTCGTCAGCAGATAGATATCGCGGCGCGCGCCCGGTGGGCAGGTCGCGAGTAATGTGGCCTGATAGTTGGCCTGCTCGGCAATCACCTTCGTCCCCTCACCCCGGCGGATCACCTGGGTTTTGTTGGGCTGCGGCTCAAGCAGACGGGCAAAAGGAATATCCAGCGCGACACAAAGTGCCCATAAAGTTTCCAGGCTAGGGTTACCGTTCCCGGCCTCAAGCTGCGAAAGCGTTGATTTGGCAATACCGGCGCGACGGGCGATTTCGGCCAGAGATAATCCGGTTCTTGCGCGCTCACGTACCAGGCTTTGAGCAATCACGCTGATTGGCTGTGTCATACACAACTCCATCGTTTTATTTATCGAACGAAACGTTCATCTTGAACTACCACACTGATTCGTTCATTATAATGGATATATCGTTCGATATGGTAAAATTCGATGTCATTAAAAATGTTCTCCTGTCTGAAAGGCAGCACAATTAAGGCCGTCTTTCTTGTTTGTCTCGCTGTCGGCGTAGTCGGCGTCTCTTATGGTTCGCTAGCAATGGCGTACGGCTTCCCGCTGTGGGTACCGCTGCTGCTCTCGGTCTCCGTCCTCGCGGGGGCGTCAGAATTTATGTTTATCGGCATTGTTGCCAGCGGCGGAAACCCGTTGGCCGCGGCGGCGGCGGGTCTGTTAGTCAACGCTCGTCATATTCCTTTTGGCGTGACGGTGCGTGACCTGGTGGGCAAACGCGCCGCCAGTTTTATTGGCTGCCATATCATGAACGACGAAAGCGTGGTCTTTGGCTTATCGCAACCCACCCCTGAACAGCGCAAAGCCGCTTTCTGGCTCTGTGGTCTTGGCGTCGCACTCTTCTGGCCGCTCGGAGCACTTTTTGGCGCAGCAGTCGGGAGATTATTGCCCGCACCAGAAACCATCGGGCTGGATGCCGTATTCCCGGCCATTCTGCTGGCGCTGGTGATCCCGGCCTTTAAAAATCGCACCACGCTTATCCGCGCCTGCAGCGGCGCGGCGCTATCGCTTGCCGCTGTACCGTTCGCGCCGGTTGGGCTGCCGGTTCTGCTCTCACTGTTTGGCCTGCTGGCGAGGAAAAAATAATGGGTAACATGACGCTGTTTATCGCCGGAATCGCCATTCTTTCCGTGGGGACCTATCTGATGCGTCTTGGCGGCGCGAAGCTGGGTAATCGCCTGGCCTTTTCCGAGCGCTCGCAGGCGCTACTTTCCGATGCCGCCACGGTGCTGCTCTTTTCCGTTGCGCTGGCGACTACGTTTTATGAGGGGGAGCATTTCTCCGGTGCGGCGCGCGTGCTGGGGGTAGGTTTTGCGGTATTTCTGGCCTGGCGCAAAGCGCCGCTTATCGTCGTGATTATTGCTGCTGCGGTAGTTACCGCACTGCTGCGTCTGGCAGGTATCAACTAATCCGGCCTACTGCTAAAACGAAAAAAGCGCCCTGGGGCGCTCTTTCTACAGTTGCTTAAGCTTATTTGTTCAGTTCAGCGGTCATGTGCACGCGGTTACCGGAATAAGCCTGGGTAATTTTGTAGGAGCTTGCACCAGCCTGTTCAGCCTGAGCTGCAATTTTCGCTTCTGCACCGTCAATGGTAGAGGCGGTTGCGGTCACGGTCTGAGCTGCGAAAGTACCGAAAGAAGCGGCAAGAGCGATAATTGCGACAAAATTTTTGATGCTTTTCATGATATAAACCCTTTAAGTTGATTGTTTGTGTAAGGCGTGTTGCCTTGATGTGATAAATAATAGTCCTCACATCGTTCAACGAAAAGCGGAAGAATTTGTTGTCATCATTCAAATTCATTGACCATGTTTACTCAAGCACAACAACGATCGTTCCATACATCGCGATAAATAATATTACCCTCGGTATACTTCCAGGTAATTGCCTCATAACGCAACTCGAGCGTTTCAAGATGGGTGCTACTCATGCCATTAGGGGCAAGGTAAGGGGAAAGCGTCGTGAGTTTGACGTTTTCCAGGATGATATTGAAATATTCAGACTCAATGCCCGACTCCAGTATTCGATACATCTTGATTATTGCTTTTTTCAGTGTTCGGCCCTCGCATACGGCGCGATACAGAATAGGTGTCGTTTGGTCAAATTCCTTCACTACCGTGATGGGGCGATGGACGCGCGTTCCTGTTAGCTTTCCCCAGTTTGGATCTACCGGGATAGTTACACCGTGAGAAAATGATTTTAACTCTATAGACCCCAGACGAAGTGGTATTAAACAACTACCAACGATCGGCGAACCATTTTCATCTTCAAGCCATAAATGCGCGGGTGCAGACATAGAATTCCCTTATATATAAATTTAAGATAATGCTATCTTTTAATATTATTATTTCATATACCGATAAAAAACAACGATCGCAAAAATGCAGAATATGGGGACAGGCCATATTGGCCCGTCAGGGAAAATTTGGAAAAGGACAATTGCAAATAAAACCGTCACTACGGCAGGTCTGTACATCAATATCAATGATCTTAATATTCGCCCGATCAATCTTTTAATGATATTCATCATGGATATCTAATCATCCTGATAATAATATCTACAATCTCATCATCCGATACCCATTGTAATTTAAATAACTGCGATCTTCACGCTCTCACCATTTACAGTAACGTGTAAAAATAAATACCATAACTATGGCGAATAGTCCTATAGGCCAGATAGGGCTGTCAGGGAAAAAATGCCCCTGAAGTAGAGCAAAAATAACCGTGAAAATCACCGGACCATAAAGCGATGATAAAAATCTGAGTTGCCACAGTAGAAATTTTTTTATTGATTGAATCATGGTTATCGGATCATCCGGGTGATGATGTTTGCTATATTGGAATCAGATGACCATTGCGCTTCTAGTGCGCCTGCACGCTCAAATGTTGGTTCAATCAGGAAATACATCATTTCTAGTTGTTGCATGTAAAGTCCTGAGTAATAGGCTGGGTATTGGACATGTAAACGATGGGCACTATCCGCCGCTTTCTGAACCAGGCCATATGTAGCAACAACTCCAGCAACCGTGCCCGCAGCACGTCCCGTAAGGGCACTGAGTTGTATACTTAAATTCAATCCAATACGAACGCTGGTAGCAACCGCTAAAGCATACCCTGCACCTGTAAGGGAGCTAGCAGCTATATGGATATTCACTGCCATAAGTAATTTTTTAATATGCTCTAACTGAGCATTGGTTTTGTATTTCAACATTTCTTCAAAGTAGATTCGAAGCATTTCATAGACAACATCACCATGCTGAATAATTCGAATAACTGCATTTCTAAAACGCAGATCTTCTGTCTTTTGCTGCTGGCAAACATCGTTATATTCATCGGTGAAACAAGACGTGTAATACAGCAGACGGGTCGTCCCCTTACCTAATATATCAACCTGATTTCTGACCTGTTCTCCGACGGCTGAAACAGCATGCTCGAGCTTCAGTGCAAGAATTTTGTTGGCTTGTAGGTAACTGATAACCTCATTATTGTTGTACATAACTGCTCCATGTTAATTTTCATTAAATCCATTTTCCCATTATGTTCCTCAGGAAAACATCCGATAGACTGCGGGGCGGGAGCGAAAAATAACTCAGTCATACCCATCGGAACCACAGGATTGTATCGCCCTATAAAAATATCTGATTCTGCCCATCGGACAGATTGATCCAGGTCTTATCTTCCACGAAAAGGACGGGGGGAGTGATGAAAATGTCGGTAGTTCCGGCGTAGAACCCTAGAAACAAAAAAAGCGCCCCAAGGGCGCTCTTTCGACGGTGACTCGCAGCTTATTTATTCAGTTCAGCGGTCATGTGCACGCGGTTACCGGAATAAGCCTGGGTAATTTTGTAGGAGCTTGCACCAGCCTGTTCAGCCTGGGCTGCAATTTTCGCTTCTGCACCGTCAATGGTAGAGGCAGTTGCGGTCACGGTCTGAGCAGCGAAGGTACCGAAAGAAGCGGCAAGAGCGATAACTGCGACAAAAGTTTTGATGCTTTTCATGATGTAAACCCTTTCACTTGGTTGTTTGGGTAAGGCGTGTTGCCTTGATGTGATAAATAATAGTCCTCACATCGTTCAACGAAAAGCGGAAGGATTTGTTGTCATCATTCA
Organism: Kluyvera ascorbata ATCC 33433; assembly: GCF_000735365.1. Lineage (GTDB taxonomy): Bacteria > Pseudomonadota > Gammaproteobacteria > Enterobacterales > Enterobacteriaceae > Kluyvera > Kluyvera ascorbata. The sequence continues at coordinate 29,417 of NZ_JMPL01000010.1, read as the reverse complement.
AATTAATTGAATATTAATTACTCACCGATAAGACGCTGTGGATGCGTGTAGATTGTCGCTCTGCCCGGCTTACAAAAACCCACCAGCGTCAGGTTGCAGCGTTCGGCAACTTCTACCGCCAGCGTGGTGGCTGCGGAAACCGCAAACAAAATCTCGACGCCGCACATGGCTGATTTCTGCACCATCTCGTAGCTGGCACGGCTGGAAACCAGCGCTGCGCCCAACTGCCAGCGCGACCCTTCCTGCGCACGATGGCCCAGCAGTTTATCCAGCGCCACATGGCGACCCACGTCTTCATGCCCGCCCACCAGCTCACCCGATGGCATAACCCAGGCTGCCGCGTGGGTACAACCCGTCTCACGGCCAACGGGCTGAACATCGTTTAAATGCCTTAACGCATGATCGAGGTAAGCCAGATCAAAGGTCTGGCTGAAAGGCAGAGGCTGGATAGGTTTGCCAATATCGTTGAGCTGCTCGACGCCGCAAACGCCACACCCGGTTCGCCCGGCAAGCGCACGACGGCGCTCTTTCAGCCCCATAAAGCGACGGCTGGAGAGCTCAATTCTGACTTCCATGCCGTTGCAGGCCGGCACAACGTCCATCCCGAATATTTCACGCGGATGTTCAATGATGCCTTCAGACAGGGAAAAACCTATGGCAAAGGCTTCGAGGTCTTTCGGCGTCGCCATCATGACGACGTGAGAAATGCCGTTGTAGACCAGCGCAACGGGAACTTCTTCAGCGAGAATATCCTGTGTGGGTTGCATAATCTTTGGCCTTCTGAAGACAGCACGCTCGGCTGCACCAATCAGCTGCAACGAGGGTTCGACTTCATCTTTAAAATTAAACACGGCAAATACTCTGAACGACATCGAAATAAGGGGCATCTATTCCATCACAACCGGAGGGAATTGAGGCTTATTATGGATCAAGTTGTGGTGCAATAACGCACAATACGCATTTTTCGCGGCATTCTGCTACAAAACGACTGATTAAACCAGAGGTACTACCTTATGGTTATCTTCGTTAATCACGCGCAAAATCAGTGCGATATGCAGGGTTAAATGTGATAAATATCACGATTCAATGTTAACCCTGGCAAAATCCATTCACCTGTCGTTAACCGCGTTAGAACAAGCCTACCGATATTGTGGTATTCTGAACCAAAGCCCTCCAGGAACTGAGGGCATCGCAGTATTCAGAATCTTCGTCTGACTACGACGAAGAACAATTACAAGCAATGACAATGTCGAAACAAGGAGCTAACCATGCAGGTCAGCAGAAGGCAGTTCTTTAAGATCTGCGCTGGCGGTATGGCAGGAACCACGGCAGCCGCACTGGGCTTTGCCCCAGGCATCGCACTCGCGGAAACACGGCAGTATAAATTGCTGCGCACCCGTGAGACCCGTAACACCTGCACTTACTGCTCTGTCGGTTGTGGGCTTTTAATGTATAGCCTCGGCGACGGCGCAAAAAACGCGAAAGCCTCAATTTTCCACATCGAAGGGGACCCGGATCACCCGGTCAACCGCGGCGCGCTGTGCCCGAAAGGCGCAGGTCTGGTGGACTTTATCCACTCTGAAAGCCGTCTGAAATACCCTGAATACCGCGCACCTGGCTCCAATAAATGGCAGCAAATCAGCTGGGACGAAGCGTTTGACCGCATCGCTAAACTGATGAAGGCCGACCGTGACGCCAACTTTATTGAGAAAAACGAAGCAGGTACCACCGTTAACCGTTGGTTGACCACCGGGATGCTGTGCGCCTCTGCTTCCAGTAACGAAACCGGCTTCTTAACCCAGAAATTCACCCGCGCGCTCGGTATGCTCGCGGTCGACAACCAAGCGCGTGTCTGACACGGACCAACGGTAGCAAGTCTTGCTCCAACATTTGGTCGCGGTGCGATGACCAACCACTGGGTTGACATTAAGAACGCCAATCTCATCGTTGTGATGGGTGGGAACGCGGCAGAAGCGCATCCGGTGGGGTTCCGCTGGGCGATGGAAGCCAAGATCCATAATGGCGCGAAGCTGATTGTTATCGATCCCCGCTTTACGCGTACCGCGTCAGTGGCGGATTTCTACGCCCCTATTCGCTCCGGCACCGACATTACCTTCCTGTCGGGCGTGATGCTGTACCTGTTGAATAACGAAAAATTCAACCGCGAGTACACCGAGGCCTACACCAACGCTAGCCTGATCGTGCGCGAAGACTTTAGCTTCGACGACGGCCTGTTCAGCGGCTATGACCCGGAAGCCCGTAAGTACGATAAAACCTCGTGGAACTACGAGCTGGACGAGAACGGTCACGCCAAACGCGATACCACCCTCAGCCATCCTCGCTGCGTCTGGAATCTGCTGAAACAGCACATTTCACGCTACACGCCGGACGTGGTTGAGCAGATTTGTGGTACGCCGAAGGCGGACTTCCTGAAAGTCTGTGAGTACATTGCAGAAACCAGCGCCCACGATAAAACCGCCTCGTTCCTGTATGCACTGGGCTGGACGCAGCACTCCATCGGTTCGCAGAACATCCGTACCATGGCGATGATTCAGCTGCTGCTCGGCAACATGGGCATGGCAGGCGGCGGTGTGAACGCCCTGCGCGGTCACTCTAACATTCAGGGTCTGACCGACCTCGGCCTGCTGTCGACAAGCCTTCCGGGCTATATGACGCTGCCAAGCGAGAAACAGGCTGACCTGCAAACTTATCTCACCGCCAACACGCCTAAACCGCTGCTGGATGGTCAGGTGAACTACTGGGGCAACTACCCGAAATTCTTCGTCTCAATGATGAAGACCTTCTACGGCGATAAAGCGACGGCGGAAAATAGCTGGGGCTTTGATTGGCTGCCGAAGTGGGACAAAGGGTATGACGTCCTGCAGTATTTCGAGATGATGAACGAGGGCAAGGTCAACGGCTATCTGTGCCAGGGCTTTAACCCGGTTGCTTCATTCCCGAACAAAAACAAAACGGTCGCGGCGCTTTCTAAACTGAAGTTCCTCGTCACCATTGACCCACTCAACACTGAAACGGCGACCTTCTGGCAAAACCACGGCGAGTCAAACGATGTTGACCCGTCGAAAATCCAGACTGAAGTCTTCCGCCTGCCATCTACCTGCTTCGCCGAAGAGAACGGTTCTATCGTTAACTCCGGCCGCTGGTTGCAGTGGCACTGGAAAGGCGCGGACGCCCCAGGGGATGCCGTCACCGACGGTGAGATCCTGGCCGGTATCTTCTTACGCCTGCGTAAGATGTACGCCGAAGAGGGCGGCCCGGTACCTGAAGCGGTGCTGAACATGAGCTGGAACTACTCAACGCCGGATGAACCAGCGTCTGAGGAAGTGGCGATGGAGAACAACGGTAAGGCGCTGGCCGATATTATCGACCCGGCAACCGGCGCGGTTATCGTGAAAAAAGGCCAACAGCTGAGCTCGTTCGCCCAACTGCGCGATGACGGTACCACCGCCAGCGGCTGCTGGATCTTCGCCGGTAGCTGGACGCCGGACGGCAACCAGATGGCGCGTCGTGATAACGCCGATCCATCCGGCCTTGGCAACACGCTGGGCTGGGCCTGGGCATGGCCGCTGAACCGTCGCATCCTGTATAACCGTGCTTCCGCAGACCCGCAGGGGAACCCGTGGGATCCGAAACGCCAGCTCATCAAGTGGGACGGCGCGAAATGGGGCGGCGTGGATATTCCGGACTACAGCACCGCGGCACCGGGCAGCAACGTCGGGCCGTTTATCATGCAGCCGGAAGGGATGGGTCGCCTGTTCGCCCTCGATAAGATGGCAGAAGGTCCGTTCCCGGAACACTACGAGCCGTTTGAAACGCCGCTGGGCACTAACCCACTGCACCCGAACGTCATCTCGAACCCTGCCGCCCGTATCTTTAAAGGCGATAGGGAAGCGTTGGGTAAAGCGGACAAGTTCCCGTACGTCGGTACCACCTACCGTCTGACCGAGCACTTCCACTACTGGACCAAACATGCGCTGCTTAACGCCATCGCACAGCCGGAACAGTTCGTGGAGATTGGTGAGAAGCTGGCCGATAAGCTCGGCATCGGCCACGGCGATACCGTGAAGGTCTCCTCCAACCGCGGCTATATCAAAGCCAAGGCGGTGGTGACCAAACGTATCCGCACGCTGAAAGTTGACGGTAAGGATATCGATACCATCGGTATTCCAATCCACTGGGGCTATGAAGGCGTGGCGAAGAAAGGGTTTATTGCGAACACCTTAACTCCGTCCGTTGGTGATGCGAACTCGCAGACGCCGGAATTCAAGTCCTTCCTGGTGAACTTGGAAAAGGTGTAACGGAGACGACCTATGGCTTATCAATCGCAGGACATTATCCGTCGTTCCGCCACTAACGGTTTTACTCCCGCGCCTCGCGCGCGGGATCACCAGGAAGAGGTGGCGAAGCTTATCGACGTGACCACCTGTATCGGCTGTAAAGCCTGTCAGGTGGCCTGTTCAGAGTGGAACGATATCCGTGACGAGATTGGCAGCAACGTCGGGGTGTATGACAACCCGGCAGATTTGACCGCCAAATCCTGGACGGTGATGCGTTTCTCGGAAGTGGAACAGAACGACAAACTGGAGTGGCTCATCCGTAAGGATGGCTGTATGCACTGCGCCGACCCGGGCTGCCTGAAAGCATGCCCGTCAGAAGGGGCTATCATTCAGTATGCCAACGGCATCGTCGACTTCCAGTCCGAGCAGTGTATTGGCTGTGGCTACTGTATCGCTGGCTGCCCGTTCAACGTGCCGCGACTTAACCCGGAAGACAACCGCGTGTACAAATGTACGCTGTGCGTTGACCGCGTGAACGTTGGGCAAGAACCGGCATGCGTGAAAACGTGCCCAACCGGCGCTATCCACTTTGGTTCCAAAGAGGATATGAAAGTGCTGGCGGGCGAGCGCGTGGCCGAACTGAAAACCCGTGGTTACGACAATGCGGGCCTGTACGATCCGGCAGGCGTTGGCGGTACGCACGTGATGTACGTGCTGCACCATGCCGACAAACCGAATCTGTACCACGGTCTGCCGGAGAACCCGGAAATCAGCGCTACCGTGAAGTTCTGGAAAGGCGTCTGGAAACCGCTGGCCGCTATCGGCTTTGCTGCTACGTTCGCCGCGAGCATCTTCCACTACGTCGGGGTCGGTCCGAACCGTGCGGAAGAGGAAGAAGACAATCTGGATGAGAAAGACGATGAGGTGCGCAAATGAAAAAACGTGACACCATCGTGCGCTACACGGCGCCGGAACGCATCAACCACTGGGTCACCGCCTTCTGCTTCATGCTGGCGGCGATAAGCGGGCTGGGATTTTTCTTCCCATCCTTCAACTGGCTGATGCAAATCATGGGGACTCCGCAGCTGGCGCGTATTCTGCACCCGTTTGTCGGCGTCATCATGTTTGCCTCGTTTATCATCATGTTTTTCCGCTACTGGCACCACAATCTAATCAATCGGGATGATATCTTTTGGGCGAAGAATATTCGTAAGATCGTCGTCAACGAGGAAGTAGGTGACACCGGGCGTTATAACTTCGGCCAGAAATGCGTATTCTGGGCGGCGATTATCTTCCTGGTGCTGCTGCTGGTGAGCGGTGTGGTTATCTGGCGTCCGTACTTTGCGCCTGCTTTCTCAATCCCGGTGATCCGATTTGCGCTAATGCTGCATTCATTTGCCGCAGTAGCGTTAATTGTGGTTATCATGGTGCATATCTACGCCGCCCTTTGGGTGAAAGGCACCATTACCGCGATGGTGGAGGGATGGGTTACCAAAACGTGGGCGAAGAAACATCACCCGCGCTGGTACCGTGAAGTCCGCCAGAAACAGGAAAAGTCATCTGAATGAGTATTCGCATAATCCCGCAAGATGAGCTGGGTTCGAGCGAGAAACGTACGGCGGAAGTCATTCCGCCGTTGTTGTTCCCCAGACTCAAGAACCTCTATAACCGCCGCGCCGAACGTCTGCGCGAGCTGGCAGAGAATAATCCGCTGGGCGATTACCTGCGCTTTGCTGCGCTGATTGCCCATGCTCAGGAAGTGGTGCTCTACGACCACCCGCTGAAAATGGATCTTACCGCACGCATCAAAGAAGCGAATGACCAGGGCAAACCGCCGCTGGATATTCACGTTTTGCCGCGCGACAAGCACTGGCACACGCTGCTGCATTCGATGATTGCCGAGCTGAAGCCAGAGATGAGCGGCCCGGCGCTGGCGGTTATCGAGAACCTGGAGAAAGCCTCCGAGCAAGAGCTGGAGCTGATGGCGAGCGCGCTGTTTGCCTCTGACTTTGCTTCCGTGAGCAGTGATAAAGCGCCGTTTATCTGGGCTGCACTGTCGCTCTACTGGGCGCAAATGGCCAGTCTGATTCCGGGCAAGGCCCGTGCAGAATACGGCGAGCAACGCCAGTTCTGCCCGGTATGCGGCTCAATGCCAGTTTCAAGCATGGTGCAAATCGGCACCACTCAGGGTCTGCGTTACCTGCACTGCAACCTGTGTGAAACCGAATGGCACGTAGTGCGCGTGAAATGCAGCAACTGCGAGCAAAGCCGCGACCTGCACTACTGGTCACTGGATAACGAGCAGGCAGCCATCAAAGCCGAAAGCTGCGGCGACTGCGGCACTTACCTGAAGATTCTGTATCAGGAAAAAGACCCAAAAGTCGAAGCGGTTGCCGACGACCTGGCCTCACTGGTACTGGACGCGCGAATGGAGCAAGAAGGGTTCGCCCGCAGCTCGATTAATCCGTTCCTGTTCCCGGGGGAAGGGGAGTAATTTCCCATAAGCCCGGTAAGCAGATATGCTTCCGGGCGCTTCTTCAGTCACTCAATGCTTGTAAAACATTTCGGGGATCGTTAGCAATGGCACGTAACAGCGCTTTTGCAGGCCCTGTTGGCGAGCGCCTGCCCTGCTCCCAATTTCGCAGCGTATCCACGCTAACGGAGATAAGTTCGGCAAAGCGGGGCTGGGATAATCCCGATGCCTGTCGGATGGCTTTAATCTTCATAGCATCGATGTGAAAGGTCCGCGAAGGCTCCCGATTTCCTTCGATGATCTCATTCATTTGAGCCATGCTTTTGGTGAGCCGCTCAAAGAGTGCCTTATCCATCTACCACCTCTCATTCAACATACGCAGAATCGCTTTTTCCTGTGGCGTGATATCGTCCTTAATGCCCTTTTGATAAATCAGCAATAAGCGAATCTCAAACTTATGGCTCTGATAAAAATAGATAATACGTACTCCACTACGTTTTCCCTTGCCTCGTGACCGCCAGCGGATTTTTCGCAGACCACCCGTATCCTGAATCAGAACGCCGCAATCAGGATGCTGCGCCATGAATAGCTGCAACCGGTGATACTCATCGTCGTCCAACAACTTCCTGACATCTTCAGTGAAGAATTCCGTTTCTATAAATAGCATATTCAGTACGCCATTGGCTTATATTAGTCCAATCAGACAATACGTCAATGGCGTACAGTCGGTTTCACTCACCGTACTGAAATTAAACCGAAGATACCAACCGGGCTTTGGTTTTTGCGAGCCGCTATCCACAATCACTATCCCACCCAATTTCCCGTTTCCATTCGCGATAAACCAGGCTATAAAGCTGTATGTTTATACAGCGAAAAGGACATTATCATGGCATTGGAAAACGGTATTGCGCAGCTAGTTGCTGAGTTTATTGCGGCCGGTCGCCCTTCTTCACGTGAGCAGAATATTGATGACCGGAGAAAGGGGTATATTGCCAGCACGGCGCTGGCAGGCGAGAAAGAGATTCGCGTCAAATCAGAAGATATCGTGCTGGAAGGGATGACATTTCGCGTCATTTCGCCGCTAAATTCAGCATCATCACTCCCCTGCATTCTCTACTTTCATGGCGGCTGTTTTGTCAGCGGTGGGTTTATCACGCACGACAACCAGCTACGGCAGCTAGCCTGGCACAGTGGATGCCGGGTGATTGCGGTGCAGTATCGTCTGGCACCAGAACACACTTTCCCCGCCGCTCACGATGACGCCGAGCGTGGCGCGAACCTGGTTTATAAATATGCTCAGCAGCTTGGTATCGACCGCAAGCATATCACGCTCGCTGGCGATAGCGCTGGCGGCCATCTGGCACTGGTCACCGCGCTACGCCTAAAAGCCAACGCGGCATGGACACCGTCAAAACTTATGCTGATTTACCCGATGCTCGACGCTACCGCCAGCTTTGCCAGCTACATCAGCAATGGGCAGGACTACATTATTACTCGCGATACGCTACTTTCAGGTTTTGAGATGTATCTGCAGGGAAACGATCCACTGCACCAGGAAGCTAGCCCACTCTGGCGCGACGATTTTAACGGCCTTCCGCCGGTGCATATCATTACCGCCGAATACGATCCGCTCCGCGATGAAGGTGAGGCGCTCTATGAACGGCTAACCCGACAGGGCGTAACCTGCACCTGCCAGCGCTATCATGGCGTTATTCACGGATTTTTCCAGCTTGGCGGCGTGAGCCAGGCGGCGCGGGATGCAATGGAGGATGTGGCCCGCAGGATGGCAGGCCACTGAAGATAGCGAGGCTGGGAGATACCCTACTCCTCTTCGTTACCGCCCTCTTCGTACGAACCGAATGGCTTCGCAGGCAGCACGATATAGGTCCCCTCGAACACCACACCGGGGGTGTCATCGCCGAACAGCTCAACTTGCATCTGCACGCGTGCTTTGCGTCCTCGGGCCAGTCGGTCCAGGTCGCCGCTAAGCGAGCCGAGGTCTGCAATGGCGGTCGGTTTACCGGCGATAGGTTTTCGGTAGCGGATATGGGCATCGGCCAGAATAATGGTGCCGCCCAGGTGGCGCTCACGCAGCATCAGCCAGATAAGCCCCCAGCCGGTGAGCGTTGCCAGCGAAAAGAGGCTGCCGGCAAACAGCGTATGGTGCGGGTTCTGGTTGCCAGTTTCTGGCATGGTGGTAATGAATTTCTGCCCGGTGTACTGCTGGATGCGCACGCCCATCTTCTCGCTGAGCGGAATATGATCGTACCAGGCCTGCTGTAGCTGTGCACACCAGTCACCGCGGTGCAGAATATCATCCAGCGAGGCAACGGGTTTAATCATCAGGAAATGGCGAACGGGGGTGGTCTGCGGGGTAGTAATCTCCCCTTCGTTCTTGAATCCTAGCTTGGAAAAGAACGGCACGGCATCTTCACGTGCGCTACAGGTGACGCGTTTAACCCCTTCCTGACGCGCAACGGACTCCAGGGTCATCGCAATAAGCGTTCCCAGACCTTTATCCTGAAAGTCAGGGTGTACCGCCATAAAACGGATAGACGCTTCATTATCCGCGTTGATGTATAGCCGCCCTACGGCGACCAGCTTTCCCAGCTCATCAACCACCATCTGATGGTGCGCCATGGCATCCCAGGCATCACGCTCGGAACCTTTTGGCTGATGCAGGGGTTTACGCAGCATTTCCCAGCGGAACTGGTAATACTGCTCTAACTCTTCTTCAGTCTGCGGTACTCGGAGATGGTACATAATGGCACTCTCTTTTGTCGCCCACGTCCTAACGGGAAGCGTGGTCATACTTGTAACCAGAACGTCACGGGGCCGTCATTGACCAGCGACACCTGCATATCCGCTGCGAATCGTCCTGTTTGCGTGTTCATGTCCTGTTGGCGACAGCGTTGTACAAAATAGTCATAGAGCGCTTCGGCGCGATCTGGCGCGGCACCTTTTGAGAAGCTCGGGCGCATACCGCGTTCGGTGTCAGCCGCTAGCGTAAACTGCGACACCACCAGCACGCTGCCGCCAGCCTGCTGCACGTTCAGGTTCATCTTACCGTCTTCATCGCTGAAGATGCGGTAGCCCAGCACGCGCTCACACAGACGGTTTGCCTTCTGCTCATCGTCGTCTTTCTCTACGCCCAGTAACACCAGCAGCCCCAGGCCAATTTCTCCCGTCACTTCGTCCGCGACGCTAACGCTCGCACGGGTGACTCGCTGAATTAATGCAATCATGATTCTTCGGCTTCTTGTTGTTCTGTTTTCAATTTTCGGTATTCACCGAGAGTGACAGTTATTTCAGCACCTAGCAAGACGATACACCAGGTCCAGTAGACCCAGACAAACAAAATGGGGATCACCGCCAGTACGCCGTAAATCAACTGATAGGACGGGAATGCAGTGATGTAGAGGGAGAACGCTTTCTTACCCAATTCATGCAGCAGCGCAGCAACCAGCGCGCCAATCACCGCATCACGGTTCGGTACCTGAGTCGTGGGCACAATGCTGTAGAGCAGCCAGAACGACAGCCACGAAAGCAGCAGCGGGAAGACGCGCAGCACGTTATCAATCACGCCGTGCAGCTCGCTGGCCCAGCGCAATGAAAGTAAATAGGAGCTGATTGCGAGGCTAACACCGGCTAACAGCGGCCCCAGAGTCAGGATCATCCAGTAGACGGCAAACGAGTACACCTTTGGGCGTACACGTTTACTCCGCCAGATGGTATTCAAGGCGCTGTCGATAGAGTACATCAGCAGCAGCGCGGTAATAATCAGGCCACAGGCGCCAAAGGCGGTCATCCTGTTGGAGTTGGCAACAAACTGCTCGATATAGCGCTGAATAATATCGCCGGTTGCGGGCAGGAAGTTAGCGAACACAAAATGGCGAATCTGCAGGCTGACTTCCGAAAACATGGGAAATGCCGCGAACAGGGCAAAAATCACTGCCACCAGCGGCACAAGGGAAAGCAACGACACGTAGGCCAGGTTACCCGCCAGTGTCGTCATGTTGTCTTCTTCAATGCGCCGCCAGAGGAATTTGCTCCACACCACCAGCGGCCGGGTATGATGAATCACTTTTTGATGAACGGTTTTTAACATAACGACTTCATAAAGTAGTCGGGTAGGGTTTCTCTCCCGGTCACCAGTACGCTGGTGATCCCCAACTGGTTAGCGCCATCTATATTATCGGCGTTATCGTCAAAAAAGACCGCATCGGCGGCAGAAAAACCTTCAGATTCCAGTACGCGCTGGTAAATCCGCGCCTCCGGTTTACGCATCCCCATCTCCTGGGAAAGATAAACGTGGTCGGCGGCGGCATAGATTTCCGGGTATTCGCCCGGCCAGAAAGTGGTGTGAAGCGCGTTAGTATTAGACAGCACCACCACACGATGCCCCTGCTCGCGCAGCGTTTTCATGATGTCGATGACTTCGGGGCGAAGGGCCACAAAAACCGCCTGCCAGCCGTGGGCAAACTGCTCGTAGCTGAGCGGTAGCTCCATGTCATGGCACATGGCTTTCGCAAACTCTTCATCCGATATTTCACCGCGTTCGTGCTGATGAAATACCTCTCCCATGGTGAAACTTTGCTTTAGCCTGGCCAGCGGCACGCGGGCGAGATCGCTCCACGTTCCCAGAACACGGTTGAAATCAATGTCGACAATCACATTACCTAAATCAAAGATATAGAGCATTTTTGCCTCCGTTCACGCCGTGGAAATTTCACTCTAGCGGGAAAGGCGAACTTTGACCATGAACAAACGCTCTCTATTTCAAAAAGAAAAACCCCGCCATATAGGCGGGGTTTCAGGTCACGACAAAAGAGAGAAATTAATCTTCTTTCGGACCACGCATAGCGCGTTTACGGTCGTTTTCAGTCAGGTGACGTTTACGGATACGGATAGAAGTTGGGGTAACTTCTACCAGTTCGTCGTCATCGATGAATTCCAGAGCTTGTTCCAGAGTCATTTTCTGAGCTGGGACCAGAGTCGTAGCTTCATCAGTACCGGAAGCACGCATGTTGGTCAGTTTCTTACCGGTCAGGCAGTTTACAGTCAGGTCGTTAGAACGGCTGTGAATACCGATGATCTGGCCTTCGTAAACTTCTGCGCCGTGGCCCAGGAACAGCTTACCGCGGTCCTGCAGGCTGAACAGTGCGAACGCAACCGCTTTACCCTGACCGTTGGAGATCAGTACGCCGTTCTGACGCTGGCCAACTTCACCCGGACGAACGTCGTCGTAGTGGCTGAAGGTGGAGTACAGCAGACCGGTACCGGAGGTCATGGTCATGAATTCTGAACGGAAACCGATAAGCCCTCGGCTTGGGATCACGTAGTCGAGACGTACGCGGCCTTTTCCGTCTGGATTCATGTTTTTCAGGTCGCCTTTACGCTCACCCAGTGCCTGCATGACAGAACCCTGGTGCTGCTCTTCGACGTCCAGCGTTACGTTTTCGAATGGCTCTTGTTTACGGCCATCGATTTCGCGGAAGATTACTTTCGGACGGGAAACCGCCATTTCGAAACCTTCACGACGCATGTTTTCAATCAGAACGGACAGGTGCAGCTCACCACGGCCAGAAACGCGGAATGCGTCTGCATCCGGAGTTTCTTCAACGCGCAGCGCAACGTTGTGAACCAGCTCTTTCTTCAGGCGATCCAGGATCTGACGAGAAGTAACGTATTTACCTTCTTTACCGCAGAACGGAGAGGTGTTGACGTTAAAGAACATGGTTACGGTTGGTTCATCTACGGACAGCGCTGGCAGCGCTTCAACATTCTGCGGGTCGCAGATGGTGTCGGAGATGTTCAGCTCGCCCAGACCGGTGATCGCGATGATGTCGCCAGCTTCAGCCAGGTCGCTATCGATACGCTCCAGACCCAGGTGAGTCAGCACTTTACCGACTTTACCGTTACGGGTTTTGCCTTCGCTATCAATGATAGTGATCTGCTGGTTTGGCTTCACTTTACCGCGTTTGATACGGCCGATACCGATAACACCAACGTAGTTGTTGTAGTCCAGCTGGGAGATTTGCATCTGCAGCGGGCCATCCAGGTCTACGTCTGGAGCCGGTACACGATCAACGATGGTCTGATACAGCGGGGTCATGTCTTCCGCCATATTTTCGTGATCCAGACCTGCGATACCGTTCAGCGCGGAAGCGTAAACGATAGGGAAGTCCAGCTGTTCGTCGGTCGCGTCGAGGTTAACGAACAGGTCGAATACCTGGTCAACAACCCAATCAGGACGCGCGCCTGGACGGTCAACTTTGTTGATAACAACAATTGGCTTCAGACCATGAGCAAATGCTTTTTTGGTCACGAAGCGCGTCTGCGGCATCGGGCCATCCATTGCATCAACTACCAGCAGCACAGAGTCAACCATGGACATGACGCGCTCAACTTCACCACCGAAGTCGGCGTGCCCTGGGGTATCAACGATGTTGATACGGTAATCATTCCATTTGATTGCGGTGTTTTTCGCGAGGATGGTAATCCCACGCTCTTTCTCCAAATCGTTGGAGTCCATCACACGTTCTTGAGTTTCAGCACGTGCATCAAACGTACCGGATTGCTGCAGCAGCTTATCAACCAGGGTAGTTTTACCATGGTCAACGTGCGCGATGATGGCGATGTTACGCAAATTTTCGATCACAACTTTGCCTCGGGCATTAGAAATAGCGCGTTATTGTACACGGATTAATCGCACTACAAAACAGGATCACAGAGATCCTCCGCAAACAAGTATTGCAGAGTTTCTTTGTGATCGCTTTCACGGAGCATAAAAAGGGCACCTGGACACAATTTGCACCAATATGGTGCTCATCGCTTCATGATAAGCACTATAATGGTGCAAAGACGCTATCGTGGTGCAGCCCTTTTGCACTATGGTGCGCATGATAACGCCTTTTGGGGGTGATTTAAAAGTTGGCACAGATTTCGCTTTGTATATTTCAAGGCAACAACGCCACTTTAAGCAGTGATTGAAGACCTCGTTACCACGACGACAATGATAAATCCGGGAGATGTTAAGTATGTCCGCTGAACACGTTTTGACGATGCTGAATGAGCACGAAGTGAAGTTTGTCGATCTGCGCTTCACCGATACCAAAGGTAAAGAACAGCACGTCACTATTCCTGCGCACCAGGTAAATGCCGAATTCTTCGAAGAAGGCAAAATGTTTGACGGCTCCTCTATCGGTGGCTGGAAAGGCATTAACGAATCCGACATGGTTCTGATGCCAGACGCATCTACCGCTCTCATCGACCCGTTCTTTGAAGAGTCTACCCTGATTATCCGTTGCGACATCCTGGAACCAGGTACCCTGCAGGGCTACGACCGTGACCCGCGCTCCATCGCTAAACGCGCTGAAGAGTACCTGCGCGCTACCGGCATCGCAGACACCGTTCTGTTCGGGCCAGAGCCAGAATTCTTCCTGTTTGATGACATCCGCTTCGGCGCATCCATCTCCGGTTCTCACGTGGCTATCGATGACATCGAAGGCGCATGGAACTCCTCCACCAAATACGAAGGTGGTAACAAAGGTCACCGTCCAGGCGTTAAAGGCGGTTACTTCCCAGTTCCTCCGGTTGATTCCTCACAGGACATCCGTTCTACCATGTGTCTGATCATGGAAGAGATGGGCCTGGTTGTTGAAGCGCATCACCACGAAGTTGCGACTGCTGGCCAGAACGAAATCGCAACCCGCTTCAACACCATGACCAAGAAAGCGGACGAAATTCAGATCTACAAATATGTTGTGCACAACGTCGCTCACCGCTTCGGTAAAACCGCGACCTTTATGCCAAAACCAATGTTTGGCGATAACGGTTCCGGCATGCACTGCCACATGTCCCTGTCCAAGAACGGCGTAAACCTGTTCTCCGGCGACAAATATGCTGGCCTGTCCGAGCAAGCACTGCACTACATCGGCGGTGTTATCAAACACGCTAAAGCTATCAACGCCCTGGCTAACCCGACCACCAACTCCTACAAGCGTCTGGTCCCAGGTTATGAAGCACCGGTAATGCTGGCTTACTCTGCCCGTAACCGTTCTGCATCCATCCGTATCCCGGTTGTTGCTTCTCCGAAAGCGCGTCGTATCGAAGTGCGCTTCCCGGACCCAGCAGCTAACCCATACCTGTGCTTCGCAGCACTGCTGATGGCAGGCCTTGACGGCATCAAGAACAAAATCCACCCTGGCGAAGCCATGGACAAAAACCTGTACGACCTGCCGCCAGAAGAAGCGAAAGAGATCCCACAGGTTGCTGGCTCTCTGGAAGAAGCGCTGCAGGCTCTCGATGCTGACCGCGAGTTCCTGACTGCAGGTGGCGTGTTCACTGATGAAGCTATCGACGCTTACATCACGCTGCGCACCGAAGAAAACGACCGCGTACGTATGACTCCGCACCCGGTTGAGTTCGAACTGTACTACAGCGTCTAATCGTATTTTGAGTTGTACTTTCCAGCTGTAGCGGCGCCATTGCCCTTGGGTTCTGGCGCACTCCCTGGAATTAAGTTGCCGTGGAAACTTTCAGCCCATCTCAGGATGGGCTTTTTTCTCCACCAACAACCTGATATCTCGCGCTTTTTACTCGTAAAAAGCTATACTGCACTAAAATGGTGCAAGCCTTTTCAGGAGACTGCTAAATGGCAACAGGCGCACTGCCCGATGCTGGGCAGATCCTTAATTCGTTAATCAACAGTATTTTACTGGTCGATGATGACCTCGCCGTTCACTATGCGAACCCTGCTGCACAGCAGCTGCTGGCGCAGAGCGCGCGCAAACTCTTTGGTACGCCTTTACCCGAGCTTCTAAGCTATTTCTCGCTGAACATTGGCTTGATGCAGGAGAGCCTGCAAACGGGTCAGGGGTTTACCGATAACGAAGTGACGCTGGTGATTGACGGACGCTCGCATATTCTTTCGCTGACCGCACAGCGTTTGCCAGACGGTTTTATTCTGCTGGAAATGGCGCCAATGGATAACCAACGCCGCCTCAGCCAGGAGCAGCTCCAGCACGCTCAGCAAATCGCGGCGCGCGATCTGGTACGAGGGCTCGCCCATGAGATTAAAAACCCACTGGGTGGCTTACGCGGCGCTGCACAGCTACTCAGTAAGGCACTGCCTGACCCGGCGTTGACCGAGTACACCAACGTCATCATTGAGCAGGCCGACCGCCTGCGTAATCTGGTCGACCGCCTGCTTGGCCCACAGCATCCCGGTACGCATATCACCGAGAGCATTCATAAAGTGGCTGAGCGCGTCGTCAAGCTGGTCTCTATGGAACTGCCGGAGAACGTCACGCTGGTGCGTGATTACGACCCAAGTTTGCCGGAACTTCCGCACGATCCAGACCAAATCGAGCAAGTTCTGCTGAATATCGTGCGAAATGCACTGCAGGCGCTTGGCCCGGAAGGGGGCGAAATTGTCCTGCGCACCCGCACCGCATTCCAGTTAACGCTGCACGGCGTGCGTTATCGGCTGGCCGCCAGAATTGATGTCGAAGATAACGGCCCCGGTATTCCATCACATTTGCAGGATACGCTGTTTTACCCAATGGTCAGCGGCCGCGAAGGCGGCACCGGGCTGGGTCTGTCGATAGCGCGCAGCCTTATCGATCAGCACTCCGGCAAAATTGAATTTACCAGTTGGCCAGGCCATACCGAGTTCTCGGTTTTCCTGCCAATCAAAAAATAAGGTGTGTTTATGCAACGAGGGATAGTCTGGGTCGTTGATGACGATAGCTCCATCCGTTGGGTGCTTGAACGCGCGCTCACCGGCGCAGGGTTAACCTGCACCACGTTTGAAGGCGGAAAAGAGGTGCTGGATGCGCTGGCCACCAAAACGCCTGACGTGCTGATGTCCGATATCCGCATGCCCGGTATGGACGGTCTGGCGCTGTTAACACAAATCAAGCAGCGCCATCCGATGCTTCCGGTCATCATAATGACGGCGCACTCAGACCTGGATGCCGCCGTTAGTGCCTATCAACAAGGCGCTTTTGATTATTTGCCAAAACCGTTTGATATCGATGAAGCCGTAGCACTGGTAGAGCGGGCGATTAGCCACTACCAGGAGCAGCAGCAGCCGCGCAACGTGCAGGTCAATGACCCGACCACCGATATCATTGGTGAAGCACCAGCGATGCAGGATGTGTTCCGTATTATCGGTCGTCTCTCACGTTCGTCTATCAGCGTGCTGATTAACGGCGAGTCCGGTACTGGTAAAGAGCTGGTGGCCCACGCGCTGCATCGCCATAGTCCTCGCGTCAAAGCGCCGTTTATCGCGCTCAACATGGCGGCCATTCCAAAAGACCTGATTGAGTCCGAGCTGTTTGGTCATGAGAAAGGGGCGTTTACCGGTGCCAATACCGTTCGTCAGGGCCGATTTGAGCAGGCCGACGGCGGCACGCTGTTCCTCGATGAAATCGGCGATATGCCGATGGACGTCCAGACCCGTCTGCTTCGCGTACTGGCCGACGGCCAGTTCTACCGCGTGGGCGGCTATGCGCCGGTGAAGGTCGACGTGCGCATCATCGCGGCAACGCACCAGAACCTCGAACAACGCGTTCAGGAAGGCAAATTCCGCGAAGACTTATTCCACCGTCTGAACGTCATTCGCGTCCATCTGCCGCCGCTGCGCGAGCGTCGGGAAGATATTCCTCGCCTGGCGCACCACTTCTTGCAGGTTGCCGCGCGCGAGCTGGGCGTTGAAGCCAAGCTGCTGCACCCGGAAACCGAAGCGGCGTTAACGCGTCTGGCCTGGCCGGGCAACGTGCGCCAACTGGAAAACACCTGCCGCTGGCTGACGGTGATGGCCGCCGGGCAAGAGGTGCTGATTCAGGACCTTCCGAGCGAGCTGTTTGAAGCCAGCATGCCGGACAGCACCACGGCAACCTCGCTGCCGGATAGCTGGGCAACGCTGCTGGCGCAATGGGCCGACCGCGCGCTGCGATCCGGTCATCAAAACCTGCTTTCCGAAGCACAGCCGGAGATGGAGCGTACGCTGCTGACCACCGCGCTGCGATACACGCAGGGACACAAACAGGAAGCGGCTCGCCTGCTGGGCTGGGGTCGCAATACCCTGACGCGTAAGCTGAAAGAGTTAGGAATGGAGTAAGGCCAACGTGAAGTGTAAATATTGCTCGATTCGCGCAAATTGCTGCAATTTTATACTTTACTGTTCCGATGAGTTCAGTATTATTCAGCCCGCAAATTCGAGGGGACGATAATGTTTGAATCATTGATTAATTTGGCTTCAAGCGGCGCCGCCGGTCATTCACCACAGACGGCCGTTGCTGCCGTGCTGTGTGCCGCGCTGGTTGGGCTGTTTAGCTAAGCCGGATGGCGCTTGCGCTTATCCGGCCTATAGGCCCGGTAAGCGTAGCGCCGCCGGGCAATATCAACGCTAAATCACCCGCGAGAACTGCTGCATCCGCGCTTTCTGCCGCAGATAGGCATCAAAGCACATACAGATATTACGAATTAACAGGCGACCCTTCGCCGTCACCTTAATCCCTTTATCATCGACATCCACCAGCCCATCCTGCGCCAGCGGTGCCAGAAGTTTCAGGTCTTCGGCAAAGTAGTCGCTGAATTTCAGCGCCCACAGCGTTTCTATCGCCGTGAAATCGAGGCTAAAGTTACAGATAAGCGCTTTGATCACATCGCGACGAATACAGTCATCGCGGGTTAACGCGATGCCACGCCACAGCGCATTACCCTGCTCGGCAACCTGCTGATAATAGAGTTTCAGCTCTTTTTGGTTCTGCGCATAGCAGTCGCCAATCATGCTGATCGCCGATACGCCCATACCCAGCAGGTCGGTATCACCCTGAGTGGTATACCCCTGGAAATTGCGATGCAGCACGCCTTCACGCTGGGCCACGGCCAGTTCGTTATCCGGACGAGCAAAGTGGTCCATACCGATAAACTGGTAGCCTGCCTGCGTCAGAGAGCCGATGGTTTCCTGCAAAATATCCAGCTTTTGCTGTGCCGACGGCAGGTCGGCATCTTTGATTTTGCGCTGCGCGGCGAACAGCGTCGGCAGGTGCGCGTAGTTAAACACGCTTAAACGGTCGGGATTCAGCTCAGCGACGCGCTGCAGCGTGAAGGCAAAGCTCTCCGGCGTTTGCTTCGGCAGGCCGTAGATAAGGTCGATATTGGTCGAGGTGAAGCCAATTTCGCGCGCGTGGTTGAGCAGCGCAAAGATAAAGTCTTCATCCTGCTCACGGTTCACCAGCCGCTGCACTTCTTTGTTGAAGTCCTGTACGCCCATGCTCAGGCGGTTAAAGCCCTCGGCGCGCAGGTGGTCGATAACGTCCAGCTCAATTTCGCGCGGGTCAACTTCAATAGAGATTTCAGCATCGGCATCAAAGTGAAAATGCTCGCGCAGCAGCGTCATCAGGCGGCTAATTTGCGCCTTGTTCAGATAGGTTGGCGTACCGCCGCCCCAGTGAAGCTGGCTGACGTGACGGCCGGTAAACAGCGGCGCGCGCTGGCGGATTTCCTGCTCCAGCACATCAAGATATTGGTCAGCTTTATGCTGCTGGCGGGTGACGATTTTATTGCAGCCGCAGAAATAGCAGAGCTTGTGGCAGAACGGAATATGCACGTACAGCGACAGCGGACGCTCAGGGTAACGCGCGACGGCGTGGTGAAACTCAGGCTCGCCAAAGGCGTCAGAGAATTCCAGTGCGGTGGGATACGAGGTATAGCGCGGCCCGGAATAGTTATATTTCTGGATCAGGGCCAGATCCCAGTCGATTAACTGCTCAGACATGCTCACTCCTTCCGATGGTGTCGAAAACGACGACGGCGTGCCGGTCTGGCTCCATTTCGGAGCAACAGCCGGTTGCGCAGCCACTTTTGACGCCGCGACAACCGTCGTAGTTTAACGAATAACCACACCAGATAACATACAACCAAAAGGGTTATAAGCAGGACTGGCAAGCCAATCGGGTGCAAACGTTAGTTTCCGCCTCTCAGCAGACGCATCATGTCTTCCTTGCCCTCTTCTTCCTCTTCTTCTTCGTCATCATCGTAAGAGAGGCCGAGTTGCTGCATCAGTTCATCGATGCGATCCAGTTTAGCGTCGACCCATTTCTGCTCTTCAGCAGTCAGGGTTTCGTCATTTTCCAGACGTTCCAGCAGCGCATCCAGGCGCTCATCACTCTCCAGCATATCCAGCTCGGCCTGCGGTGAAAGCATAGGTTTCTCGCTCTTCGGTTTGGGCTGTTTAACGACCGGTGCGTCAGTAACGCCCAGCGCAATTGGTTTTTTACTGCCAATACGAGGATCTTTTTGCTGCTTTTGCTTATTGGAGCCGGATGCACCGTTAGAGCCAGTCGCACGGCTACCTGCCGCGTTACCACGGTGCTTTTTATCGTTTTTACGTTCGCGAGCTTCCAGGTCCAGTTCTTCGCGCGTTTTACGGCGCTGTTTGCCCGGAGCTTTACTGCGCGGTGCAGAGGTTGGTTTTTTCATGATGTCTGTCTTTAAGCCGTTTTATTCAGTATAGAATTGAGCCGGAATCTAGCAGAAAGCAAACAAAGAAAAAAGGCGACAGAGTAATCTGTCGCCTTTTTTCCTGACTCACAACCCTCTACGGGTTATACATTCCATGTTGGCTCTCAACGCGCCCTGTCTATCCGTTAGCTCTATAACAGTCCCTGTTATGGTCCTTATCCGTGTTCAACGTCTCCAGACGTTCGCCTTCCTGGCTAATTCCTTCGGTCTTCGCCTCCTGGCGTTCCTGACCGCTCATCCTGAGTCTGAATTCCTTCCGGCTCCCTTGCCGATGCGTGCTACTTTACCTTGTTGGATTAAACTAACAAGCAACGAAACGGTGGAAGATGAACAATTCAGAATATTGCCCAACATTAACTATATGATTCCAAATAGTTTGAATATTATGTCGCCTCCGTTTTCTCCTAAATTTCGCATAGTAGCAATGGCAAATGTCTTACAAACGAAGGGGCATCGTCTTACAGTCGATGCTCAACGAGGAAAACCAGTCTTTTTTTGCCGATCGGGTATAATCGCCCACATTGCCTTATTTAACGGAGATGACCGTTTTGACTAACTGGAATTATCAACAGACGCACTTTGTGACCAGTGCGCCTGATATCCGCCACTTACCTTCCGATACCGGAATCGAAGTGGCATTTGCTGGCCGTTCTAACGCGGGGAAATCCAGCGCCCTGAATACGCTGACCAACCAGAAAAGCCTGGCACGTACTTCAAAAACGCCCGGCCGTACTCAGCTGATTAACCTGTTTGAAGTCGCCGATGGCAAACGTCTGGTCGACCTGCCGGGCTATGGCTACGCGCAGGTTCCGGAAGAGATGAAAATCAAATGGCAGCGTGCGCTGGGTGAATACCTGGAGAAGCGTCTGTGTTTGAAAGGATTAGTGGTACTGATGGATATCCGTCATCCGCTGAAGGA
This sequence comes from Kluyvera ascorbata ATCC 33433, assembly GCF_000735365.1. Classification (GTDB taxonomy): domain Bacteria; phylum Pseudomonadota; class Gammaproteobacteria; order Enterobacterales; family Enterobacteriaceae; genus Kluyvera; species Kluyvera ascorbata. Next base: position 8,191 of record NZ_JMPL01000010.1, on the reverse strand, counting down.
TCTCGACCAGCAGATGATCGAATGGGCTGTTGCGAGTGAGATTCCGGTACTGGTACTGCTGACGAAGGCGGATAAGCTGGCAAGCGGCGCGCGCAAAGCGCAGCTGAACCAGGTTCGTGAAGCGGCGCTGGCCTTTAACGGCGACGTGCAGGTTGAAGCCTTTTCTTCACTGAAAAAGCAGGGTGTTGATAAGCTGCGCCAGAAGCTGGATAGCTGGTTTAACGACATTCCTCCACAGGAAGAAGTCGAAGCAGCAGAAGAGTAACCCCCCGCATTTATCCCGGATAGCGGCGCGCTGCGCCCTGTTCCGGGCTCGCTACATCCCGCTGATTTAACTCAATATCTTTTAAATTTATCGTGACGAAAACTTTTCTTTCGCCCAATAAAAAACGCCCCAGTCATTACTGACTGGGGCGGCTAAAATATTCAGCCAAATCCGATTACGTGAAGTAAAAGGTCTGAAAGATAGAACATCTTACCTCTGTACCCTACGAGATTAACTCTACTCTTTTTTACCCCGTACAGAAAGCACTTTTTGTAGTTTTTTTCATTTGTTACATAACGAATTCTAATGTTCATCACAAAACTAGATAAGTTATGTTGCTTACTTACAAAAAAGAGCGTTATTCATCGGATACTTAATGAGCTTGATCCCAGTTTTCACCGCTGCCGACTTCCACCAGCAATGGCACGTCCAGAGTCGTACTGTTTTCCATTAATTCATGCACCTTCTTCGATACCGCATCCAGATCGTCTTTATGCACTTCAAAGACCAATTCATCGTGTACCTGCATGATCATACGGACGCGCGGTTTCTCGCTTTCTAACCATTTATCCACCGCAATCATCGCGCGTTTGATGATGTCGGCAGCGGTTCCCTGCATCGGGGCGTTAATCGCCGCACGTTCAGCACCTGCACGGCGAGCGCCGTTGCTGGATTTGATGTCCGGCAGATAGAGGCGACGACCGTCGAGCGTGGCAACATAGCCCTGCTCTTTAGCCTGCTGGCGAGTGCGTTCCATATAGTCCAGCACGCCAGGATAACGCTCGAAGTAGAGGTCCATATATTTCTGGGCTTCTTTACGCGGGATATTAAGCTGGCGAGCCAGGCCGAAGGCGCTCATGCCATAAATCAGGCCGAAGTTAATCGCCTTAGCGCTGCGACGCTGTTCATTGCTCACGCTTTCCAGCGGTAGGCCAAATACCTCAGCCGCGGTGGCGCGGTGGATATCCTTACCTTCGGCAAATGCTTTCAGCAGGCCTTCATCGCGAGACAGGTGCGCCATAATGCGCAGTTCGATTTGCGAGTAGTCGGCAGAGACGATGAGGTAATCTTCAGGGGCAATAAACGCCTGGCGAATACGGCGCCCCTCTTCATTACGCACCGGTATGTTCTGCAAGTTTGGATCGGTTGAGGACAAACGCCCGGTTGCGGTGACCGCCTGGTGATAGGAGGTATGAACACGGCCAGTTTTCGGGTTGATCATCAGCGGCAGCTTATCGGTATAAGTCGATTTCAGCTTCGCCAAACCACGATACTCCAGAATCACTTTCGGCAGCGGGTAGTCGAGCGCCAACTCTTCCAGCACCTCTTCCGATGTCGACGGCGCGCCGCCCGGCGTTTTCTTCAGCGGCTTGATGCCCTGCTTTTCAAACAGAATGGTCTGCAGCTGCTTCGGCGAGGAGAGGTTAAACTCTTCGCCGGCAATTTCGTAAGCCTTTTGCTCCAGCTCTACCAGGCGCTTAGCAATCTCCTGCGAGTGCGCATGTAATACAGCAGGATCAATCTTCACGCCGTTGCGCTCAACGCGTGACAGCACCGGCACCAGCGGCATTTCAATCTCGTTAAAGATGCGCAGCGGCCCTTCATGCTTCTGCAGCTTCGGCCACATCTTCAGGTGCAGCTGGAGCGTCACATCGGCGTCTTCCGCCGCATAGCGACCGGCTTCTTCCAATGCAATCTGGTTGAAGGTCAGCTGGTTTTTACCTTTGCCGGCAATCTCTTCAAAAGTGATCGTTTTGTGTTTTAACCAGCGGTCAGAGAGGCTGTCCATATCATGACGCCCGACAACGCTATCCAGCGTGTAGGACTCCAGCATGGTGTCATAGGCGATACCGCGCAGTTCGATGCCGTAGTTAGCAAGGATACCGCGGTCGTATTTCAGGTTCTGGCCAACCTTCAGCAGCTTTTCGTCTTCCAGCAGCGGCTTGAGAAGTTCCAGTGCGCGTTCCCGGGAGATCTGGTCTGGAGCATCGAGGTAATCATGCGCAACTGGCACATAGGCAGCGATGCCCGGCTCGGTCGCAAACGACAGCCCCACCATATTGGCAGAGATATTGTCCAGGCTGTCGGTTTCGGTATCGAAAGCGAACAGCGGTGCTTTTTTCAGCTTCTCAATCCAGCTTACCAGCGTGGCTTCATCGAGAATGGTGACATAGTTTTCGGATGACAATGTGGCTGCCGTTTCTTCAACTTCAACCTCAATTTCAACGTCGGCGGCTTTACCAGCAGGCTTAACGGCTGGTTTCGAGCCCTTGGCCTGCATCCAGGTGCCGGACTCTACGTCGGTGATCCAGCGCTTAAATTCGTATTTCTTGAACAGCGTTAACAGCTCATCGGCCGCAGGCTCCGCAACAATCAGCTGCTCACAGCCCAGCTCCAGCTCAACGTCCGTTTTGATGGTCGCCAGCTTATAGGAGAGGTAGGCCAGATCTTTGTTCTGCTCAAGCTTCGCCGCCATGGTCTTCGCGCCACGGAAGGTCAGCCCGGCGATTTTTTCCGGTTCACCGTAGAGCGTATCCAGGCCGCCCAGCCCTTGCAGCAGCGCCTGCGCGGTTTTTTCACCCACGCCCGGCACACCCGGAATGTTATCCGAGGAGTCGCCCATCAGCGCGAGGAAGTCAATAATCAGCTCCGGCGGCACGCCGTATTTGGTCACGACTTCATCCGGGCCAAGAATGGTATTGGTCATGGTATTGATAAGCGTAATGCCCGGTGTGACGAGCTGCGCCATATCTTTATCCCCGGTGCTGATGAGCACCGGACGGCCCGCTTTTTCAGCTTCACGCGCCAGCGTGCCGATCACGTCATCCGCTTCAACGCCAGAGACGGCCAGCAGCGGAAGTCCCATGGCTTTCACCATAGTGTGCAGCGGTTCAATCTGCGCACGCAGATCGTCCGGCATTGGCGGGCGATGGGATTTGTAGTCTTCAAACAATTCGTCACGGAAGGTTTTTCCCTTCGCATCAAATACCACTGCGGCGTGGGTTGGCTGATACTGGAGGATAAGGCTGCGCAGCATGTTTAACACGCCGTACATCGCGCCTGTCGGCTCTCCCGCACGGTTCGTCAGCGGTGGGAATGCGTGATATGCCCGATAGAGATAAGAAGATCCATCAACGAGGATGAGAGGGTTTTCAGGGATCTGAACCATAATTTCCGTGCCTGTTTATCAGATTATGGGTAAAGGATGCCACATACGGCATGAAAACATGAGTTTTTCGCCAAAATAACGCGAAAAGATTTGCAGATCCTCGCGATCGCACGCAAAACAAATTGTGGATAAGTTTGTGAATAGTTTTATTTTACTGATAACAAATGATATGTAACCAGCGATAAAGTAAAAATTATCTAAATAATTTCAATTAGTTAACTAAAGATCAAGGTTAGTGAGAGCGATCTGGTGGTAATTCACACAGTGTGGATAGACACTATGACCATTTTTCTATTCCGGTAAGACCCGTCATTTGGCGCGTTTTCTGTTAAAATCATCCCCTTGTGCTCTTTTATATACGCACGTTAAATAACTAACTATCTGAATAAACAAACTATGTCGAGATTGCTCGCCGCGATAACGTTGCCCATCAGTATCGCACTCACCATTTTATTGACCATATTGTGCTCAATACCGATTATTCTCGCCGGCATTATTAAATTGATTTTACCGGTACCGGTGATCTGGCGTTCCGTCTCGGTATTCTGCAACTTTATGATGTACTGCTGGTGTGAAGGGCTGGCAGCGCTGCTGCATCTCAACCCCTGGCTCAAGTGGGATATTGAAGGGCTCGAGACGCTCAATAAAAAGAACTGGTACCTGCTTATCTGCAACCACCACAGCTGGGCAGACATCGTGGTGCTATGCGTGATCTTCCGCAAGCATATCCCAATGAACAAATACTTCCTCAAGCAGCAGCTGGCCTGGGTGCCCTTCATGGGGCTGGCATGCTGGGCGCTGGATATGCCATTTATGCGCCGTTATTCACGCAGCTATCTGATTCGCCACCCGGAACGCCGCGGTAAAGATGTAGAAACGACTCGCCGTTCCTGCGAGAAATTCCGCGCGCACCCAACAACAATCGTCAACTTTGTCGAAGGCTCACGCTTTACGCCTGAAAAGCGCCTGCAAACCCGTTCGCCCTATCAAAACCTGCTGCCGCCAAAAGCTGCCGGTATTGCGATGGCGCTGAACGTGTTAGGCACCCAGTTTGATAAGCTGCTCGACGTGACGCTCTGCTACCCGGAAAACGATAAGACACCGTTCTACGATATGCTCAGCGGTAAACTGACGCGCATTGTGGTTCGTGTGAATCTGCGTCCGATTGACCCGGAGATGCATGGTGACTACGTGGGAGATAAGAACTTTAAGCGACGCTTCCAGCTATGGCTGAATGCGCTGTGGGAAGAGAAAGATCATCAGATTACAGACATCAAAGCAGAATACAAAAACGCCGGTCATTGACCGGCGTTTTCTTTTTTATTTCTTCTCAACAAGCTGTTTTACGGTATCAGCATACTGAGCGACAAAGACGTCCATATTGCTGGTGTCCATGCCCTGCGGGTTCAGCTGGTATTTGCCGTTAACAAACATTGCTGGCACGCCCTGCAGCTGCAGATCGGCTGCCGCTTTTTCCTGCTGCGCGACCAGAGATTTCACCACGAAGCTGTTCCAGGCGGCGTCATAATCTTCGCCCTTCACGCCAGCGTCGGTGAAGACTTTACGGATATCTGCAACGGTCTGCACGGTCTGGGTTTTCTGTACCGCTTCAAACATCGGTGCAGTAATCTGATCTTCAACGCCCAGCGCCATCGCTACCGCCCACGCCTGAGTCAGGTCTTTGCCCAATGGGCCCAGGAACTCAACGTGGTATTTGGTCATTTTAGTGCCTTCCGGCAGCTTTTTCTTCACGTTGTCAGAAACGTGCAGAACTTCTTCAAACTGATAGCAATGCGGGCAGTAGAAGGAGAAGAACTCCAGCACCTGCGGCTCACCTGCAACCGGCTTATCAATCGTAACGTATTGTTTGCCGTCGGTAATCTGAGCAGCGGATGCGCTGAATGCCAGAATCATACCTGCCAGCGCAAGCCAAACCTTTTTCATAACTCACTCTCTCCTGACTGTGTCGAATTAATACATTGGCGTTAACTGAAGAGGGGGTTCCTGTAGAACCTTCACCTGCTCTATAAAAGTTGCGATCTGCCGATGCCAGAAATCTTCCCCGGTTAACCAGGGAAAATTTTTCGGAAATGCAGGGTCATCCCAACGCCTGATAATCCAGGCAAGATAATAAACCAACCGCATTGCACGTAAAGGCTCAATCAGCGCCAATTCGTCTGAATTAAAGCTGCTGAATTCTTCGTAAGCCTCAACGATGGTTTCAAGCTGCATACGTCTCTCTGCCTGAGAGCCGTTAAGCAACATCCAGAGATCCTGGACTGCAGGGCCGTTGCGCGCATCATCGAGATCGACAAACAGCGGGCCGTCGCGCCAGAGAATATTTCCAGCGTGGCAGTCACCGTGTAAGCGCAAGGCATCGAAACGCCCGTGCCATAGCCCCATAACCGCATCGATCAAATCGTCGGTCGCTTTCAGGAAACGGTCTTTTAAACCAGCAGGAATGAGCGCCGAATGCTCAAAGAGGGCTCGGGGTTCAATGAGATACTCTTTAACACCAATAGAAGGACGCGCGGTAAAGCGGGATTTGCGGCCCGTCTGGTGCATACGCCCAAGATAGCGCCCAACCCACTCCATCTGATCCAGATTATCGGATTCGAACTGGCGACCGCCCATGCTAGGGAAGACGGCAAAATAGAAGCCTTCGTGAGTTAGCAGCGTCTGGTCATTAAAAACGATAGGTGCCGCAACGGGAACTTCATCCTGAACCAGTTCAAGCGCGAACTGATGTTCTTCAAGAATCTGCGCCGCTGACCAGCGTTCCGGACGATAGAACTTCACCACCATGCGGCGACGATCTTCATCCTGAAACTGATAAACCCGGTTCTCATAGCTGTTAAGAGGGGTAAGTCCAGAATCAACCCGGATACCCTGCTCGAATAGGGCATCGATGATGGTATCCGGGTGGAGAGTCTGGAAAGTGAAAGCCTTGTCGTTCATCCTGACATCCGATAACGATACGAATGATTCAGGATATCATTTCACAGTGATTTGAGTGGCTCTGCTTACAACCTTTTACTCTTTTATTACGCCGCGAGCGCGTAGCAGCGCGGTTTTAAAGTCTTCTTCATAATCTTTCTGAATACCCGGAATGACCGCATCTTTGGCCGAGTCACGCATTTTCAGATGATAGATCAGAATATCATCCGTTAAATCGGCCAATTCGCCGTCATAGCCTGACTCCTTCGCCAGTTTCTGCAAAAATTGCAGTAAATTCAGCTCAGGCTCTTTCTGCCAGGCTGGCTGGAGGAGTTCGATAACTTCATTCAGACGTTTACATTTCATGGTCGTGCTCCTTACGCTTGATGGAGACACGTTAGCAGGGTAAACCACACAATAAAAGAGGCGATAGCGGTGAATGCACAGAGCCAGATAACCGGCGTGGTATTAGCAGGCGGTAAAGCCTCAAGAATGGGCGGTCAGGATAAAGGATTAATGCTGCTTAACGGTAAACCATTGTGGCAGCACGTTGCAGATTGTCTGTGTTCGCAGGTAAATGATGTCGTCATTAGTGCTAATCGCAATCTGGATATCTATCGGCAGAGTGGATTAACGGTCATTGCTGATACGCTGTCGGGTTATCCAGGGCCGCTTGCCGGACTGTTATCGGTTATGCAGCAGAGAACCGCCGAGTGGTTTCTGTTTTGCCCCTGTGATACGCCGTTTATTCCCAATAATCTGGTTGAACGCCTGGTGGCAGGACGTCATGACGCGCCCGTCGTTTGGGTGCATGATGGCGATCGCGATCACCCTGCAGTGGCGCTTGCCCACCGCAGTCTCGCCCCGCAGATCGTAGATTATCTTACTAGCGGCGAACGCCGCGTGATGGTATTTATGCGTCAGGTTGGCGGCCATTCTGTCGATTTTAGCGACATGAAAGCGGCATTTCGCAACATGAATACGCCGGAAGATTTGCAGCTTAATCAGGAAAAATCATGATTCCATTGTTGGCCATTGCCGCCTGGAGCGGGACGGGGAAAACGACGCTATTGAAAAAGCTCATACCTGAGCTTTGCCAGCTCGGGATTCGCCCTGGCCTCATCAAGCATACTCATCACAATATGGATGTCGATAAGCCGGGTAAGGACAGCTATGAACTCCGTAAGGCAGGGGCAGCACAGACTCTGGTGGCGAGTAAACAGCGTTGGGCACTGATGACGGAAACACCGGAAGAAGAGGAGCTCGATCTGGCTTTTCTGGTGAGTAGGATGGACGCATCGAAGCTGGATCTTGTGCTGGTTGAAGGCTTCAAGCATGAATCCGTCGCCAAAATTCTGCTATTTCGCCAGGATGCCGGACATGCAGTGAGCGAGTTGACTATCGATGAACATACGATTGCTGTCGCCAGCGATATTCGGCTAAACGTTGATGTGCCGGTGTTGGATTTGAATAATTTGCAGGAAATAGTGGCGTTTATTGTGGCGTGGTTAGGGACAGAATAGTAGGTAGGATAAGGCGTTTTCGCCGCCATCCGGCAGCGTGCGCCACCGCGCTTTCATTTTCCACACACGCAAAAAAGCCCATCCGTCAGGATGGGCTTCTTCACTAATTGATGCCTGGCAGTTCCCTACTCTCGCATGGGGAGACCCCACACTACCATCGGCGCTACGGCGTTTCACTTCTGAGTTCGGCATGGGGTCAGGTGGGACCACCGCGCTACAGCCGCCAGGCAAATTCTGTTATCAACACGCTTTAGCATGTCGATGTAATCTGTAATCAAGCTGAAATCAATGTCTCTT
>NZ_JMPL01000009.1 GCF_000735365.1 Kluyvera ascorbata ATCC 33433 | reverse complement strand
CAAATCACGCTCGTGTTGAAAAACGAGATTGTGCTGCCGCCACGACTCTTTAATGCCCGCCAGCCGCTGCTCCATGGTGTAGCGGCGCAAACACATCACGTTCATCACCTCGCGGTGGCCCATTTCAAACAGATAACGGGCTGCAAATGCGCCGATCGTACGGTGATCCGGCGCGATGGCAGGCAGTCGCATGCGATCGTCACGGCAGTTGATCAGCACGCAGGGCTTGCCGAGATCGACCGCCAGATCGTGAATATGGGGATCGTCAATGCCCAGCAAAACGGCGGCCTGCGTCTCCACTTCATTCATGCGCGAGAGAAATAACGCGGGATCGCTGTCGTTTTCTTCCAGCGGACAATAGCGCAGACGGACTTCGTGCGGCGCCAGCGCCTTGCTGATGCTCTGAATCACGCGGTAGTAGAAGATATCCGAGCGTTCATCAAACGCCCGCGGCGGCGCGAAGATTATCAGGTTGTTCAACAGCATGCGGCCTGCTGCCATGCCGTCCATTACCCCCAGCTCACGGGCGCAAGCCAGCACCTTTTCCCGGGCGCGTTCGCTGGTGTTGGCCTTCCCTGCCAATACCCGCGAAACGGTGCTGGCGGAGAGCCCGGTTCGCGCGGCAATTTCCGCGATTTTTAGTTTCTTTTCCATTATGTGATCCGCCTCTAATTCAGAAATGAAAGAATTTTCATGACATAAAAACCGCATGTTGCTGGGCTTTGAATGCTTGTACGTAATCTATATCAACCAGTTATGAAAAAACGTGCACAAAACCCGCTTTCCCTCGCTTTTATTGTCTCCTACTGTGAATTGGTAGAACAACTTCCATACAAGAACGGTGGAAGTGAACAAAAACAAAAATGATAACAATCAAAACGTTAATAAAAGTGGTGTGACAACTCTCCCACGCAGTTGGCGCATCGTCCCCTACATCATCCTGTGGAGAACCCTATGAGCCAGGGTATCAATAATGATATGGCCGTCAGCAAAACGCGCCGCGTAGTGAAAAACCTGCGCTGGTGGATGCTGGTCCTCTTTTTACTCGGCGTGACCGTGAACTACATCACCCGTAACTCGCTGGGCATTCTAGCCCCAGAGCTGAAAACCAGCCTTGGGATCACCACCGAACAGTATTCGTGGATAGTCGGGGCATTCCAGATTGCCTACACCCTGTTCCAGCCGCTGTGCGGATGGTTGATTGATGTGATTGGCCTCAAGCTGGGCTTTATGATTTGCGCCAGCCTGTGGGCGCTGGCCTGTCTGCTGCATGCGGGGGCCGGAAACTGGATACATCTGGCGCTGCTGCGTTTCTTCATGGGCGGCGCGGAAGCAGCGGCAACCCCGGCAAACGCCAAAACGATTGGCGAATGGTTCCCGAAATCCGAGCGCCCGGTAGCGGCAGGATGGGCGGGCGTAGGCTTTTCTATTGGCGCAATGCTGGCGCCGCCGATCATCTACTTTGCTCACGCCTCTTTCGGCTGGCAGGGCGCATTTATGTTTACCGGTCTGCTGGCGCTTGCCTGGGTCGTGCTGTGGTGGGCGTTCTACTATAACCCAGACAAACACCCGAACCTGGGCAAGGCCGAGCTGGACTATATCCGCCAGGATAACGAAGCGCCGCCGGTCAAGCTGCCGTTCCTCACTGCGCTGAAAACCGTCGGCAAAAACAAACGCTTCTATGGCATCGCGATCCCGGCATTTATGGCGGAACCGGCCTGGGCCGTATTCAGCTTCTGGATGCCGCTCTACTTCGCCAAGCAGTACAACATGGATCTCAAGCAGATCGCCCTGTTCGCCTGGCTGCCTTTCCTCGCCGCCGATCTCGGTAGCGTCGCCAGCGGTTACTTAACCCGCCTGTATGTGCGTCTGTTTGGCTGCTCACGCGTTAACTCCACCGTGGCAAGCTCCGTGACCGGCGCGTTCCTGATGGTCTCACTCGCCGTGGTCGCGCTCACTAAAGATCCTATCGTCGCCGTGGTGCTGATGTCGATTGGCGGTTTCGGCCACCAGATTATCTCCTGCATGCTGAGCGCGCTGGTGGTGGAGTCTTTCGATAAAGGCCAGATGGCGACCGTGAACGGTATGCGTGGCTCCGCCGCGTGGATCGCGAGCTTCATCTTTTCCCTGATTATCGGGGTGACCGCCGACAAAATCGGCTTCAACCCGCTGTTTATCGCCATGGGTTTCTTCGACCTGATTGGCGCCATCTTCCTGGTTTCTTTTATTGCTGAACGTCGCGCAAAACGCGCCTGAGAGTGGATGTAGACATGAAAACGCTGAAAAACTGGACCCTGCAAAAACAGTCAACCCATCACGTCGAGCTGCTGGTCGACGGCCAGCACACCCTGTGCCTGTACGTGCTGGAAGAAAATCTGTTCCGCGTACTGTTAAAACGCAAAGGCGAGCTGGCGCTGGATCGCACCTGGAGTATCGCCCCATCGCAGGATGTGCCGTGGGAAGGGCGTGACCGTGAGGATCTCAGCGGCTTTACCCTGCCGGCCTGGACGCTGGGCCAGCAGGACGACACCATAACGGTGACAACCGACTCCCTACGCGCCACCGTCCACCAGCCGCTGTGGATCGAATGGCACTACCGTAACCCCGAGGGAGAGTGGCAGCCACTGGTGAACGACCGCCCGACCAGCGCCTATCTGGTCAACGCCCACGGCGACGGCGTGGCGCACTATCAGAGCCGCCGTAAAGATGAACGTTTTTATGGCCTTGGCGATAAAGCCGGGGATTTACAGCGTGGCGGCAAGCGTTATGAAATGCGCAACCTCGACGCGATGGGCTACAACGCGGTCAGCACCGACCCGCTGTACAAACATATTCCGTTTACCATCACCCGCCGCGACGACGTGAGCTTCGGGCTGTTTTACGACAACCTCAGTAGCTGCTGGCTGGATCTCGGTAACGAAATTGATAACTATCACACCGCCTACCGCCGCTGGCAGGCCGAAGCCGGGGATATCGATTACTACCTGTTTACCGGCGAGCGCGTGCTCGACGTGACCAAAGCCTTCGTTCGCTTGACCGGTAAAACGCTGTTCGGACCGAAATGGAGCCTCGGCTACAGCGGTTCCACCATGCATTACACCGACGCGCCGGATGCGCAAAACCAGCTGATGAACTTTATTCGCCTGTGCGACGAACATGCCATTCCGTGCGACTCGTTCCAGCTCTCTTCCGGCTACACCTCGATTAACGGCAAGCGCTATGTGTTCAACTGGAACTACGACAAAGTGCCGCAGCCGAAGGTGATGAGCCAGGCGTTCCACGATGCCGGTCTGCATCTGGCGGCGAACATTAAGCCGTGCCTGTTGCAGGATCACCCGCGCTACGGCGAGGTGGCGGAACAGGCGCTGTTTATTCGCGATTCCGAAAGCGACGGCCCGGAGCGCTCCAGCTTCTGGGATGATGAAGGTTCACATCTCGACTTCACCAACCCGCAGACCGTGGCCTGGTGGCAGAACGGCGTTACCAGCCAGCTGCTGGAGATGGGCATAGATTCGACCTGGAACGATAACAACGAGTTTGAAGTCTGGGACGGCGAAGCGCGCTGCCACGGCTTTGGCAAAGAGATTGCCATCAAGCATATTCGCCCGGTGATGCCGCTGCTGATGATTCGCGCCTCAATGGAAGCCCAACAACGCTTTGCGCCGAACAAGCGTCCGTACCTGATTTCCCGTTCCGGCTGCGCCGGGATGCAGCGCTACGTGCAGACCTGGAGCGGCGATAACCGCACCAACTGGGATACCCTGCGCTACAACACCCGCATGGGGCTGGGCATGAGCCTGTCTGGCCTCTACAACCTCGGGCATGACGTTGGCGGCTTCTCCGGCGATAAACCGGACCCGGAACTGTTCGTGCGCTGGGTACAAAACGGCGTAATGCACCCGCGCTTTACTATCCACTCCTGGAACGATGACCATACCGTCAACGAACCGTGGATGTACCCGGCTATTACGCCAGCCATTCGCAGCGCGATTGAACTGCGTTACCGCCTGCTGCCGTATTTCTACACGCTGCTGTGGCAGGCGCATGCCGACGATGAACCGATGCTGCGCCCAACGTTTCTCGACCACGAGCACGATGAACAGACCTTTGCGGAGTGCGACGATTTCCTGCTCGGCCGCGATATTCTGGTCGCAAGCGTAGTGGAAGAAGGCGAGCGCGAGCGCCGCGTCTGGCTGCCGGATAACGAGGCTGGCTGGTACGATTTTTACACCAGTGAGTGGTTCAGCGGCGGCCAATGGATAACTATCGATGCACCGCTAGAGAAGCTACCCCTGCTGGTTCGCGCTGGGGCCGGTATTCCAATGAGCGAGCGCATTACCTTTGTGAACGCCGCCGAGGATACGCAGCGCGAGCTCAAGCTGTACCCGCTGAAAGGCATGGGCAGCACGTCTGGCCTGCTGTTTGAAGATGACGGTGAGTCGTGGGGATACCAGCAGGGCAACGCGCTGTGGCTGGAATGGGAGATGGTCTGCACCGGCAGTACCATTGACCTGAAGGTCAACGCGCGCGGCGATTATCGTCCAGCGTGGAAGGCGCTGAAGGTGACGCTGCCTGACGGGGAAAAACGTCAGCTACTGATTAACGGCGTCGCCGCTGAAGAGTGGATAAACCGCTGATTGTTTTCCATTGGTAACAAAGCACGCCATGAGTGTAACCGCTCATGGCGTTTTTTTTGTGCTCGCTATACCTTCAGAATGCCCTCTCAATTTGCGGACCCAAAAGTATGAAAATAGTGACCACGATGGCAATGGCATTACTGCTCAGCTCTACCAGCGCATTGGCCTTCCAGGAGCGCCCTTTGCAGGAAACCGCTGCGCAAAATCCTCAAACGAAAACCACGGCACTGAGTCGTTTCTCTGACGACGACAACGATGGTTCTATCGCACAGGCATACGGCCCGGCGACGTTCAGCGGCCCCTCTGACGCCAGCAACGGTTTTCCTCTTCCGGTAATACATCACCACCGATAATCGCTCAACGCCGGGCAGCCGTTTACCCTGTCCGGCTTGTTTAAACCTACCAGCCCAAACGGTGTGTCTCTCACGCCGCCGCAATCAAAAAACCAATCAGCACACCGTACAAAACGACATTGACCACCAGCAGCATAATGATCATCAGCATCTGCTCCGTTCAAGGGTTGAGCGGTAGGGTTAACTTTTGACAATGGCCAGGCGAATAAAAGTCAGCATCGCTACGCTGCACACCAGCCAGTTTCGCACCCCGGTCAGCAACGCTTTTCGCCGCCGCCAGACCTCGGTATGACTTCGTCGTCGACAGTGCGCCAGACACTCTTCAATCACGTCCTGGCGGGTGATGTTGCTAACTACCCGGGTACCAAAATGTTCTACTTCAACGTCGTTTTCTATCCGACTCATCGTTATATAGAAAACGGGGCCGCACTGCCGTATCTGGTAACGATAAAGTGTTCTGTCGTCCGTGCTGGTGTAGAGCATGAATTCTTGCATCGCCTCTTCCGCCATCAATGAATCTGCGGGAGTCATTTCTTCATAAAATTGTGCAGGAATTATGGTGTGGCGGGGGTTTCGAGAGATTGTTGATGAATTGTTTGTTAGCAGTTATGTCGCCAAAAACTCCCGATGGCACTCGCGCCATCGGGATGCGATACGGGATTAACCGTCGATACCTTTGCTGCGCAGGTAATCTTCGTAGTTGCCGCTGAAGTCCACCACGCGCTCTGGGGTAATTTCAATCACGCGGGTCGCCAGTGAGCTGACAAACTCACGGTCGTGGGAAACGAAGATCAGGGTGCCCTGATACATTTCCAGCGCCATGTTCAGTGATTCGATAGATTCCATATCCAGGTGGTTGGTTGGTTCATCCATCACCAGAATGTTTGGTTTCTGCATCATCAGCTTACCGAACAGCATACGGCCTTTCTCACCACCGGAGAGCACCTTCGCAGGCTTTTTGATATCGTCCTGGCTGAACAGCAGACGGCCAAGGAAGCCACGTACCACCTGCTCGTCGTCGCCTTCCTGTTTCCACTGGCTCATCCAGTCAAACACCGACAGATCGTTATCGAAATCTTCGGCATGATCCTGCGCGTAGTAACCAATGCTAGCGTTCTCGGACCATTTCACGGTACCGCTATCCGGTGTCAGTTCGCCCACCAGAGTTTTCAGCATGGTGGATTTACCCACGCCGTTGGCACCGATAATGGCAATCTTCTCGCCGACTTCCATCATCAGGTTGAAGTTTTTAAACAGCGGGCCGTTATCAAAGCCTTTGCTCAGCGCTTCGACTTCCAGCGCGTTACGGAACAGTTTTTTCTCCTGTTCGAAACGGATGAACGGGTTCTGACGGCTGGAGGCTTTCACTTCGTCGAGCTTGATTTTGTCAATCTGACGGGCACGAGAGGTCGCCTGACGAGATTTAGAAGCGTTGGCGCTAAAGCGGCTAACGAAGGATTGCAGGTCAGCAATCTGCGCTTTTTTCTTGGCGTTGTCGGCCAGCAGACGCTCACGTGCCTGGGTCGCCGCAGTCATGTACTCGTCGTAGTTACCGGCGTACACGCGCAGTTCACCGTAGTCGAGGTCAGCCATGTGGGTGCAGACCATGTTCAGGAAGTGACGGTCGTGCGAAATGATGATCATGGTGCTGTCGCGTTCGTTCAGCGTCTGCTCCAGCCAGCGGATGGTATCGATGTCCAGGTTGTTCGTTGGTTCGTCGAGCAGCAGGATGTCTGGGTTAGAGAACAGCGCCTGCGCCAACAGCACACGCAGTTTCCAGCCTGGCGCGACTTCGCTCATCAGACCGTAGTGCTGCTCCAGCGGAATACCCACGCCCAGCAGCAGTTCACCGGCGCGTGATTCCGCGGAGTAACCGTCCATTTCTCCGTAAAGCACTTCGAGGTCGGCCACTTTGTAGCCGTCTTCTTCGCTCATTTCCGCCAGACCGTAGATGCGGTCGCGCTCTTGTTTCACTTCCCACAGTTCGCCGTGACCCATAATAACGGTGTCGAGTACGGAATACTCTTCGAAGGCGAACTGATCCTGACGCAGCTTACCGATGCGTTCGTTCGGATCGAGGGAAACGTTGCCCAGCGTCGGCTCTAAATCGCCGCCGAGGATTTTCATAAAGGTAGATTTGCCGCTCCCGTTTGCGCCAATCAGGCCGTAACGGTTGCCGCCGCCAAATTTGACGGAGATGTTTTCGAACAGCGGCTTACTGCCAAACTGCATGGTAACGTTGCTAGTAACTAACACGGGAGTATCCTGAAGAATGTGACAAACCGCCTATTCTGCCACAATTGAGAATAAAAAGCGCCCGCCTTCGCCAGTGACTAAACTGTAACTCAAGTGAAAAAAATGTGATTTCGTACACATCCGAATTCCCTGCGACAAGGAATGCACATATAATGCGCTCCTACCAACAGTCTGAATTCTCAAACAACCGCTGTAATGGCACTGATACCTCGCACAACATGAACATGAAATTAACTACGCTTTTCGCTGCGGCGCTTGCTGTCGTAGGCTTCTGTAATACGGCATCGGCGGTTACGTATCCGCTGCCAACCGATGGGAGCCGCATTGTCGGTCAGAATCAGGTCATCACGATCCCTGAAGACAATAAGCAACCGCTGGAATACTTCGCGGCCCAGTACCAGATGGGTCTGTCTAACATGCTGGAAGCTAACCCTGGCGTGGATACCTACCTGCCGAAAGGCGGTAGCGTGCTGAACATCCCTCAGCAGCTGATCCTGCCGGACACCGTGCATGAAGGTATCGTCATTAACAGCGCAGAAATGCGTCTGTACTACTATCCGAAAGGCACCAACACCGTGATCGTGCTGCCAATCGGTATCGGCCAGTTGGGCAAAGATACGCCTATCAGCTGGACCACCAAAGTAGAACGTAAGAAAGCGGGCCCAACCTGGACCCCAACGGCGAAAATGCACGCCGAATATGCCGCAGCCGGTAACCCGCTGCCAGCCGTCGTTCCTGCTGGCCCGGATAACCCGATGGGTCTGTACGCGCTGTATATCGGCCGTCTGTACGCCATCCACGGCACCAACGCTAACTTCGGTATCGGCCTGCGAGTGAGCCACGGCTGCGTGCGTCTGCGTAACGAAGACATCAAATTCCTGTTCCAGAACGTGCCAGTCGGTACGCGCGTACAGTTCATTGATGAGCCTGTGAAAGTGACGACCGAACCAGATGGCAGCCGCTTCATGGAAGTTCACAACCCGCTGTCCACCACCGAAGCGCAGTTTGAAGGTGGCGAAACCGTACCGGTTGTGCTGACTAAAGCCGTGCAGAGCGTGACCAGCCAGCCTGACGTTGACCAGAGCATCGTTGACCAGGCGGTTAAAAACCGTTCCGGTATGCCGGTTCGTCTGAACTAATTGCCTGACATTGCCCGGTGGCGCTTCGCTTACCGGGCCTACACGAACATCGTTCGGGCGACAAAACAAAAATGGCGGGTTAATCACCCGCCATTTTTTTATCCATTATTGACTATCACGATGCCGCCATGGTCGTAGCGATAGTGGCAGTGCGCGTACTCCAGCGGCGTGCCGTCATCCAGATAGATAACCTGCTCCACTTCCAGCACCGGGTCGCCGGGTTCACAGCTTAAATGCTGCTGATCGAGCGCGTCGGGTTTAATCGCCCGCACCACCCGATACGATCCCATCATCTTCAGGCCCAGATTTTCCTGCACATAGCGAAACACCGAACTTTCAAGGTGCGTTTTGCTTAACCCCGGCACCAGCGACACCGGCATCACGGTGATATCAAGCGACAGCGGTTCGCCGTTGAGCAGACGCAGGCGCACAAAATCATAGACCGGCGCATCGGCGTTAATCAGCAGTGAAGCCTGCTCTTTTTCCGTAGGGAAGCGCAGTTCAAAGCGAATCACCTGGCTTTCCACGGTGCCAAGATGTTCCCAGGTTTCCGTCGCTCCGGAGTAGTCGGTTCCGGGAACGTCCCACTGGGAGAGTTGCAGGAAATTCTTACGCACAAACGTGCCCTGCCCCTGGCGGGTATACACCAGCCCTTCGACGATCAGCTGGCGCATGGCCTGCTGTATCGTCATCCGGCTGGTACCAAACTCCGCCGCCAGCGCAAACTGATCGGGTAATGGTTCAGAGGCAGAATACTGCCGACTGATAATCCGTTTTTTAATTTCCCGCGCTATCGCGATGTATTTCGCCGCCATTACCCACTCCCGTTGTTACATCTCTTCGCCGTTGCTATGAATCGCTTTTTTCAGCCATTCATAGCTTTTCTTCGGTACACGCTTCAGGTCTTTCAAATCATGGTTTTCACGGTTGACGTAGACCACACCGTAACGTTTACGCATATCACCCTGCGAGCTAAGAATATCAATCAGCCCCCAGCCGAGATAGCCAATGACCTCTGCGCCATCTTCAAACATC
Organism: Kluyvera ascorbata ATCC 33433; assembly: GCF_000735365.1. Classification (GTDB taxonomy): domain Bacteria; phylum Pseudomonadota; class Gammaproteobacteria; order Enterobacterales; family Enterobacteriaceae; genus Kluyvera; species Kluyvera ascorbata. The sequence continues at coordinate 71,887 of NZ_JMPL01000009.1, read as the reverse complement.
GACGCTTTCATGGCGTTGATATGGTCGCGATGATAGGCAATGCGATAGTCATCCTCGATGATGTTTTCACCATCCCAGGATTCGATCACCCCAATGCCGTTCTCAATCGGGAACACCGGCAGACGCCAGTCATTGTAATAGCGCGTAATGATACTGCGAAAACCGAGCGGGTCTATCTGCCAGTTCCACTCAGTGGCTTTCAGATACGGGTTCGGCGTGTCGCCAAACAGCATATAGTTGTTCACCGCCGTGCCTTCCGGGATAGCGTCGCTGTTGAGCGTGCGGCTGGCATAGTAGCTAAAGGCCATGTAGTCGTTTTTCATGGTCGCCAGCACCGCCAAATCTTCCTCACGATAGATGTCGTCAAAGCCGGACTGTTTAACGAAGTGCATGACTTCCGGGCTGTAGCCCTCGCCCGCAAAGGCGCGCAGCAGGTTCTGGTTGAAGAACTCATCAAGCTGCTGAGCGCAGAAGACATCGCGTGGCTTGCAGGTGGCCGGGTAAACCTGGGCGTGCGCCAGCATCCCGCCCATCAACTTGCCCGGTTTGGTGTCGTGCAGGTAGTTCGTGAGGTGAGCGTGGGCCATCATCACGTGGTGCTGAATTTCATAAAGCTCGCGCAGGGTTTTGTCGCCGCGCATATAGCCGGAGATCAGGAACGTTTCCGGCATGTGGTAGAGATTCTGCTCGTTAAATGTCAGCCACCAGGTCACCTTGTCGCCAAAGCAGTCGATCACTTTCTTACCGTAGCGGATAAACGCTTCCATCACGCGACGGTCGGTAAAGCCGTTATATTTTTCCGCCATCGCCAGCGGCATATCGAAATGGTACAGGCAGATCATGGGCTCAATGCCGCGTTCGATCAGCGCATCGATAAAACGGTCGTAAAAAGCAATGCCCTCTTCGTTGAACTCACCGTCGCCGGTTGGGCATACGCGGCTCCAGGCAATCTGGAAGCGGTAACAGTTCATGCCCAGGTCTTTCATTAAATCAAAATCTTCTTCATAGCGATGATAAGAATCTGTCGCCACCTTCCAGTCAGAGGCGAACTCTTTCGGTTCGCGAATATCGTAGACCGACATCCCCTTGCCGCCTTCATTCCAGGCGCCTTCGGTCTGCATGCTGGAAACAGAGTTGCCCCAGAGGAAGTTGGCGGGCAGTGATGGTTTCATGGTTCGGCTCCTATATGACTAGTCATTTAAATTTCATGACTAGTCATATAACGCAAAGACGAAAAAGTACGCAAGCCTGAAGATCGTTTTTTGTGAGTCGGAGAGGGTTTTTCCCGGCCAAGCGTAGCGCCGCCGGGAGAAAGATCAGCGGAGGATCAACAGCAGCCCGTACCCCACCGCCGCTGCCCACAGCAGCATCGGAATAGAGTACAGATGAAAGCGCCACCAGATACGTCGGTCCGCCGCCATGCGCAGGGCAATCAGGTTTGCCAGCGAGCCGGGCAGCAACCCGAAGCCCCCCACGTTTACCGCCCATGCCAGCAGCAGCGACGGCGGCACGTAGTTGAGCAGGAGAATGGTCGATGGAACGTTACTGATGACCTGCGAAAGCCCAATCGCCGTCAGCCACAATGGCGCGTCAGAGAGCCCACTCACCCCACTTAATACCTGATGCAGCGCCGGAAGCTGGGTAAGCAAATGGACATCGATAAACATCGCCATAAACACCAGCAGCAGCGTCCAGTCCACGCCGAAAACCACGCGCCTTGCCAGCAGCAAAAAACCAACGGCCACAATCACCAGGCCCCAAAGCTCCTGCTTCATCTCGAGCGCGGTGAGAAAGACGAGGTAGAACCCCAGACAGCTCCACACCAGACGCGGCTGCCAGGACGGCGTGATATCACTGCTTTGAAACTGTAACTTTTTCGCCGGAAAGCAAAACCAACACAGCACCAGCAGCGTGACCATCATCGCCAGCGCCAACGGCAACATTTGCAGGGTAAACGCCGGAAATGAGAGGCCCGAGCGCCCCCATAGCAAGATGTTCTGCGGGTTGCCGATAGGCGTTAACAGCGACCCGGCGTTGACCGCCAGCGCCTCGAAAATAATCAGCCGGTTAATCGGCAACGCGCACCATTTTTTTAGCGTTAAGGTCAGCGGCACCACGATAAACAGCGCCACGTCGTTGGTCAGAAACGTTGAGAGCAGCGCTGCCGCCAGCACCATAAACAGCGCTAGCTGCCGCTCGGTGGCAAAGCGGCGCGCCATTTTGCGCCCAAGGACATCAAAATAGCCGCTCTGCTCTACCCCTTTGGTAAGCAGCATCAGGCCGCTCAGGGTAATGATGGTGTGCCAGTCAATCGCCGCAGGCCAGCTTGACGGCATGAAGGGAACGAAAAAGCTCAGCAGAACGCCGACGATAATCAGCAGGTGCAAAAAACGGTCGCGGGCCAGCGACCGTATAAAAGGGAGGTTCATTCAGCGTGTTGCCCGTGCTTCTGAGTAAACTGACGGAACATATCGAGCGTCTCTTCGCTGACGTGATGCTCAATGCCCTCCGCGTCACGACGGGCAGTATCGGCGCTGACGCCCAGCACCAGCAGAAAGTTTTCCACCACCTGATGACGCTCGCGGCTCTCCTGCGCCAGCTTTTCCCCTTCCGGCGTCAGAAACACCCCGCGCCATGGAATCTGTTCAATCAGCCCTACGCCCGCCAGACGCTTGAGCATTTTGGCGACCGTTGGCTGCGATACGCCAAGGCGAGCGGCCATGTCCACCTGTCGCGCTTCCCCTACTTCACGGATCAAATCAGAAATCAGCTCAACATAGTCGTCAATCAGCTCCCGACGATGCGCTTCCCGCACCTGACGGAACCCTTCGACGTGTTCCTCAACGTTCACCAGCTGCGTCGCTTTTTTTGTTGTTGGCGTACCTGCGCGGCGGCTCATAGCACTTCCTCATCTGTGTGACGCCTGAACGCGTCATATCAAGTGAGCCCATTGTAATGGATTGTGACCCGAGTACAAAAAATTAACGTTTTAGCCATAGCTATAAAATATAGCCTGTGCTATATCTGTACGTAATGCAAACGCTCATCACGGAAAGACGAGTCAAATCGCAGGAGGAACCATGAACGAATTCAAGAGGTGTATCAGCGTGTTTAGTCACTCTCCTTTTAAAGTCCGGTTAATGTTGATTGGTATGATTTGCGACCTGTTCAACAACAAACCGCAACAGGACACTCCGTCCCGCTAAGCGGCGAGCGCATCGCCGCTTCATTTTTCCGTCACAATTCGGTGGCAAACTGGCTTTTTGCCTCCAAAAACCCCGACTATTTTCTGGTTTTGCAATCTCCCTCCCAAAACAATTCGTTATGAGTAGTTGACCCAACTATACACACGCTTTATCTTCTTGCAGCCCCGACCTCTGCAACACCTTTTCTCGCACTGTCTGGCCAATAAATACCCCTTGACGCCAGGGGATGCGCATGGCGTTTTTATAGTTGCTATCTATGAACCTGACCCTGAAAGAAACCCTCGCTGCGCGTGGGCTTGCCCTGAGCCCATGGACGGGATTTTATTTTTTACAATCGATCCTGATTAACCTGGCGTTAGGTTATCCGTTTAGCCTGCTGTATGCGGTGGCGTTTACCGGCGTGCTGCACCTGCTATGGCGCACCTTGCCAAAAGCGCAGAAGGTCATTCTGGGGGTTTATTCTCTGGTAGGCGCACTCTATTTCCCGTTCAGCCAGGCCTACGGCGCACCGAACTTCAACACCCTGCTGGCGCTTCACTCGACCAACGTCGAAGAGTCGACGGAAATCTTCACCATCTTCCCGTGGTATAGCTACCTGGTTGGCCTATTTATTTTCGTGCTCGGCGTGATTGCCGTACGTCGTAAAGAAACAGAAATCGGGCGCTGGGGCGTGATGGAAACGCTGTGTCTGCTGTTCTGCATCGGCGTCTTCTTCGTTCAGCCGATTCAAAACAAGATTGATGGTTGGGGATTTAAACTTAGAGATAGCGGCTACCCGGCTTTCCGCTTCGTCAAAGACATTATCGTTAACAACAACGAGGTCATTGACGAGCAGCAGCGTATGGCTGAGCTTTCCAATATGAAAGACACCTGGAACGTGCTCGCCGTGAAGCCGAAATATCACACCTATGTGGTGGTGATTGGTGAAAGCGCACGCCGTGACGCGCTGGGTGCATTTGGCGGCCACTGGGACAATACCCCATTCGCCAGCTCGGTCAATGGCAATTTGTTCACCAACTACGTTGCCGCCAGCGGTTCCACGCAAAAATCGCTGGGGCTGACTCTGAACCGCGTGGTCGACGGTAAACCACTGTATCAGGATAACTTCGTCACTCTCGCCAACCGCGCGGGGTTCCAGACCTGGTGGTTCTCAAACCAGGGGCAAATTGGCGAGTACGATACCGCCATTGCCAGTATCGCCAAACGCGCCGATGAAGTGCACTTCCTGAAAAGCGGTGATTTCGAAGCGGATAAAAACACCCGCGACGAGGCGCTGCTGAAAATGACCGCCCAGGTACTTTCTACCGCCCGCAGCCAGCCACAGCTGATTGTGCTGCACCTGATGGGTTCACACCCGCAGGCCTGCGACCGTACCCAGGGCAAATATGCCCAGTTCGTGCAGTCCAAAGAGACATCATGCTATCTCTACAGCATGACGCAAACCGACAGCCTGCTCAGCCAGCTTTACGACCAGCTGCGCCGGAATACCGATAGCTTCTCGATGGTCTATTTCTCCGACCACGGTCTGGCTTTTAAAGAGCGTGGAAAAGCGGTGCAGTATCTGGCGCACGATGATAAATACCAGCAGAACTTCCAGGTGCCGTTTATGGTGCTATCCAGCGATGATAAAAAGCACAACGTCATCAAGGCGCGCCGTTCTGCCAACGATTTCCTGAGCTTCTTCTCCCAGTGGACCGGGATTCAGACGCAGGAGATCGTACCCAAATACCGCTTTATCTCGTCGCAAAAAGCCGGGAAGGTCTTTATCACCAACTTTCAGTTACAAAAAGTGGATTACGATTCGCTGAAAACGGATCTGTTTGATCCCAAAAGCTAACTTCCCCCTGTCGCACGCCGGCTATCCGTTTACCTCTTAATCAGGTAGACGGATAGCAAACCCGCCCAACGTTGCATTACTATACTCATCTCAAGACCTCTCACCACGAGCATGATGATGATTGCACAACGTCTTACCCGTGACTGGCGTATTCCCACCGCAGGGCTATTACTGCTGCTTCTGCTCGCCACCGCGTTCAGCTTACATACCCACTGGAACGCCTTTATCCAGTGGTGTCTGGCGACGCAAATCACCCTACACCGTTATCTGGTGATGTACCTGCTGCAGTTAAACAACCACGAATACAGCGGCGGTCTTTGGTTACTCACCGGCGCATTTTTCTACGGCGTACTGCATGCCATTGGGCCCGGGCATGGCAAATTTATCGTCACCACCTATCTCAGCACCAACAAAGAGAGCCTTCTGGCCGCGCGCGTGGTGCCGTTTATCGGCAGTCTGATGCAGGGCATTAGCGCCATTCTTTTGTTTTTATTCTGGCCGTCGGCTTCAATCTGGCCTCAGGCGATCTCAGTACCAGCCGCTGGTACGTCGAGAAAATCAGCGCGGTGATGATTGGTGCATTCGGGCTGTTTGTTATCTATCAGACGCTGAAAAGCCTGCGTCCACGCAAACTCGCTATCTCATCGCTCAAACCGCTGCACCAACACGACGAACAGTGCGGCTGCGGAAATCATGGCGTAGGTGCTACGCTTGCTGAAAGTGATTGGAAAACGCGGCTGGGCGTAATTCTGGCAATTGGTGCCCGGCCGTGCAGCGGCGCGATTATGATTCTGATGTTTGCCAACGCGCTCGGTATCGTCAGTTGGGGGATTGTAGCGGTAATGACAATGGCGCTTGGTACCGCCCTGTCGATTCTTGGGCTATCGCTCGCCGTACGCTACGCGCGTGAACGGACGGTCGCCTTTTTTGGCGGCGCGGGAAAACACGGATGGGTGATGCCGGCGGTCAAAATTACCGGAGGAGTGATGCTGGTGCTTTTTGCTACCGTCCTGTTTTTTGACGGTGATTCCGATCAGCGCTAACGGCGACTACATCGCAGCAGGCTGTTAATTCACGAAAAATAGGCATTAAAAAAGGGGTCATCAAGACCCCTTTTTACATCACCGAAGTGATTAGAAGCGGTAACCTGCACCGATGATCCAGGTACCAACGTCAACGCTACGAATACGAGACTGCTCGTAGGATACGTCCAGAGCTACGTTCTCGATTGGGTTGAACTGCAGACCTGCACCGTAGGAGAAACCGTAGTCGCTGGTGCTGTTGGTTTCAGGGAATTGGTTACCCTGTGCTTTACCATAGCCCAGACCAACTACGCCATAGATGCTAGCCCAGTCGTTGATGCGGTAAGCAGGACCAGCAGTGATGCCGTAGTACTGACCTTTGGTGTACACGCCGTTCTGGGTGTCACTTTTTTCAGTGTAGGTGAAGGAGCTGATCACACCCAGTGGGCTGTTGTCTGCTTCGTAGCGGTATTTCAAGTTGAAACCGCCCGCTTTGTTAGCAACGCCCTGCATATCGCTCTGAGCGTAACCACCAGTAACGGTAGAAGTTGCAGCTACAGCAGTACCTGCGGAGATAGCCAGTACAGCGGCCAGTGCTGAAAGACATGCGATTTTTTTCATAATAACCACCTCAAATGTGCTTCTAATAAGTCCTAAGTTTTAAATATATCAAAAATTGTTAAGAAACTCTTTCGACCTAACGGTGTCTAAAGGCATCAATGATGTAACATTCTGTTTCCATCATGATTCATCCATCTGATTAATAATGATTTTTTAACTTACGCATGACTTCTACGCAGGTTAAAACGGGGATGATTTTTCCAGACAATTCCTAATTTGACAGACTAAATTCTTCTCGACTAAAGAAATTCTACTCGTTCCATGACACTTTTTTTTCAACATTCCCTCAACCGTAGTGCACTATTTCAATTACACTGCCGGTTTTACCTCTTTTGACAAAAACTGACAGGAAAAAGATGTCCGGTTCGCTCCGCAAGGTACCTTCGTGGTTACCCATACTCGTTATTCTTATCTCAATGGTCTCTATCCAGAGCGGAGCATCGCTGGCTAAATCATTGTTTCCACTCGTTGGCGCCCCTGGTGTGACTGCGCTGCGTCTGGCGCTCGGTACGCTAATTCTCGTTGTGGTGTTCAAACCCTGGCGGCTTCGCTTTGCCAAAGCGCAACGGCTACCGCTGCTGTTCTATGGACTGTCGCTGGGCGCCATGAACTATCTCTTCTATTTGTCCTTGCAGCGTATTCCGTTGGGCATTGCGGTGGCGCTGGAATTTACCGGCCCGCTGGCCGTCGCCCTCTTTTCATCTCGCCGCGCGGTCGATTTTATCTGGGTGATTCTGGCGGTCGTTGGCCTGTGGTTCCTGCTACCACTCGGTCAGGACGTCGCGCACGTCGACTTGACCGGCGCGCTGCTGGCGTTAGGAGCCGGGGCTGGCTGGGCGGTTTATATTCTGAGCGGGCGACGCGCCGGGGAAGAGCACGGCCCGGCGACGGTGGCAATGGGCTCACTGATTGCGGCAATCGTCTTTGTGCCGCTGGGCGCTTTCCAGGCCGCGGACGCCCTGTGGCACTGGTCAATATTACCGCTGGGATTGGCTATTGCCGTCCTGTCGACGGCGCTGCCTTACTCGCTGGAGATGATCGCACTCACGCGTTTGCCGACCCGAACCTTCGGTACATTAATGAGCATGGAGCCGGCGCTGGCGGCGCTCTCCGGGATGGTTTTTCTCGGTGAAATGCTGACCCTGAGCCAGACGCTGGCGCTAGGCGCTATTATTGCTGCTTCAATGGGATCAACGCTGACCATGCGCCAGGAAAGTAAAATTAAAGAGATCGACGTCGGCTAATTTTCTTATATTATGCATAGTGCGCACCACTATGCATAATAACCCTTTCGAATTGCATAATTTCTTATTTAATATCAATAAAATCCGCCACAAAAATATAACCTCACTGCCATAATTTTTTAATTCATTGTTTTATAATAATTTTTAACCGATTATCGCCGTCACTATCATACCTATAGGCAGAATCAGAAAATACCGTTCCGGTGACGGTGCTATACTTGTTTTCGTTAATTCATGAGGACGAAATACACCAACCTATAGCGGTGTATAAATCAAGAGGATATATGACTATGAGTACTGCAAAACTGGTTAAAACGAAAAACGCCCACCTTCTTTATACGCGTAACGACGTTCCGGACAGTGAAAAACAGGCCACCGTTGCGTTACTCAATCGTCAGGTTCTGCAGTTTATCGATCTGTCATTGATTACCAAACAGGCGCACTGGAACATGCGCGGTGCCAACTTTATTGCCGTGCATGAGATGCTCGACGGCTTCCGTACCGCGTTAACCGATCACCTCGATACCATGGCAGAACGTGCCGTGCAGCTCGGCGGTATCGCACTGGGTACCACCCAGGTCATCAACGCCCAGACTCCACTGAAAAGCTATCCGCTGGATATCACCAGCGTACAGGATCACCTGAAAGAACTGGCTGAGCGCTATGCCATTGTGGCAAACGACGTTCGTAAAGCGATTAGCGAAGCGAAAGATGAAGATACCGCAGATATCTTCACCGCCGCCTCCCGCGATCTGGATAAATTCCTGTGGTTCATTGAAGCGAATATTGAATAACCATAAGTCAATCCTATGCCCTTTCTGCCCCCCGCAGAAAGGGCATTGCACCAGAAAAGTGCGCAACTACGGTCATAAACCCCGCCAAAGTAAATCATTTGTAATAATCACCTCACACAATCGTTAATAAAAGATTGTTTTATCCCCTACGTTTGCGCTAAAAAACACCATACTTAACAACATCAACATCACGCACCACTTTGGTGCCCTCTCATGGTGCATATGGACATTTATCCTGCCAATATCGTGCAGGGTAAAACACATTATTTGTTAATAAACAATGCATTGTGAAGTTGGCACGATTCTTTCATAAGCCGAATGTTCTCGCAGGGGATCGCCCCGTGGATATAAAAGGAAATGCTATGAAGTCTATGTTTAAAGTTTCACTGGCTGCACTCACCCTGGCTTTCGCGGTTTCTTCTCATGCCGCAGATAAGCAACTGGTTGTGGCAACTGACACGGCGTTCGTTCCGTTTGAATTCAAACAAGGCGACAAGTACGTCGGCTTTGATATCGATCTGTGGGCCGCGATTGCGAAAGAACTGAAGCTGGATTACACCCTGAAGCCAATGGACTTCAGCGGCATTATCCCTGCGCTGCAGACCAAAAATATCGACCTGGCGCTGGCGGGTATCACCATTACCGACGAACGTAAAAAAGCGGTCGACTTCTCCGATGGCTACTACAAAAGCGGCCTGCTGGTGATGGTTAAAGCCAACAACAACGACATTAAAAGCGTGAAAGATCTCGACGGCAAAGTGGTAGCCGTGAAGAGCGGTACCGGTTCTGTTGATTACGCGAAAGCCAACATCAAAACCAAAGACCTGCGTCAGTTCCCGAATATCGATAACGCCTACATGGAATTAGGCACCAATCGCGCTGACGCGGTGCTGCACGATACGCCAAACATTCTCTACTTCATCAAAACTGCCGGTAACGGTCAGTTCAAAGCGGTAGGCGAATCTCTGGAAGCGCAGCAGTACGGTATTGCGTTCTCTAAAGGCAACGACGAGCTGCGCACCAAAGTTAACGGCGCGCTGAAAACGCTGAAAGAGAACGGCACCTACAACGAAATCTACAAAAAATGGTTCGGTACTGAACCTAAATAAACCAACCTGATCCATCAGGTTCTGTAACGCCCGGTGGCGCTTGCGCTTACCGGGCCTACAATTTTAGTCAGCACACGTTGGCTAGTTTTTTTATTTTCCACCACGGTATACAGGAATACATCATGCAGTTTGACTGGAGCGTCATCTGGCCAGCCATTCCAATTTTGTTGGACGGCGCCAAAATGACTCTGTGGATTTCGATCCTCGGCCTGGCGGGCGGTATTGTTATCGGTCTGCTGGCGGGTCTGGCCCGCACCTACGGCGGCTGGATTGCTAACCACATTGCCCTCGTATTCATTGAAGTGATCCGCGGTACGCCGATCGTAGTGCAGGTGATGTATATCTACTTCGCCCTGCCGATGGCCTTCCCGGATATTCGCATCGACACCTTCACCGCAGCGGTGATCACTATCATGATCAACTCCGGTGCCTACATTGCCGAAATCACCCGTGGCTCGGTGCTGTCGATCCATAAAGGTTTCAGCGAGGCCGGTCTTGCGCTTGGTCTTTCCCGTCGCGAAACCATTCGTCACGTGATTATGCCGCTGGCCCTGCGCCGCATGCTGCCCGCGCTCGGCAACCAGCTCATTATCAGTATCAAAGATACCTCGCTGTTTATCGTTATCGGTGCCGCAGAGTTGACCCGCAGCGGTCAGGAAATTATCGCCGGGAACTTCCGTGCGCTGGAAATCTGGACCGCGGTTGGCGTTATCTACCTCATTATCACGCAGGTACTCAACATCGTGCTCCGCGTTCTTGAAAGAAGGATGAAAATCCTGTGATTGAATTTAAAAACGTCTCCAAGCACTTTGGGCAAACCCAGGTGCTGCATAACATCGATCTCAACGTCAAGCAGGGTGAGGTTGTGGTGATTATCGGGCCGTCCGGCTCCGGTAAATCGACTCTGCTGCGCTGCATTAACAAGCTGGAAGAGATTACCAGCGGTGAGCTGATCGTCGATGGTCTGAAGGTCAACGACCCGAAAGTGGATGAACGCCTGATCCGCCAGGAAGCGGGTATGGTGTTCCAGCAGTTCTATCTGTTCCCGCACCTGACGGCGCTGGAAAACGTGATGTTCGGCCCAACCCGCGTGCGCGGCCTGAAGAAAGATGCGGCAGAAAAGCTGGCCAAAGATCTGCTGGCGAAAGTCGGCCTTGCCGAGCGCGCCCATCACTACCCTTCTGAGCTTTCCGGCGGCCAGCAGCAGCGCGTGGCGATTGCCCGTGCGCTGGCGGTGAAACCGAAAATGATGCTGTTTGATGAGCCTACATCAGCGCTCGACCCTGAACTGCGCCACGAAGTGTTGAAAGTAATGCAGGATCTGGCGGAAGAAGGCATGACGATGGTTATCGTGACCCACGAAATCGGCTTTGCTGAGAAAGTGGCGTCTCGTCTGATCTTTATCGATAAAGGCCGGATTGCCGAAGATGGCAACCCGCAAGAATTGGTGAAGAACCCACCAAGCCAACGTCTGCAAGAGTTCCTGCAGCACGTCTCCTGATGCTAACGCCGTTTATCCCCCATGGGGTAAACGGCGTTTTTCTTAGCGTTTGCGCGCCAGGAAACGACGACGCTGTTCGTCATCCATAAATGACCAGGCGATAAAGCGGCTTTGCTTCTGCCCCTGTGACATCTCTTTTTTCACTACTTTTACCGCACCCACGTCGGTTAACGCGCGGTACAACGGCGGCAGATTTTCGCCTTTGGACACCAGCGATGTAAACCACATCACCTGACGGGCAAAACCTTTGCTCTCTGCAATCATCTGTTTGATAAAGGCCACTTCCCCGCCATCACACCACAGCTCCTGCTGTTGGCCGCCAAAGTTCAGCGCATCATCACGATCCTGGCCCAGGTTACGACGCTTACGCTCGCTGCCCGCGCGCGCTGCGGCCGCAGAATCATGGAACGGCGGGTTGCACAGCGTGGCATCATACTGCTCGTTTTTGTGAATAACGCCGTTGAACATCGCCGTCGTATCCTTCTGGCGACGCAGGCGAATCATGCGGTTCAGCGATGGATTCGCGCTCAGGATAGCCTGCGCGCTGGCAAACGCTTCAGGGTGTGTTTCGCTGCCGGTAAAGCGCCAGCCGTATTCGTGCGCACCAATCAGCGGATAGATGCAGTTCGCACCCACGCCGATATCCAGAATGTTAGCCCCTTTCACCACGCTGCCGCTTTCATCGCTGAGCAGGTCGCCAAGGTGATGGATATAATCCGCGCGCCCCGGTACCGGCGGGCAGAGAAAACCTTCCGGAATATCCCACTCTTTAACCGCATAGAAATGCGCCAGCAGCGCCTTGTTCAGCGTCTTCACCGCCAGCGGATCGGCGAAGTTGATGGTCTGCTCGCCTGCCGGGCTGAGAGTAATAAAATCGCGCAGTGCGGGCACGGCCTGGCACAGCGCTTCGAGATCGTAGCGACTATGATGACGGTTACGCGGGTGTAAACCCGGTTTCTGGGTACTCATGACTTTCTCCTGTCGTAATGCGGCGTAAGATACCCGTTGACGACGGTGCGGTAAATAAGGGAGTCTGGATTCCTGCTTTTAAATATCAGGTGCGCTATGTATTTTTATGAGCCTTCCCACGGACATGGGCTACCTCACGACCCGCTCAACGCCATCGTCGGGCCGCGTCCTATCGGCTGGATTTCCTCTGTCGACCCGCAGGGGCGGCGTAATCTCGCGCCCTACAGCTTTTTTAACTGCTTTAACTATCGCCCACCGATCATCGGTTTTGCCAGCAGCGGCTGGAAAGATAGCGTGCAGAATATTGTCGATACTAAAGCGTTCGTCTGGAATCTGACCACCCGTGATTTAGCCATCGCGATGAACGAAACCTCCGCCACGCTGCCGCACGGTGAAGATGAGTTTGCCCGCGCGGGGCTGACGGCCGCACCGAGCCGCCTGGTGGACGCACCCCGCGTTGCCGAAAGCCCGGTCAACTTTGAATGCCGCCTGTCGCAGTGCATTCAGCTCACCGGCGCAGACGGTACCGCCGTTGATACCTGGCTGGTGCTGGGCGAAGTGGTCGGCATTCACATTGACGAATCGCTGCTGGAAAACGGCATCTACCAAACCGCCAAAGCGCAGCCGGTTCTCCGCGCCGGCGGTCCGTCTGCCTATTACACCATTGATGAAAACCATCGGTTTGATTTAATCCGCCCGGATGCGCGTCAGGGTTGATTGAGGCCGTAGCCCGGACGAGCGCAGCGACTCCGGGACAAATATCACCGCCTCTTTCCTGCATCCTTCTCCCCAGCATTTCCGCCCCAATCAGCAGGGTATAGCCCGCGCCACACGTCCCGCATCCTCAGCGCTTGGGTGAAATGCCGTTTGAACGCCCGCCTGGCATCGACGGTAGCGAACCATTGTCATTGCTCCTTGCGTAAGACGTTCGCAGCAACGTAATCCCCAAAGCGATATGACGCAATTCATCAGTTTTGCTTGTGGAAAGCGGCACGCAAACTTTAACACTGAGCTTCCCCCCGGAGTCGGCGTAAACGCCTCGTCCGGGCTACGGGGCGGCGGGTTGGTAGCCCGGACGAGCGCAGCGACTCCGGGAGTCACTCCGACAAATATGTAATCTTTATGTATAAAAAATGAAGAAACTGTAAAGCAATGTATTTATTTTTAGCTCAATGAGTGATAAAAAGTGACGGGATTTGATAATGATTATCACAATCATTATCAACATCATTTAAAAAAGATAAAGCAACCTGCAGTGGCGAAGGGGACAAGGCGTTCCCTGTTGTCATCTTTAATTTCGCGTTTAAAAATTATAAGACACTCATTGATATGGATAAAAATCGCACTACCCCGTTCAGTAGCTTTAGCTCACTCACGTTTTTTACCGGATTATGCATTGGACTGACGCCTACGGCTCAGGCCGCTGACAGTAAAGAAAAAAGCCCGGGAGATACGTTAGTCGTCGAAGCGCAAGCGCCATCGCTGTATGCCCCAACGAAATCCGCCGACCCTAAATTCAGCCGCCCGATTGCCGACACCACGCGTACGGTGACGGTGATTTCCGAGCAGGTGCTGAAGGATCAGGGTGCCACTAACCTGACAGACGCATTAAAAAACGTCCCAGGCGTCGGGGCCTTCTTCGCGGGTGAAAACGGCAGCTCGTCAACCGGCGATACCATTTATATGCGCGGCGCAGATACGTCTAACAGTATCTACATCGACGGTATTCGCGATATCGGCAGCGTGACGCGTGACACTTTCAATACTGAACAAGTAGAAGTGATTAAGGGCCCGTCTGGTTCAGACTATGGCCGCAGCGCGCCGACGGGCTCGATCAATATGATCAGCAAGCAGCCGCGCCTGGACTCTGGTATCGATGCTTCAGCAAGCGTAGGCAGCGCGTGGTATCGCCGCGGCACGCTGGATCTGAACGAAGCCATCGGCGACACCACTGCCGTACGCTTAAACCTGATGGGGGAAAAGACTCACGATGCAGGGCGCGATAACGTGAAAAACGAGCGCTACGGAATTGCGCCGTCCATCGCCTTTGGCCTCGGCACGCAAAACCGCCTGTATCTGAACTATCTGCACGTTACCCAGCACAACACGCCGGACGGCGGTGTGCCTACCGTGGGCCTACCGGGCTACTCCGCGCCAAACGCCGCCACATCAGCGCTCAATAGCTCTGGCAAAGTCGATACGCATAATTTCTACGGCACCAACTCAGACTACGACGACTCCACCACCGATACGGTGACGATGCGTTTCGAACATGACTTTAACGACACCACCACCATCCGTAATACCACCCGCTGGTCGCAGATCAAGCAGGATTATATGATGACGGCGATAATGGGCGGCGCAAGCAACATTGGTCGACCGGACCCTAACAACGTCAACACCTGGACCTGGACGCGCAACGTCAACACCAAAGACGTCAGCAACAAGATCCTGACCAACCAGACTAACCTGACTTCTAAGTTCTACACCGGCGCTATCGGCCACGATATCAGCACCGGCGTCGAGTTTACCCACGAGCAGCAGACCAACTACGGCGTCTACCCGATGACGGCTCCGGTGGTCAATCTGTATAACCCGAACAGTAACGTCAACATCGGCAGCCTGAACCGTAGCGGCGCTAACGCTAACGGTCAGACCGATACCTTTGGTATTTACGCGTTCGATACGCTGCAAATTACCCGTGATTTTGAGCTGAACGGCGGCATTCGCCTGGATAGCTATCACACCGAATATGACAGCGCCTCACTGTGTGGCGGCACGGGTCGTGGCGCCATTGCCTGTCCGGCGGGCGTTGCCAAAAACACGCCTGTCACCACCGTCGATGCCACGAAATCAGGTAACCTGGTCAACTGGAAAACGGGGGCGCTGTATCACCTGACGCAGAACGGCAACGTCTACGTCAACTACGCCATCTCCCAGCAGCCTCCGGGCGGCAGCAACTTCGCGCTGGCGGCTGGTGGAACCGGTAGCAGCGCCAACCGTACCGATTTCAAACCGCAAAAAGCGAAAACCAGCGAAGCCGGCACCAAATGGGAGCTGCTGGATAAACGCCTGCTGCTGTCGGCGGCGGTATTCCGTACCGATATCGAAAACGACGTTGAAGCCAACGACGACGGCACCTATTCGCAGTACGGCACCAAACGCGTGGAAGGCTATGAGCTCTCCGTTGCCGGGAACATCACCCCGGAATGGCAGGTGATTGGCGGCTTCACGCAGCAGCGCGCCACCATCCAGCAGGGTGCAGAGGTGACACAAGACGGCTCATCATCACTGCCGTATACTCCTGAGCATGCCTTCACTCTGTGGAGCCAGTACCAGGCCACCGATGCGATTTCCGTCGGCGCAGGCGCGCGCTACATTGGCAGCATGCATCGCGGCAAAGACGGCGCCGTCGGCACGCCGGACTCCACCGACAGCTACTGGGTTGCCGATGCCAAGATTGGTTACCGCGTGAACAGCACGCTCGACCTGCAGCTGAATGCCTACAACCTGTTTGATACCAACTATGTTGCCTCGATCAACAAGAGCGGCTATCGCTACCATCCGGGCGAGCCAAGAACCTTCGTGTTGACGGCTAACGTACATTTCTAAGTATCACCGTGGGGCGCAAGCCCCACTTTCTTTAAGGAGAGATTCCCATGATGTACCGCATTCCTGGCGTGTTGAGCGCCGAAGAGGTTCGCCAGCTTGTCGGTGAACTGGAGCAAGCGGAGTGGGTAGACGGCCGGGCAACCGTCGGCGCGCAGGGTGCGCAGGTTAAGCAAAACCAACAGGTCGATACCCGCAGTGAACGCTATGCCGGGCTACAGGCACGCGTGCTGGAAGCGGTGAACCGCCACTCGCTGTTCTTCGCCGCCGCACTGCCAAAAACCATTTCCAGCCCGCTGTTCAACCGCTATCAGCAGCAAGAAACCTACGGTTTTCACGTCGACGGCGCGGTACGTCAGCACCCACACGCCGGCTGGATGCGCACCGACCTTTCCGCCACCTTGTTCTTATCGGAACCGGATAGCTACGAAGGCGGTGAGCTGACCGTTAACGATACCTATGGACAGCATGCGGTGAAGCTCCCGGCAGGTGATTTGGTCCTCTACCCTTCCAGCAGCCTGCACTGCGTCACGCCCGTCACATCAGGCGTACGAGTTGCATCGTTTATGTGGATCCAATCCATGATTCGAGACGATAAACGCCGCGCCATGCTGTTTGAACTCGACGGCAACATTCAGGCTTTAAAACGCCGTCACGGCGAATCGGAAGAAGCGCTCTCGCTGCTCAACCTGTATCACAATCTTCTGCGGGAATGGTCAGAAATTTAAGCTGAGAATATCTCTCAAATTTTATGATGGAGTTAAACGAAGCCGGGATAACAAAGCGGTCACCGACGTCGCCCTCTCCATCAGAATACAAAACATCGAGAAAAGTTTACTCACCTCGTATCAATAAGAATATAATGCTACAAATAGACCTCATAACCAGTTTTGATGACAAATCTATACCTGAACATACAGAGCAATCGATTATCTTTACGAGCACGCTTTTTAGCAAAAAAAGTGGCAAATTGTGCGCTAGATCTCTTTACTGACCGCACTTCACCCGCAAACACATTCACATCATGAATATTTTATTAATAATCAATATATTAATAATTGTTCAATTTTTTTGATTGTCGACATCAATTCTCTTCGATTTATTCCATCGAATAAAAGCGTGATACTTCTCACATCGACGGAAACAACGTCATCCGAACAACATCACCTGCGAGAGATTAATGATGAAAACGATTAAATATGCTGTTGCTGCTATTGCCCTTTCTACCCTGTCTTTCGGTGCTTTTGCTGCACAACCGGTAACTCAGGAACAAGCGCAAAAAATGAATGAAATTGGTGTGGTATCTGCCAACGGTGCAACCACGCTGGATGGTCTGGAAGCAAAACTGGCGCAGAAAGCTGCTGATGCAGGCGCTACCGGCTACAGCATCACCTCTGCTAACACCAACAACAAAGTTAGCGGCACCGCGGTTATCTACAAATAACCGACCTAAGTACTACCCCGTGAGTTTGACCTCTCACGGGTGCTCCAACCCTCATTGAACTTGTTGATACCCTTGCTTGCCCGGCCGCCACGCCGGGCTTTTTTTTGCGTGGAATTTGGGAATGGGGTTGATCCCGGGGTCACTGCGTTCGCCCGGGAAAGCACGACCGCTTAATACGACTGCGCGACGCGCGCCAGCCCTTCTTCAATACTAGGCACTTCCCCCGTCGCCAGCAGGCAGCAGGCGAGCTGGATTTTCAGCGAATGCGGCACCGGCTCAACGCCCGCCACGCAGCGCTCAATCCATCGCGCGGTCACTTCCGGATCTTTACTCGATGGTAGCACCACTTCTGCTTCAGGCTGCTCGCTCTGGCGCGCATTGACCACCCGCGCCCCCTCGCTATCAATCAGCGTTATCTGCGGGCAACGCTGCGGGTTGGCATACACTTCACCTTCCGTGCCGTGCATTAACAGCCCACGCCCACCGATATCCGCAAAGAACTTCGCCACCTTGCCCACGTATTCAGGGTGTGACACGCTGGATAGGCGCAGCGCCGCGTTCTCTTCAAAAGGTGTGGCTAGTTTCGCCAGCGTGTGAGCACTGTTGCGCACGCCAAGCTGCCAGCGAAAGTTAAGCTGGCGCTCCAGCGGCGGGCACAGCGCGCCAACGGGAATATAAACCGGTTGATGGCCTTCAAGCTTCGCCTGTGCCTGACCGGCATGGAGAGTAGGCTCAATGCCCATCAGTTCAAAAATCGTTTCGGTAATCACCCGGGTTGGGTCTTCGCTGACGCCGTGCACCACCACCGGGAAGCCCAGTTTGTGCAGCAGCATCGCCAGCAGCGGCGTCAGGTTGGCCTGTTTGCGCGCGCCGTTATAGCTCGGGATAACAATCGGCATTGGCTTGCCTGCCGGCGGCGTTAAACGCAGCGTCTTTTGCTGCATCGCCTCGTAGAAGCCAATCATCTCCGCTTCGCCTTCTCCCTTAATGCGCATAGAGAGCAAAATCGCACCCATTTCCAGTTCCGGCACGTCACCCTCCAGCATCTGACTATACAGGCTTCGCGCGGTGTCCTGGTCCAGGTCACGGGCGTGATTTTTACCTCGCCCGATTTCTTTGATGATTTTGCGGTAATCCATGTGCTGCTCCTTTTGCTCGTCGTGGTGCACAGCGGCCGCCTGATGGCGCTACGCTTATCAGGCCTACATGCCGAGTTAACGTTTTTTACGGCGCGGCGATTTAGGTTTCGCCGTCGGGGCTTTCAGCTTCACTTCCGGCACTTCCGGTCGTTCAATCGGGAAAACCGGTAACGCATTCAGTAAACGCTTACCGTAGTTTTTGGTCAACAGCCGCTTATCGTAGATAACTACTTCGCCCCAGCAGCCTTGGCTACGAATCAGTCGCCCCACCTGCTGAATCAGGTTAAATGACGCGCTGGGTAAGCTCTGCACCTCAAAAGGATAGCGGTTGAGGCTTTTCAGCCACTCCCCTTCGGTAATCACCACCGGGCTATCAATCGGTGGGAAGGCAATTTTGTGGATATGCACCTGTGTGAGCAGGTCACCTTTCAGATCCAGACCCTCGGCAAAAGATTGCAGGCCCACCAGCACGCTCCGCTCGCCGTTCTCCACCCGCTTACGATGCAATTCCACCAGCCGATAGCGCGGCTGATCGCCCTGCACCAGCAGCATCAGCCGCAGGTCGGTGACGTACTCAAGAAAACGCTGCATCGCGCGTCCGCTGGCAAACAGCACCAGCATACCGTGGTGCTTTTTGCTCTCAACCTGCTCGCGGAAATAGGCCGCCATCTCGGCAATATGCTGCTCTTCGTTGTCGATAAGCGGCTCATACTGCATCTGCGGAATAACGATTTTGCCCTGCTCGACGTGGTTGAACGGCGAATCCAGCGCCACGAAGCGATCGCCCGCTTTCTCTTTCAGGCCGCTCATCTCCTGCAGACGGGAGAAACTGTTCAGCGAACGTAGGGTTGCAGAGGTCACCACAATATGCGGCACGCTGCGCCACAGCAGGCGTTCAAGCTGATCGCTCACGCGAATACCGACGCAGTGGAACCAGACGTGCATCTGCCCGTCTCGCATATCGCGCGTCGCCCACTTAGTGACCGGTGCGCCCGACGCCTGAGCAAGCGAAGCCAGCCGCCACAGTTTGCTCTGGGACTCAAACATGCCCAGCGCGCGGTTCATCTGCAAAATCACGCGGTGTAGCCGCACGATATCGTGGCTGCCGGTTTTTTCACTGAGATCGTTTAAAAACAGCTCTGCAAGCCCGCGCAGCATCTCGGTGAGCTTGGCCAGACGCTGACAAATCTCCATCACCTCGTCGGGCAGTTCGCCCATCGGGAAGCGGTGCTCGGCCTCCTGAGTGACGGGAAGATAGAGATTCAAAATATTATTGAGTGAGGCAATCAGCTCGTACAGCTCTTCACAGTGGGCGGTCAGCCGCTCCGGCAGCGCCAGCGGCGGCGTGGTTTTCGGACGGAACTGCTCCATACAGGTCGCCACCAGCTTGCTGAAGAGATCGAGCTGTAACCTATACCACGGCGCGGTAATCTCTGCGCTCATCTCCAGCGCATCACGGGCAACATCCGGTAGATGATGACCTTCATCGAGCACCAGCAGCAGGTTTTTCGGCTCCGGCAACACCGCTTCGCTTTCCATCGCGGCCATCACCAGCGCGTGGTTGGCGACAACCACTTCCGCTTCCTGAATCTCGCGGCGTGCGACGAAGAACGGGCATTCGCGATAATAGTGACAGTTGCGGTTCAGGCAGCTGGCTTTGTCGGTGCTCAGGCGACGCCACAGATCGTCGTCAATGGCGATATCGGTGTGATCGCGCAGACCGTCCCATTTATAGCCGTCAAGGTCGCCCTTGAGCTTCGCGCAGCGCTTCTGCTCTTCCTGATTGTTTGGCGTGAGCTCGTCGTCAAGAAATGCCAGCAGGTCCTGCTGGTTTGGTTCGGTGCTGGCGAGCGCCGCCAGATTACGCGGGCACACGTAGCGCCCACGGCCAAAGGCTGCGGTAAAGCGCAGGTCGGGAATGATTTTACGTAGCAGCGGCAGGTCTTTACTGTAGATCTGATCCTGCAAGGCGACGTTAGCGGTACTGACCACCAGCGTTTTTTGCTCTTCGCGTGCAATGGCAATGCCGGGAATCAGATACGACAAGGTTTTCCCGACGCCGGTCGGCGCTTCAATCGCCAGGTGCCGCCCCTCTTCCCCGGCAAGCGTTTTGGCGACGTCCGCAATCATCTGCCGCTGCGGCGCGCGGGGGATAAAGTCGGGGATCTGTTCCTGGAGCGCCTTGTACCAGGCGGCGATTTGCGCTTTTAGCGCAGCGGTCAAAGCCATGAGAAAACCTGAGATACTGTATAAACAGCCACTATTGTGGCATTTTCTGTACGTTGCCGCAAAAAAGAAAGCCCGGCTTTCGGCCGGGCTCGCAATTTACTGTGCTGCTGCGGGTTTACGCGGGCGGCGCGGCGGTCGTGGCTTATCGCCAGCCGGTTTACCTTCCGCGCTGCGCGGTTTGGCCTTCGGTGCCCCGCCGTCGTTACGACGCGGCTGCTGCTGGCTACGACCCGGGCCCTGCCCTTGACCCTGGCTCTGACCGCGACCACGGCCACCGCCGTTGCCGCCGCCACGCTGCTGGCGACCGTTCTGAATCGGCTCGGCTTTGATTGACGGATCGACGTCATAGCCGTCGAGGGCGATACGTGGGATCTCTTTCTTCAGCAGACGTTCGATGTCGCGAAGCAGTTTGAGTTCATCAACACACACCAAAGACAGCGCTTCACCGGTGGCCGCTGCACGGCCGGTACGACCGATACGGTGAACGTAATCTTCCGGGACGTTAGGCAGCTCGTAGTTCACCACGTGCGGCAGCTCTTCGATATCCAGGCCACGCGCGGCGATGTCGGTTGCCACCAGCACGCGAATATCACCAGATTTAAAATCAGCCAGCGCACGCGTACGCGCACCCTGCGATTTGTTGCCGTGAATCGCAGCGCTGCGGATACCGTCTTTATTCAACTGTTCTGCCAGATGGTTTGCGCCGTGCTTAGTACGGGTGAAGACCAGCACCTGCTGCCAGTTACCCTGACCAATCATCTGCGACAACAGCTCACGCTTACGCTTTTTATCCACCATATGCACGTGCTGCGTCACCTGCTCGGAAGCGGTGTTGCGACGCGCCACTTCGATTTCCAGCGGGTTGGTCAGCAGTTTTTCTGCCAGCGATTTGATGTCATCAGAGAAAGTCGCCGAGAACAGCAGGTTCTGGCGCTTGGCCGGCAGTTTGGTCAGCACGCGGCGGATGTCGTGGATAAAGCCCATATCCAGCATGCGGTCCGCTTCATCCAGCACCAGGATTTCAATCTGATCGAGCTTCACGGCGTTCTGATGTTCGAGGTCCAGCAGACGGCCCGGCGTTGCCACCAGTACGTCAACGCCGCCGCGCAGTTTCATCATCTGCGGGTTAATGCTCACGCCGCCGAAAACCACCAGCGAACGGATATTCAGGTAGCGGCTGTATTCACGGACGTTTTCGCCAATCTGGGCGGCCAGCTCACGGGTTGGCGTGAGGATCAGCGCGCGTACGGGGCGACGACCTTTAACGTGCGGCTCGCGAGACACCAGCAGTTGCAGCAGCGGCAGCGTAAAGCCTGCGGTTTTACCGGTACCGGTCTGCGCGCTGGCCATCAGGTCACGGCCCTGCAGTACAGCAGGAATCGCCTGCTGCTGAATAGGAGTGGGTTCCTGGTAGCCCTGCTCGGCAACGGCACGCAGAATATCGGGGTTCAGTCCGAGGGAATCAAAAGACATAAATACTCCACACCCACCCCGACCGCACGCGGTGTAGTTTTCGAGGGGATAAAAAACGGGGGAATGACAAAAACCACAATGTCATGAAGGGGCGGAGTGTAGCAGTTTTTGTGATGCACCGCATAAATTATCCCCTCCGGGGAAGAAAACAAGATTATTCACCAGACTGGACAAGTTTAAAAACGCGGCATAATCTTAATCAATCGTTTGATTAACTTTTGGTGGCACCATGAATACAACGCCAATAACCAGCAAAGGTGAACAGGCTAAAAGCCAGCTGATTGCCGCGGGGCTCGCTCAGTTTGGCGAGTATGGGCTGCATGCCACCACTCGAGATATTGCCGCCCAGGCCGGGCAAAACATCGCGGCGATTACCTACTATTTTGGCTCAAAAGAAGATTTATACCAGGCCTGCGCCCAATGGATTGCCGACTTTATCGGCGAGAACTTCCGCCCGCACGCCGAAGCGGCAGAACAGCTCTTTGCCCAACCAGAACCGGACAGAGACGCCATGCGCGCGCTGATTCTTCGCGCCTGCCAGAACATGATCCTATTGCTGACCCAGGACGATACCCTGAACCTCAGCAAATTTATCTCCCGCGAGCAGCTTTCACCGACCGCCGCCTACCAGCGGATCCACGATCAGGTCATCGCTCCGCTGCACGCACACCTCACCCGGCTGATTGCCGCCTATACTGGCTGCGATGCCAACAGTACGCAGATGATTCTCCATACCCACGCGCTGCTGGGTGAAGTGCTGGCCTTTCGCCTCGGACGGGAAACCATCCTGATGCGCACCGGCTGGTCACAGTTTGACGCCGATAAGGCCGAACAGATTTTCCAGGTGGTGACCTGCCACATCGATTTGATTCTGCAAGGATTAACGCAAAGGAGTCTGACCTCATGAAAAAACCGGTTGTCCTTATCCTGGTTGTCGTGGCGCTCGTCGCCGTGATTGGCGGCGGGACGTGGTGGTATCAGAGCCTGCAAAACAACGGGCTCACCCTGTACGGTAACGTGGATATTCGCACCGTCAATATGAGCTTCCGCGTCGGCGGGCGTTTGCAATCCCTGACGGTTGATGAAGGGGACGCCATCAAACAGGGACAGACGCTGGGCGAGCTGGATAAAGCGCCATTTGAAAATGCGCTGATGCAGGCGAAGGCCAACGTTGCTACCGCCGAGGCGCAGTACGACCTGATGATGGCGGGCTACCGGGCCGAAGAGATTGCCCAAGCGGCGGCGGCCGTCAAACAGGCGCAGGCCGCCTATGACTACGCGCAAAGCTTCTTGCAGCGTCAGCAGGGGCTGTGGAACAAACGGCTGCTGTCAGCAAACGACCTGGCAAACGCGACATCCTCCCGTGACCAGGCGCTGGCGACGCTGAAATCCGCGCAGGATAAATTAAGCCAGTACCGCGCCGGTAATCGTCCGCAGGAAATTGCCCAGGCCAAAGCCAATCTGGAACAGGCGCAGGCGCAGCTGGCGCAATCGACGCTGGATTTGCAGGACACCGTGCTCACCGCCCCTTCTGACGGTACGCTGCTTACCCGCGCCGTGGAGCCAGGCAGTATGCTCAGCGCGGGCAGCACGGTGCTGACGCTCTCCCTGACCCGCCCGGTCTGGGTTCGCGCCTATGTAGATGAAAAAAATCTCAGCCAGGCGCAGCCGGGACGTGAAATTCTGCTCTATACCGATGGCCGCCCGGATAAGCCATACCACGGTAAAATTGGCTTTGTTTCACCTACCGCAGAATTCACCCCGAAAACGGTTGAAACGCCAGACCTGCGTACCGATCTGGTTTACCGTCTGCGCATTATCGTGACTGATGCCGACGATAGCCTGCGTCAGGGCATGCCGGTCACCCTGCGCTTTGGCGATGAGTCGCGCCATGAGTAAACAGCAGATTCAGCTGCACGGGCTGGTTAAACAGTTCACCGGCATGAATAAACCGGCGGTGGCGAAGCTGGACTGCACGATTAACGCGGGCTACGTCACCGGGCTGGTCGGGCCGGACGGCGCAGGGAAAACCACCCTGATGCGCATGCTGGCGGGTTTATTGAAGCCCGACGACGGCAGCGCCGAAGTGCTGGGGCTCGACCCGATTCGTGACGATAGCGCCCTGCACTCGGTGATGGGCTATATGCCGCAGAAGTTCGGTCTTTACGAAGACCTCACGGTGATGGAGAACCTCAACCTCTACGCCGACCTGCGCAGCGTCACCGGCGAGGCGCGCGAGAAAACCTTCGCTCGCCTGCTGGAGTTTACCGCGCTCGGCCCCTTTACCTCACGTCTGGCAGGTAAGCTCTCCGGCGGCATGAAGCAGAAACTGGGGCTCGCCTGTACGCTGGTTGGTGAGCCGAAGGTGCTGCTGCTGGATGAGCCCGGCGTCGGCGTTGACCCTATCTCCCGCCGAGAGCTGTGGCAGATGGTGCATGAACTGGCGGGCGACGGGATGCTGATCCTCTGGAGCACCTCCTATCTTGATGAGGCCGAGCAGTGCCAGGACGTGCTGTTGATGAACGAAGGCGAGCTGCTCTATCAGGGCGAACCCACCGCCCTCACCCGCACCATGGCCGGGCGCAGCTTTTTAATGCATAGCCCGGTAGAGAATAACCGCCGACTGTTACAGCACGCGCTGAAGCAGGAGATGGTCAGCGACGGCATGATTCAGGGGCGCTCGGTGCGGGTTATCCTGAAGAAATCGGCCACGGCGGAAGATCTCAAACGCGCGCCGGGGATGCCGGAGCTTGAAATTGCAGAGACCACGCCGCGTTTTGAAGATGCGTTTATCGACCTGCTCGGCGGTGCAGGCACCTCTGAGTCTCCGCTGGGAGCCATTCTGCATACCGTTGAAGGCACGGCGGATGAGACGGTTATCGAAGCCAGACAGCTCACCAAGAAATTCGGAGATTTCGCCGCCACCGACCACGTTAACTTCGCGGTCAAGCGTGGGGAGATTTTCGGCCTGCTCGGGCCAAACGGCGCGGGGAAATCCACCACCTTCAAGATGATGTGCGGCCTGCTGGTACCCACCTCCGGCAACGCGCTGGTGCTGGATATGGATCTGAAAACCGGTTCGGGCAAAGCGCGTCAGCACTTAGGCTATATGGCGCAAAAATTCTCGCTCTACGGCAACCTGACCGTCGAGCAAAACCTGCGCTTCTTCTCCGGCGTATACGGCCTGCGCGGGCGAGTACAGAACGGAAAAATTGAACGGATGAGCGAAGCGTTTGGCCTGAAGGCTATCGCTCGCCATACCACAGATGCATTGCCGCTAGGCTTTAAGCAGCGCCTGGCATTGGCCTGCTCGCTGATGCACGAGCCGGATATTCTGTTCCTCGACGAGCCAACCTCGGGCGTTGACCCTATCACTCGCCGTGAATTCTGGCTGCACATCAACAGCATGGTGGAAAAAGGGGTGACCGTGATGGTGACCACCCACTTTATGGATGAAGCGGAGTACTGCGACCGTATCGGTCTGGTGTATCGCGGCAAGCTGATTGCCAGCGGCACGCCGGACGATTTAAAAGCCAAAGCCGCGGATGAACAACAGCCTGACCCCACCATGGAACAGGCGTTTATCACCCTCATCCACGACTGGGATAAGGAGCATGCCGATGAGCGCTAAAGGGCTTTCGTGGCGGCGCGTACGCGCGCTGTGCGTGAAGGAAACACGGCAGATCGTCCGCGATCCCAGCAGCTGGCTGATTGCGGTGGTGATCCCGCTGTTGCTGCTGTTTATTTTCGGCTACGGTATCAACCTCGACTCCAGCAAGCTGCGGGTCGGCGTGCTGCTTGAACAGCAGAGCAAAGAGGCGCTGGACTTCACCCATACCCTCACCGGCTCGCCCTATATCGACGCCACCATCAGCGACAACCGCCAGCAGCTGATTGAGATGATGCAGGCCGGACGCATTCGCGGCCTGGTGGTGGTGCCGGTCGACTTCGACAAAAATATGGCTCGTCCGGGCAACGATGCGCCCATTCAGGTCATCACCGACGGCAGCGAGCCTAACACCGCAAACTTTGTGCAGGGCTACGTCGAGGGGATCTGGCAGCTGTGGCAGAAACAGCGCGCCGAAGATAGCGGCCAAACCTTCGAGCCGCTCATCGACGTGCAGACCCGCTACTGGTTTAACCCGGCGGCCATCAGCCAGCACTTTATTATTCCGGGGGCGATAACCATCATTATGACGGTCATCGGCGCGATCCTGACGTCGCTGGTAATCGCCCGCGAGTGGGAGCGCGGCACCATGGAGGCACTGCTCTCCACCGAGGTGACCCGCGTCGAACTGCTGCTGTGCAAACTTATCCCCTACTACTTCCTCGGCATGCTGGCGATGCTGCTCTGTATGCTGGTGTCGGTGTTTGTGCTCGGCGTGCCGTATCGCGGTTCACTGGTGATTCTGTTTTTCATCACTAGCCTGTTTTTGCTCAGCACGCTGGGAATGGGGCTTTTGATTTCGACCATCACCCGCAACCAGTTTAACGCCGCCCAGGTGGCGCTGAACGCCGCGTTCCTGCCGTCGATTATGCTGTCCGGGTTTATTTTCCAGATAGACAGTATGCCAGCGGCTATTCGCGTGGTGACCTATATCATTCCGGCGCGCTATTTCGTCAGTACGCTGCAAAGCCTGTTTCTGGCGGGGAATATTCCGGTGGTGCTGATGGTCAATACGCTGTTTTTGATTGCCTCGGCAGTGATGTTTATTGGCCTGACGTGGATGAAGACCAAACGTCGGTTGGATTGATGCTTTCCCGGGGTGAACGAAGAAATCCCGGGAACAACGGAGAACTCACATGCTGTACCGCTTATGGACGCTTATCCGCAAAGAGCTACAGTCGCTGTTGCGCGAGCCGCAGACGCGCGCCATTCTGATCATGCCGGTGCTGATTCAGGTGCTGCTGTTCCCCTTTGCCGCTACGCTTGAGGTGACTAACGCCACCATCGCTGTCTATAACGAAGATAACGGCAAGCATTCGGTGGAGCTAACCCAGCGCTTCGCCCGCGCCAAAGCCTTTACCCACGTCCTGCTGCTGCAAAGCCCGCAGGAGATCCAGCCGACTATCGATACCCAGAAGGCGCTGCTGCTGGTACGCTTCCCGGCTGATTTCTCCCGCGATATCGACACGTTCCAGACCGCGCCGATGCAGCTATTGCTCGACGGGCGTAACTCGAACAGCGCCCAGATTGCCGCCAACTACTTACAGCAGATCGTCAAAAACTATCAGCAGGAGCTGCTGGAAGGGAAAGCGAAGCCCAATAACAGCGAACTGGTGGTGCGCAACTGGTATAACCCTAACCTCGATTACAAATGGTTCGTGGTGCCGTCGCTTATCGCCATGATCACCACCATCGGCGTGATGATCGTCACCTCGCTGTCGGTGGCGCGTGAACGCGAACAGGGCACGCTCGATCAGCTGCTGGTCTCCCCGCTTGCCACCTGGCAAATATTCGTCGGTAAGGCGGTGCCCGCGCTGATTGTTGCCACCTTCCAGGCAAGCATTGTGCTAGCGGTCGGGATATGGGCCTATCAGATCCCCTTCGCTGGGTCGCTGGCGCTGTTCTACTTTACGATGGTGATTTACGGGCTGTCGCTGGTGGGATTTGGGTTGCTTATCTCGTCGCTATGCTCGACACAGCAGCAGGCGTTTATTGGGGTATTCGTCTTTATGATGCCCGCCATTCTACTGTCGGGTTACGTGTCGCCGGTAGAGAACATGCCGGTATGGTTACAGCATCTGACGTGGATTAACCCGATTCGTCACTTTACTGATATCACTAAGCAGATCTATTTGAAGGATGCGAGTTTGTCGATTATCTGGGGGAGTTTGTGGCCGCTACTGTTTATAGCGGCCACGACGGGATCAGTGGCGTACGCGATGTTTCGCCGCAAGATCGCCTGAGGCTTTCTCTTTCACCAGCAGTGAGAACACGGCTGGGCCTGCAAGGATAGCAAGCCCGGCCAGCGCCAGCAGGTAGTTATTGTGCAGCACGCGTGACAGCAGCCAGACGGCAATCATCGCCGCGCCAAAATACCAGGTGGTGGTTAACTCTTCGAGCACGTCGGCGAAGGCACGCCAGCGCTGCTCAGGGTGGCGCTGCAGCGCCAGCATCAATACGACGGTCACGGCATACAGCACGCAGAGCCCCAGGCCTACGCGTACCAACGCGCCGCCCATCCAGCCCATCACCAGTGCGGCGACGACCAGCAAATGCAACATAATCTGCCAGCAACTGAGTCCTGTTGCGACACGAATTCGTTGTTGCCACTTCATGGCTTCTCTCCTGAAGAATTTTATTCGCTTATTCAGAGTACTCAAGTCTACGGAAAATTCCGTAATAGTGGTGCTTTTTGTGACGCTGTTGTCACTATTTTCACCAACAGAGTGATGAATTGTGCCTAAACATTCATTTAACGAAGAGGAAAATGCAGGGGATTAGGTGAAATTCCCGGCGTCGCGCAGCGACGCCGGAGAGGTATTTAGCGGCGGTTGCCGAAAATACGCAGCAGCATCAGGAACAGGTTGATGAAGTCGAGATACAGCGTCAACGCGCCAAGGATGGCATATTTGCGCAGGTTCGATGAATCACGAACATCAATCTGCTCACCGATATTTTTTAGCTTCTGGGTGTCGTAGGCGGTCAGGCCTACAAACACAATCACCCCGATGTAGGTAATAGCCCACATCAGCGCATCGCTTTTCAGCCAGAAGTTCACCAGCGACGCCAGTACGATACCAATCAGCGCCATAAACAGCATGTTGCCAAAGCCGCTCAGGTCGCGTTTCGTGGTGTAGCCGTACAGGCTCATAATACCGAACATCCCGCCGGTCACCACGAAGGTGCTGGCGATGGACGAATAGGTATAAACGATGAAAATACTCGATAGCGTCAGCCCGGTAAGCGCCGAGTAGAGCATAAACAGCGTCGTCGCCATGCCCGCACTCAAACGCTGCACCATGCCCGAAAGCACGAACACCAGCGCCAGTTGCGCGATGATCAGACCAAAGAAGGTAATTTTACTGGAAAAGACAAACATCATCACCGCGGGGGTGTTAGCCGCATACCAGGCGATAAACGCCGTCAGCAGCAACCCGCAGGTCATCCAGCCGTATACCTGCGCCATATAAGTTTGCAGACCGCTACGCGCCTGCACAATCGAATCGGATCGAGGGAATCGTTCCATGACTTTCTCCTGAGTGTGAGTAGGACTTATTCTAAGCGTATCACATTCACGGCTTACCAGCGCTCGGCAGCGTGTTTATCGCTATCGCGGGCTTCCACCCAACGCTCGCCTTCCGGCGTAGCTTCACGCTTCCAGAACGGCGCGCGGGTTTTCAGGTAGTCCATGATAAATTCGCCAGCGTCAAACGCGCTGCTTCGGTGCGCGCTGGTGACACCAACGAACACAATCTCTTCACCAGGCCACATTTCACCTATACGGTGAATGACCGTTACGCGGCCAAGCGGCCAGCGTTCGCGTGCGGCATCAACGATTTCGGCCAGCGCTTTTTCGGTCATGCCCGGATAGTGTTCCAGGGTCAGCGCTTTGACGCTATCGCCCAGGTTATGGTTACGTACCTTGCCGGTAAAGGTGACGACCGCGCCGTCTTCATCGCGCTCGGCAAGCCACGGGTATTCGTCGCCAACGCTGAAGCGTTCGTGGCGGACGATAATTCGGGTCTCGCTCATCTTAGCCTCCTGTTACCGGTGGGAAAAATGCCACTTCGTCGCCGTCTGCAACCGGATGATCGAAACTCACCAGCGTCTGATTAACCGCCGCCAGCAGCTTGCCCTCTTCCAGCGCCAGAGACCAGCGCCCTTCCTGCGCCGCAAGATGCTGGCGTACAGCTTCAACCGTTGAAAACTCAGGGGCTAGTGCCAGCGAGTCAATGCCTACCAGCTCGCGGACCTGAGCAAAAAACAGCACATTAATCATAGGAATCCGCCTTAAAATCGCCCGATTTGCCGCCGCTTTTCGCCAGCAGACGAACCGGGCCAATGACCATATCTTTTTGCACGGCTTTGCACATGTCGTAAATCGTCAGCGCGGCGACCGAGGCGGCCGTCAGCGCTTCCATCTCAACGCCGGTTTTCCCGGTCAGACGGCACAGTGATTCAATGCGCACGCGGTGATGTTCCGGCTCGGCCTGCAGGTTAACTTCAACCTTGCTCAGCATCAGCGGGTGGCACAGCGGGATAAGATCCCAGGTGCGCTTAGCCGCCTGAATACCGGCGATGCGCGCCGTGGCGAAGACGTCACCTTTGTGGTGGCTGCCTTCGATAATCATCGCCAGGGTTTCCGGCTGCATGGTAACAAACGCTTCAGCGCGCGCTTCGCGAACGGTTTCCGCCTTGGCGGAGACATCCACCATGTGGGCTTCACCCGCCGCATTGATATGGGTCAGTTGCGACATCGTTTATTTCTTCAGATGAGGATGGAAGTTACACGGACGCGTACGGGCATCCAGCTGCGGGGCAATAATGTTATCCCACGCGGTTCGACAAGCTTTGGTGGAACCTGGCATCGCGAAAATCAGCGTGCGGTTGGCCATGCCGGCGACGGCGCGAGACTGTAGCGTCGCGGTACCAATCTCTTCAAAGGAGAGCATGCGGAACACTTCGCCAAAGCCTTCGATTTCGCGGTCAAACAGCGGCAGCAGCGCTTCCGGGGCCTGGTCGCCATCGGTCAGACCAGTACCGCCGGTGATCAGCACGACCTGTACATCATCGCGGGCAATCCAGGCAGAAACCTGGGCGCGAATCTGATAGCGGTTCTCTTTGACAATAGCCTTATCAACTATCTGGTGCCCGGCTTCCTGGGCGGAGTCGCGCAGGAAGTGACCGGAGGTGTCATCTTCTTCGCCGCGACGGTTGGAAATGGTAAGAATGGCAATGCGTGTTGGGATAAATTCAGCGCTCACCTGACTCATTTACATGCTCCTTGATTTGGAATTATCCACCGATATAGGACAAATTCTGCGTGATTCCGGTATTGCCCTGATGCAGGAAGTGGGTCTGTTTTTTGTGAGTTAAGGCTTCGGCAATGCGGTCTTCCAGCGCCTGCTGCTGGGCGTCATCCGCCAGCAGTTCACGCAGGTCAACGCCACCATCGCCAAACAGGCACAGATGCAGCTTCCCAATGGACGATACGCGCAGACGATTACAGCTGGCGCAAAAGTCTTTTTCATACGGCATAATTAAGCCGATTTCCCCTTCGTAGTCGGGGTGACAGAAGACCTGAGCCGGGCCGTCGCTGCGTTGACGGATTTGATGGATCCAGCCACGCTTGAGGAGTTGATCGCGCAGCACCATGCCAGAGATATGGTGCTTGCGGAACAGCTCGCTGCTTTCGCCGGTTTCCATCAGTTCAATAAAGCGGAGTTGAATGCGGCGCGGTTTGATCCACGCCAGAAAGGTGTCGAGCTGGTGGTGGTTCACATCGCGCATCAGCACGGTGTTAACCTTCACTTTTTCAAAGCCCGCGGTAAAAGCGGCATCGATGCCGTCCATTACCTGGCGGAATTTATCCTGGCCAGTGATGGCATGAAACTGACGCGCGTCCAGACTGTCGACGCTGACGTTTATCGCGGTTAAGCCAGCATCACGCCAGCCCGCCACGTCACGCGCCATGCGATAACCGTTGGTAGTCACGGCAATCTGGCGGATAGCGGTATTTTCTCTCACTGCGGCAATAACGTCGGAGAAGTCGCGGCGCAGCGATGGCTCGCCGCCCGTCAGACGTACTTTCTCCGTACCCAACGCCGAAAAGGCGCGCGTCACCCGGCGAATTTCGTCCAGAGACAGAAAGCCGTTGTTGGTGACTCCATTTGGCTGGTAGCCGTTTGGCAGGCAGTAGGTGCAGCGAAAGTTGCACACATCGGTAATCGAAAGACGCAGATAGTAGAAGCTGCGTGCATACGCATCAGTGAGTTGTGAAGCCATAGACACCTTTCCAAATACGGGAGGCGAGATCATTTCTTCCTTCGCCCTGGCAACAGTGAAGCCTGTTGCGGCCAAAGCGCCCTATTTTTCAACTTAGGCGCAGAGGCTAGAGTGTGTTGTTCAACCTGCATGGCAGGATGACTGAACCATGTTATGCCGAATAGTAGCGCGAGAATAACAGTTTCGCCATTTTCGCTTTCGCTGTATAAAGTTGTATATAGCGAGCCTATCGTGCACTTTCCCTACAGAATACGTAAAAATCACGTTTTTGCATTGATATACGTCATTTTGATGCGGGTGGAGCATCGTCTTTTAGAGGTAGTTAGGCTAATGTAAGCAGGTTTTTCAGACATAAGGAAGTTGTATGCGCAATCGCACTTTTGCCGATCTCGACCGCGTTGTGGCGCTGGGCGGCGGGCACGGCCTTGGACGCGTGATGTCCTCCCTGTCATCGCTCGGTTCTCGCCTGACCGGCATTGTCACCACCACCGATAACGGCGGCTCTACCGGGCGTATTCGCCGTTCTGAGGGCGGCATTGCGTGGGGCGATATGCGCAACTGCCTCAACCAGTTAATTACCGAACCAAGCGTTGCTTCAACAATGTTTGAGTATCGTTTTGGCGGTAACGGCGAACTTTCAGGACATAACCTCGGAAATCTGATGTTAAAGGCATTGGATCACCTGAGCGTCCGGCCTTTAGAGGCGATCAATTTAATAAGAAATCTGCTTAAAGTTGAGGCCTCATTGATTCCCATGTCCGAGCAGCCGGTCGATTTAATGGCTATCGACAGCGAGGGACATGAAATTTATGGCGAAGTGAATATTGATCAACTCGCCCTGCCACCGCAGGAGCTTATGCTCACGCCATCGGTATCGGCCACCCGGGAGGCCGTGCAGGCCATCGCCGAAGCAGATTTGATTCTTATCGGGCCGGGCAGCTTTTATACCAGCCTGCTGCCTATTTTGCTGTTACCTGAAATTGCTCAAGCGCTGCGGCGTACTCCTGCGCAGATGGTCTACATCGAAAATCTGGGCCGCGAGCACAGCCCGGCTGGGCATTTAACGCTTGGCGATCGTCTTGCGCTGTTGGAACACTACATTGGTAAGCCGGTTATCGATGCCGTGATTGTCGGTCCGAAGACAGAAGTCTGCGGCACCGAGGGCAAACTGGTGATTCAGCAACCGCTCGAAGCAAGCGACATTCCTTATCGCCACGATCGCCACCTTTTACGTGCCGCGCTGGAAGAAGCGCTTCAGGCTTTTGGTCGAGTTTCCTTAAAATCTTAAGGTTGTCTTAAAAAACGTCGGGCAGCATAGCGAACATCAATTTCATTGGGTTCAACGTTATGCTTCGCCTGTTTCGTCAACGGCCTGTCGTCAACCGACTGACCTATATCATCCTGTTTTCACTTTATATCGCTCTGGCGCTTAACATCGCGTTCTATCGCCAGGCCTATACCCTGCTGCCGGTCAATGGTCTGCACAACGCGCTGGTGTTCCTGTCCATGCCGGTAGTGGCCTTTGCGGTCATGGCCATTTTGCTGGCCCTGGCGTCGGTGGTTCGTTTAGAGAAAGTCGCCACAACGCTGTTTATTTTGCTCAGCGCCAGCGCGCAGTATTTCATGATGAACTTCGGTATTATTGTTGACCGTTCGATGATCACCAATATTCTCGATACGACGCCAGCGGAAAGCTACGCGCTGCTCTCCGGGCAGATGGTTTTGGTATTTAGTTTTACCGCCCTGTTCGCTATTGCGCTGGCCTGGTGGATCAAAATTAAGCCAGCAGCAAGCGTATGGCGCGGCACAATAATGCGTGCAGGTACCGTGACTGTGTCGGTGCTGTTAATCCTGCTGGTCGCCGGACTGTTCTATAAAGATTACGCCTCACTGTTCCGCAATAATAAAGAACTGGTGAAATCACTGAACCCGTCCAACAGTATCGTGGCGATGAACTCCTGGTATTTTCACCATGAGATGGATAATTTGCCGCTGGTAAAAATTGGCGAAGATGCCAAACAGAAAGCGGTGATGAAAAATGGGCCGCGCAAAAATCTGACAATATTAATCGTCGGCGAAACGTCGCGCGCCGCTAATTTCTCGCTGGGCGGGTACGACCGCGAAACCAACCCACTATTAGCAAAAGATAACGTCGTCTATTTCCCCAAAACGGCCTCCTGCGGAACCGCGACGGCGGTATCGGTCCCTTGCATGTTCTCTAATATGCCGCGTACCGGTTATGACGAATCGTTAGCACACCACCAGGAAGGGCTGCTGGATATTATTCAGCGCGCAGGCATTCAGGTGCAGTGGAATGACAACGATGGCGGTTGTAAAGGCGCCTGCGACCGCGTACCGCATCAGGACGTCACCGCACTGAATCTGCCAGGACAGTGCATCAACGGCGAATGCTACGATGATGTGCTGTTCCATGACCTTGAAAAGACGATTGATGCTATGCAGGGTGACGGCGTGATTGTGCTGCACACCATTGGCAGCCATGGCCCAACCTATTACAACCGTTATCCGCCGGAATTTCGTCGTTTCACGCCAACCTGTGATACGAGTGAAATTCAGTCCTGTAGCCAGGAACAGCTGAAAAATAGCTATGACAACACCATTTTGTACGTCGACCATATTGTCGATAAAGCGATAAAACTGCTGCAATCT
Organism: Kluyvera ascorbata ATCC 33433; assembly: GCF_000735365.1. Lineage (GTDB taxonomy): Bacteria > Pseudomonadota > Gammaproteobacteria > Enterobacterales > Enterobacteriaceae > Kluyvera > Kluyvera ascorbata. The sequence continues at coordinate 37,068 of NZ_JMPL01000009.1, read as the reverse complement.
AAACAGGATAAATTCACCACCAGCCTGGTTTACCTTTCCGACCACGGTGAATCGCTGGGCGAAAACGGTGTGTATTTACACGGGCTGCCTTATTCCATTGCCCCAGAAACGCAAAAACATGTGCCGATGCTGTTATGGTTATCTGATGATTATCAGAAACGCTATGGCGTTAATTACGCTTGCTTGCAGCAAAAGGCCAAAGAAAATGACTACTCGCAGGATAATCTGTTCTCTACAATGCTGGGGTTAACGGGCGTAGAGACCCAGGAATATCACGCAGCAGATGATATATTAGCCACCTGTAAATAGAGGCCAGCAGATGAAAATATTAGTCGTGGAAGATGACACCCTGTTATTACAGGGGCTGATTCTGGCAATGCAGAGTGAAGGATACGCCTGCGACGGTGTGGAAACGGCGCAACAGGCAGCACTGAGTCTGGCCAACGGGCACTACAGCCTGGTGGTGCTGGACTTGGGTCTGCCGGACGAAGACGGTTTGCACTTTCTCAACCGTATGCGCCAGGAAAAAATGAGCGTGCCGGTACTGATACTGACCGCACGCGATACGCTCGAGGACCGCGTGAGCGGCCTGGATACCGGTGCCGATGACTATCTGGTGAAGCCGTTTGCGCTGGAAGAGCTCAACGCCCGTATTCGCGCGCTGCTGCGCCGCAATCTGAATCAAGGCGATAACGAGATTACCGTCGAGAACCTGCGCCTGAACGTCACCCGCCGCCAGGTCTGGCTAGACGAAGAACTGCTGGATCTCACGCCGAAAGAGTATGCCCTACTTTCGCGCCTGATGTTGAAAGCCGGTAGCCCGGTACACCGTGAAATTCTCTACAACGATATCTACAACTGGGATAATGAACCGGCGACCAATACGCTGGAAGTGCATATCCACAACCTGCGTGACAAAGTCGGCAAAGCGCGGATTCGTACCGTACGCGGGTTTGGCTATCAGTTGGTTAACACGATAAGCAAAGCGGAGTAAGGCATGGCGCTCTTTTCTATCCGCAAATGGCCGATGCGCCACCAGCTGCTACTCACCATCGGTATCATTCTGGTGGTGTGCCAGCTTATTAGCGTGTTCTGGCTCTGGCATGAAAGCAAAGAACAGATTGACCTGGAAGTGGCGATGTTGCTCCACAACCACAACAATGCCAAGCATATCCGTCACGAGGTACGCGAAGCGATTGCCAGTCTGCTGGTGCCCAGTATGCTGATTATCGGCGTCGCTCTCTATCTCTGCCTGCAGGCGGTGAAGCGGATCACACGTCCTTTGGCCGACCTGCAACGGGAGCTGGACTCACGTACGCCGGGGAATTTACAGCCCATCTATCTGCAGCAAACCACCGTTGAGGTGGAAGCGGTGACGAATGCCATCAACCAGCTTGTCGATAACCTTACGCAGACGCTTAACCGTGAACGCCTCTTTACCGCCGACGTTGCTCACGAACTGCGAACGCCGCTGGCCGGGTTAAAGCTACACCTCGAGCTACTGGAAAAAGCCCAGCATCTGAATCTGGCCCCGCTATTACAGCGTCTTGACCAGATGACCGAAAGTGTGGCGCAACTGCTACAGTTGGCGCGCGTGGGCCAGTCATTCGCGGCAGGCGGCTATCAGCAGGTGAATTTGTTGAGCGACGTAATAGAGCCCTTGAAGGGTGAGCTTGAGACCATGCTTGAGGCTCGCGCGCAAAAACTGGTGATTACGGCGCCAACCCCAACGCTGACCGTCGCCGGAGACGCCACGCTGCTGCGGCTACTGCTGCGTAATCTGGTCGAGAACGCGCATCGTTATAGTCCAAAAACCTCAACCATTACGCTGTCTCTGGCGCAGGGTTCACGGCCTATGCTGATAGTGGAAGACCAGGGTCCAGGGATTGATGAGTCGAAGGTTGGGGAGCTCAGCCAGGCATTTGTCCGCATGGACAGCCGTTACGGCGGTATTGGTCTTGGTTTGAGTATTGTAACGCGCATCGCTCAGCTACATGAGGCGGCGTTCTTTTTACAAAACCGCGACACCGAAACCGGGACGCGGGCTTGGGTAGAGTTTAAACAACCTGGCGCGAAAGCGCTTTAGAAGGTCAGCATCCATTGGCAAATAAAGCCAGCAACGATGGCGACAGAGATAAGTACGGTGAACAGCTGCTGGACATTCAGATTAGACATAACACTACCCTCAATGATTTTACGGATAGTATCAGCGGATTATATTAAGTGAACCTTAAGGCGGGTTCCTGACGCGTGATGGCTGCCGCAATTCGGAGAAATAGTGTCGGGCGAGGCATTCGGTCGGCATAAACGCCTCGCCCGGGCTACGCAGTTTGTAGCCCGGCCAAGCGAAGCGCCGCCGGGACGGCCCCCATTCACGACGCCGCGATAAACAGCTCGCGCAGCTGATGCAGCCGGTCGCGAATTTCCGCCGCTTCTTCGAATTCCAGATTTTGAGCATGCTTGAGCATCTGCGCTTCCAGCGTGGTGATCTGCTGCTGCAGCGCTTTTGGCGTCAGCGCCTGAACATCCGGCTCAACAATTGATGCCGCTCCTTTCGACTTACCGCGGCCTTTCGCTCTGGTTTTCGCCAGCCCCTCCCCCATCGCCAGAATATCGACAACGTCTTTCACCAGCCCCTGCGGCACAATACCGTGCTCTTCGTTATAGCGCTGCTGCTTCTCACGACGGCGTTCCGTTTCGCCTATCGCTTTCGCCATCGACGGGGTAATTTTGTCACCGTAGAGAATTGCTTTACCGTTGATGTTACGCGCCGCACGACCGATGGTCTGAATCAACGAACGTTCGGAACGCAGGAAGCCCTCTTTGTCGGCATCCAGAATCGCCACCAGCGAGACTTCAGGCATATCGAGACCTTCTCGCAGCAGGTTGATCCCCACCAGCACGTCAAACTCGCCCAGGCGCAGGTCGCGGATGATTTCCATACGCTCTACGGTATCGATGTCGGAGTGCAGGTAGCGCACCCGTTCACCGTGCTCTTCCAGGTATTCCGTTAAATCTTCTGCCATACGCTTGGTGAGCGTCGTTACCAGCACGCGTTCGTTGATCACCGAACGTTTGCGAATTTCAGACAGCAGGTCGTCCACCTGTGTCCCGACAGGACGAACCTCAATCAGCGGGTCGAGCAGCCCGGTTGGGCGCACCACCTGGTCAATTACATCACCGCCGGATTTTTCCAGCTCGTAGTTGCCCGGCGTCGCAGAGACGTAAATCGTCTGCGGCGCCAGCGCTTCAAACTCTTCAAACTTCAGCGGACGGTTGTCGAGCGCCGACGGCAGGCGGAAGCCATACTCCACCAGCGTCTCTTTACGCGCGCGGTCGCCACGGTACATGCCGCCAATCTGCGGAATGGTGACGTGGGATTCATCAATCACCAGCAGGCCATCAGCCGGCAGGTAGTCAAACAGCGTTGGTGGCGGCTCGCCCGGCCCGCGCCCGGAGAGGAAGCGCGAGTAGTTTTCGATGCCGGAGCAGTAGCCCAGCTCGTTCATCATTTCGAGGTCAAACTGGGTACGCTGGCTCAGGCGCTGCTCTTCCAGCAGTTTATTATTCGCCAGCAGCACCTTGCGGCGGTCTACCAGCTCTTCTTTGATCTCTTCCATCGCCTGCACGATGCGCTCACGCGGCGTCACGTAGTGCGATTTCGGGTAGATGGTAAAGCGCTGGATGGTTGAATCAACGTGGCCAGTCAGCGGGTCAAACAGCGAGAGGCGTTCCACCTCTTCGTCAAACAGCTCGACGCGCAGCGCCAGGTCATCCGATTCCGCCGGGAAGATATCGATAACTTCGCCGCGCACGCGGAACGTCGCACGCTGGAACGCCTGATCGTTACGAGTATATTGCAGCTCGGCCAGACGACGCAGAATGGCGCGCTGGTCGATAATCATGCCCACCGTCAGGTGCAGCATCATTTTGAGGTACAGATCCGGGTCACCCAGACCGTAGATAGCGGATACCGAGGCCACGACCACGACATCGCGGCGTTCCAGCAGCGCTTTGGTGGCGGACAGGCGCATCTGTTCGATATGTTCGTTCACCGAGGCATCTTTTTCGATGAAGGTATCCGAGCTCGGGACATACGCTTCCGGCTGATAATAGTCGTAGTAGGAGACGAAGTACTCCACCGCATTCTCCGGAAAGAACGCCTTCATCTCGCCATAAAGCTGTGCGGCCAGCGTTTTGTTCGGTGCCAGCACCATCGTTGGGCGCTGAAGGTCAGCAATGACGTTGGCGACGGTAAAGGTTTTCCCCGACCCGGTCACGCCCAGAAGCGTCTGGTGCGCCAGGCCGTCTTCCAGCCCCTCTTTCAGGCGTGAAATGGCAGCAGGCTGGTCGCCTGAAGGACTAAACGCAGAATGCAATTTGAAGGGTTTGCTCATGAATAACGCTACCTGATGACGGATGGGCCGGGCTGGAGATTAATTCTACTCGTCACCTGCCGAATTGCCAATAAAAAATACTGGATATAAAAACAGTAATCACTTATCGTATTTCGTCTATCCGGGGCAATAACCAGCGCCAGCGGCTGAAATTTATTCTCTGACAAGATAAAACACCAACCAGATAAGGTTATCCCCAGAATTTTTTCTCTTTTAACATTTGTCAATATACGTCATGAAAGTTTTATGGCAATCCGCAGCACTTTTTATTACGCCATTGCTTTTATTCATCTTATTGATAATAAAAGAAAAGTACTAAAAGCCGTGTTTCGCACCAATTCGGGCGCAGGCCGCATGTTCTCTCGTTTACCGCAGGTTTTCTAACTCTAATACACAGGGTTATCCACAGGAATAGTGGATAACTACCTCTAGCCCCTATCCCCCGGCACCCGGCGATTTGCGCAACGGCGTGTCAACGTGAATGAAAAAAAATATTTTATCCCCGATTTTGATATTTATCAGCGAAAAAGCACGCCCATTTTGTCCATCAAAACAGGCGATTTCCTTACGTTATCTGCGGGTTAGTGCTTACGAATGAAGAGGGATAACGAAACAGTGGGCGTGCCAGAAAAGGGCTTAAAGTGCGCTCAGGTCGAGGTATTGCCCCAACAACGGTGAATCCACGGCCTCACCGAGCCACGGAATTTCACCAAGCATGGGGGCCGGAATCATCCGCTGAAGCGTACTGAGGTATTCGCTATGACGACAACCCGGCGGGGTCACATCATTGGCAATCCAGCCTGCCAGCCGCAGCCCCGCTTGCTGTACCGCCTGCGCGGTCAGCACCGCGTGGTTGATACAGCCAAGCTTCACGCCCACCACCAGAATCACCGGCAGTTGCTCCATCTTGACCCAGTCTGCCAGCGTCAACGTCGTGGAGAGCGGCGTAAACCAGCCTCCCGCGCCCTCAACCAGCACCCAATCCGCTTCCGCTTCCAGCGCACGTAAACCGGCAGACAGGACGTCAGCCTCAATAGGCCGCTGTTCGTCGGCGCTGACGATATGCGGAGACGTAGGTTCTGCAAAGGTATACGGGTTCACCTGCTCGTAGCGTAACGGCAGCACGCTGTTACGTTGCAGCGCCAGCGCGTCGCTGTTGCGCAAACCGTCGTCGGTCATTTCACTGCCGGAGGCCACGGGCTTATAACCTGCCGTACGACGCCCCAGAAGACGTGCCGCCTGTAACAGCGCGGTGCTGGCAACGGTTTTACCAACTTCGGTATCGGTGCCGGTTACATAAAAGCGTTCAGTCACGCGAGATAACTCCTGTAAAAAGATGGTAAGTCAGCGGGTATGCGCCCGCCTGAGACGGCCACGCCAGTTGAAGCTGTTGTAGCCTGCCCCGCGTCAGCGGCTGCTGACTGCGCCCTTCGTGAAGATGCGTCGCGCCAATGCCCTTCAGCGAGCGCATGGCGCTCAGCGCATCAGGAAACGTCAGCGTGACAGAAGTGGAAACGCTGCGGCTGTTATAGCCCGCCAGCGCCTGCTGGAGCGTCGCCTCGGGAAGAAAGCGGTTCGCGTGGAGTCGTTGGTCAATGGCGCACCAGGCCTGATTCAACTCCGGCAGTGAGCCTGCCGTCAGCGTGGTAAAGGCCAGCGTCCCGCCGGGACTGAGCTGGCGATAGAGCCCGTCCAGCGCTACGCGGAGGTCGCTACACCATTGAATCGCCAGGTTGCTCCACACCAGGTCAAAACCGCCCGCTGGCAGCGGAATTGCTTCAATATCGGCCTGTAGATAGTGGTCCGCCGCCTGCTGGCGCTGCGCCTGCTCAAGCATTTCTGCCGAAAGGTCCAGTGCCGTGACGTGGCTGCCTTTATCGCGCCAATAGCGGCTGTAGCTCCCCGGGCCACAACCTGCATCCAGCACTCGTTCAAACGCCCGCCCCGGCAACTGGGACAGCAGTTGCCGGGCGCTCAGGCGCTGTAACTCGTCGTGCTGATGGTAGTGCGCTGCCGCGCGGCCAAATGCCGCCGCCACCGCCTGTTTATTGACGGTTGCCATGCAGCATCTCCAGCAATAAGTCGATATCCTGCGATTCATGCGCGGCGGTCAACGTTAAGCGTAAACGCGCCGTTCCCGCCGGCACCGTCGGAGGACGAATCGCCGTCACCCAGCAGCCCTGCTCGCGCAGTTGCTCTGCCAGAACGAGCGTCTGCTGGTTATCGCCAACAATCAGCGGCTGAATCGCACTTTGTGAATCCGTCAACGCAAAATCCAGCCCCTGCGCACCGTGGCGAAACGCGGCAACGTGCTGTGCCAGCTTTTCACGTCGCTGCTGGCCGTCATCGCTACGAATCACCGCTAGCGCCGCCTGTAGCGCCGCAGCCTGGGCGGGCGGCATCGCCGTGCTGTAAATCAAGTGTCGGGCAAACTGTAAAAAGTAGTCCGCCACGTCCTGGCTGCACAGTACCGCTGCACCACTCAGGCCAAACGCTTTGCCAAAGGTCACCACCAATAGTTCTGGATGAACGCCCTGCTGATGGCAACTGCCGCGCCCGCTAGCACCGTTGATGCCAATGCCATGGGCGTCATCGACCATCAGCCAGGCCTTCGCGTCGCGTGCGGCCGCAGCAATATCCGCCAGCGGCGCACCGTCACCATCCATGCTAAACACCCCTTCCGTGACCACCAGTTGCTGACCATCGGTTGGCGCTGCCAGCAGCCTCGAGAGGTGCTGGCTGTCGTTATGCTGAAAGCGGCGAAGCTGCGCCGGGCTCAGCGTGGCGGCTTCGAGCAGCGAAGCGTGGCTGAGACGATCGGCGACGATCCGGTCTTCTCGCCCGGCAAGTGCGGCGATCGTCGCCTGATTGGCGGCAAAACCGGAAATAAACAGCAGCGCGCGGTCATAGCCCAGCCAGTCGGCCAGCTGTTCTTCAAGGCGTTGATGCGCGTGGTGGTAGCCGGTCACATGCCCGGACCCACCGCTGCCCACGCCATACTGCTCTGCGCCCTGCTGCCAGGCTTGGATCACCTGCGGATGCTGGCTGAGGCCAAGATAGTCGTTGCTGGAAAAATTGCAGTAACGACGCTCACCGCGCACCAGCCAGCGGCACGCACCTTGTTCCAGCGGCTGGCGAGAACGGAAGGCCTGAGCCTCCCGACGTTCGCTTAATGCCTGTTCAATGCGCTGCTGCCAGCTCATACCGCCGCCGCGTTGTAATAATCCTCGGTATCCGGCGTCATCAGCACCTGTTCCAGACGCTGCTGCTGTTCGTTATCCCCCGCCGTCACCGTAGTCTGCTGCGGGTTGAGCCCCAGTTTACGGAACAGCTGCAGGTCTTTGTCCTCTTCCGGGTTTGGAGTGGTCAGCAGCTTGCAGCCATAGAAAATCGAGTTGGCACCGGCCATAAAGCACATTGCCTGCGTCTGCTCGTTCATCTGCTCACGGCCCGCGGAAAGGCGCACGTGGGAGGTTGGCATCATGATGCGCGCCACCGCGATAGTACGAATAAAATCAAAGGCATCGACATCGTCGTTATCTGCCAGCGGCGTACCTTTGACCTTCACCAGCATGTTGATCGGCACGCTCTCCGGCGGCGTTGGCAGGTTGGCGAGCTGCAGCAACAGCCCGGCACGGTCGGTAACGGTTTCACCGAGGCCCACAATGCCGCCGGAGCAGACTTTGATTCCGGCATCGCGCACTTTGTCCAGCGTATCCAGACGCTCCTGATAGCTACGGGTGGTGATGATGTTGCCGTAGAACTCCGGTGAGGTATCGAGGTTGTGGTTGTAGTAATCCAGACCCGCCGTCGCCAGACGGTGCGCCTGGCTATCGGACAGCGTGCCCAGCGTCATACAGGCTTCCAGCCCCATCTCTTTCACGCCCTGAACCATCTGTTCCAGGTACGGCATATCGCGGTCGTTCGGGTTTTTCCACGCTGCGCCCATGCAGAAACGGGTCGAGCCCGCCAGCTTGGCTTTACGCGCCGAGTCCAGCACCTGCTCAACTTCCATCAGGCGTTCGGTTTCCAGCCCGGTTTTGTAACGCGAGCTCTGCGGGCAGTATTTGCAGTCTTCCGGGCAAGCGCCGGTTTTGATCGACAGCAGCGTGCTCACCTGCACCTGCCGCGGGTCGAAATGCTGACGGTGAACCTGCTGAGCTTCAAACAGTAAATCCAGCAGCGGTTTATCGAAAAGAGCGGTGACCTGCGACATTGTCCAGCGTAAAGGGTTAGCCATTGGCTTCTCCGGGGTTTTGTTAATTTTCGGTTCGGTTTATACTCGTAAACCTAAAACTTTTCAAAATGGTTTACAAGTCGATTATGACAACGGACGATCTTGCCTTCGATAGCCGCCATATCTGGCATCCCTACACCTCAATGACCAAACCGCTGCCGGTCTATCCGGTGGTTTCTGCCGAAGGCTGCGAGCTGCACCTCGCCAACGGCGAGCATCTGGTGGACGGCATGTCTTCGTGGTGGGCGGCCATTCACGGCTACAATCACCCGCGGCTGAACGCGGCTATGAAGACGCAAATCGACCAGGTGTCGCACGTGATGTTTGGTGGAATCACCCACCCTTCCGCCGTGGCGCTGTGCCGTAAGCTGGTGGCGATGACACCGGAGCCGCTGGAGTGCGTGTTCCTTGCCGACTCGGGTTCGGTGGCGGTGGAAGTGGCGATGAAAATGGCGTTGCAGTATTGGCAGGCCAAAGGCGAGTCGCGCCAACGTTTCCTGACCTTCCGCAACGGCTACCACGGCGACACCTTTGGCGCGATGTCGGTATGCGACCCAGATAACTCCATGCACAGCCTGTGGAAAGGCTACCTGCCGGAAAACCTGTTTGCGCCTGCGCCGCATAGCCGTTTTGGCGGAGAGTTTGACGAGTACGATATGGTGGCCTTTGCCCGCCTGATGGCCGCGCATCGCCACGAGATTGCCGCCGTTATCCTCGAGCCTGTCGTTCAGGGCGCGGGCGGTATGCGGATGTATCATCCTGAGTGGCTAAAGCGTATCCGCAAGATGTGCGATCGCGAAGGGATCCTGCTGATTGCCGATGAGATTGCCACCGGCTTTGGTCGTACCGGCAAGCTGTTTGCCTGCGACCATGCGGGGATTAGCGCCGACATTCTGTGTCTCGGCAAAGCGCTGACCGGCGGCACCATGACGCTCTCCGCCACCATTACCACCCGCAACGTTGCCGAGACCATCAGCAACGGCGAAGCAGGCTGCTTTATGCACGGCCCGACCTTTATGGGTAACCCGCTGGCCTGCGCCGTCGCGACAGAAAGCCTGGCGCTGCTGGAGAGTGGAGAGTGGCAAATGCAGGTGGCGGCAATTGAACGCCAGCTCAAGCGCGAACTCGCCCCAGCCGCCGACGCGCCGCTGGTCGCCGATGTCCGCGTGCTGGGCGCCATTGGCGTCGTCGAGACGCGCTACCCGGTGAATCCGGCGCTGCTCCAGCGCTTTTTCGTTGAACAGGGCGTGTGGATCCGTCCGTTTGGCCGCCTGATTTATCTGATGCCGCCATATCCGATCTCCCCGCAGCAGCTGACGCGCTTGACCCGAGCGGTGTGTCTCGCGGTCGAACAGGAAACATTTTTTATCCAATAAGCTGCGGTAATCCGCCCGCGTTGCCGCTACACTCCTTTGTTAATCAGTTGATTAACAAAGGAGGCAGTTGATGAAATTAGTCAGCCACGACCTGCGTGACGGTGAAAAGCTTCCCCATCGCCAGGTGTTCAACGGCATGGGCTACGATGGCGAAAACCTTTCTCCCCATCTGGCCTGGGACGATGTCCCCGCTGGCACCAAAAGCTTTGTCGTAACCTGTTACGACCCGGATGCACCAACCGGCTCCGGCTGGTGGCACTGGATTGTTGCCAATATTCCAGCAGACACCCGCGAACTGCCAGCCGGCGCAGGTTCTGGCCTGGTCGGCTTACCGGCAGGCGCTTTGCAAACGCGTACCGACTTCGGTAAAGCGGGCTACGGCGGCGCGGCTCCGCCAAAGGGTGAAACCCACCGTTATATCTTCACCGTCCACGCGATGGACGTTGAGGGCATTGAGGTTGATGAAGGCGCCAGCGGCGCGATGGTTGGCTTCAACGTGCACTTCCATAGCCTCGGCAGCGCATCCATCACCGCCCTGTTCAGCTAATCGCAAAATGTTCTGTTAAAGCCCTGCTCGGGAAACCTGGCAGGGCTTTTTTGCGCCTGAGGCGCCGCGCTGTAATTTTCTAACGTAAAGGTCGAAGCGTGAAGGGAAAGCAAGGAAGCGTCAGAGGAATGTAAATATATCTTGTGAATTTGATCACAATTCAAAAACAAACAGACCAATGCAAAAAGTGATTTAAATCACAAAAAACCGTCCGGTAAAGGTGAGATTTTCGCTTTGTTGCCGACTTACAGCCTGTTTATGTGATGAATATCACTATAAACAGCCATTTGATAGGGTTTAGATGGTGATCCAGATCACAAACACCCCTCGGGGTACGCGAGACGAAAACGCCGTGATAGAGTCGATTTTGCATACAGAACGACTGGATGGTTTTTGGCGAAACCATCACGACTATGACGACGCGCAGCATCTAAGACGCGCACCACGAGGGGTGTTTTTATGTTATCACCAGATATCAAGGTCAAGGTACAGAATTTTGGCCGCTTCCTCAGCAATATGGTGATGCCCAATATTGGCGCATTCATTGCCTGGGGTTTGATTACTGCATTATTTATTCCCACCGGATGGCTCCCTAACGAGACGTTAGCCAAACTGGTTGGCCCGATGATCACCTACCTGCTGCCGCTGTTAATCGGCTACACCGGTGGTCGCCTTATCGGCGGCGAACGCGGTGGCGTGGTCGGTGCCATCACCACCATGGGCGTTATCGTTGGCGCCGATATGCCAATGTTTATGGGCGCGATGATTGCCGGCCCGCTGGGCGGCTGGGCAATTAAACGCTTCGACCGCTGGGTTGACGGTAAAATCAAAAGCGGCTTTGAGATGCTGGTGAACAACTTCTCAGCCGGTATTATCGGCATGCTGCTGGCGATGCTCGCCTTCCTGGCCATTGGCCCGATGGTTGAGCTGCTCTCTAAAGCACTGGCAACGGGCGTTAACGTCATGGTGCAGAACAACCTGCTGCCGTTAACCTCTATCTTTGTTGAACCGGCGAAAATCCTGTTCCTCAACAATGCCATTAACCACGGTATCTTCTCACCGCTGGGTATTCAGCAGGCCACCGAAACCGGTAAATCTATCTTCTTCCTGATTGAAGCAAACCCAGGCCCAGGCCTCGGCGTGCTGCTGGCGTACATGTTCTTTGGCAAAGGTAGCGCCAAACAGTCTGCAGGCGGTGCGGCAATCATTCACTTCTTCGGTGGCATCCACGAAATTTACTTCCCGTACGTGCTGATGAACCCACGCCTGCTTCTGGCGGTGATTCTGGGCGGCATGACCGGCGTATTTACCCTGACCCTGTTCAACGCAGGTCTGGTCTCCCCGGCTTCTCCAGGTTCTATCTTTGCCGTACTGCTGATGACGCCGAAGGCCTCCATTATTGGCGTGGTGCTGTCGATTCTGGCCTCAACGCTGGTCTCCTTCCTGACCGCCTCTATGCTGCTGAAGCGCGTTCGCGTTGGCGATGAAGAGAGTAACGGTCTGGCCGAAGCCACCCGCCGCATGCAGAGCCTGAAGCAGCAGTCTAAATCCGGCGGGAAATCGTCCGGTGAGCTGCCACAACCTGCGATGCGTAGCGAAACGCTCGACCTCTCTAAAGATTTGCACCACGTGCGTAAAATCATCGTGGCGTGCGATGCGGGCATGGGTTCCAGCGCATTGGGCGCAGGCGTGCTGCGCAAGAAGGTTAAAGATGCGGGTCTGACCCATATTTCAGTCACCAACTGCGCCATCAACAGTCTGCCTGACGATGTTGACCTGGTGATTACCCATCAGGATTTAACCGAACGTGCCATGCGCTTTGCGCCACAGGCGATGCATATGTCGCTCTCCAACTTCCTGGATAGCGGCCTGTATACCGACCTGACCACTCGTCTGCTGGCAGCTAAACTGCCTGCCGCCGCCAACGACAGCCGTCTTATTAACCAGACGATTATCGCGGCGAACGATGACGCGTTCGACGGTACCGAGCGCGACGAGAATCTGTTTAAGCTCAGCGCAGACAACATTTTCCTCAACCTGACCGCCGAGAATAAGGCTCAGGCCATCCGCTTTGCCGGTGAGATGCTGGTTTCCGGTGGCTACGTTGAGCCGGACTACGTTGACGCCATGCTGGCGCGTGAAGCGCTGACCACCACCTATCTTGGAGAATCCATCGCGGTGCCGCACGGTACCGTCGAAGCCAAAGACCGCGTGCTGCGCACCGGGATTGTCATTTGTCAGTACCCAGAAGGCGTTCGATTCGGCGATGAGCCGGACGATATTGCCCGGCTGGTTATTGGCATTGCCGCCCGCAACAACGAGCACGTTCAGGTTATCGCCCGCTTAGCGAACGCGCTGGATGATAAAGACGTGATTGAGCGTCTGACGCAGACCACCAGCGTTCAGGAAATCCTGCAGATTCTGTCAGGCGAGCAAGCAGCATAAGGCTTCAGGGGCAGACGCCCCTGACATGGAAAGATTTTCTCGAGGTCAGATTTATGAAAGCGATTCATTTTGGTGCAGGGAATATTGGCCGGGGCTTCATTGGCAAACTGCTGGCCGACGCACAGGCGGAGTTAACCTTTGCCGATGTTAATCAGCCGCTGGTCGATCAGCTGGCGCACCAGCAGCACTATCAGGTCAACGTGGTGGGCGAAAACGCCCGCGTCGAGCAGGTCAACCGCGTGAGCGCCATCCACAGCAACAGCCAGGATGCCATCCGACAAATCGCCGAGGCGGACATCATCACCACTGCCGTTGGCCCGCAGGTTTTGAGCAAAATCGCCAGCACGCTGGCGCAAGGGCTGATTGCCCGCCACCAAAACGGCAACCAGCAACCGATGAACATTATCGCCTGTGAAAATATGGTGCGCGGCACCAGCCAACTCAAGCAGCACGTACTGCTGGCGATGCCTACCGAGCTTCACGGCTGGGTGGAAGAACACGTCGGTTTTGTCGATTCTGCCGTCGACCGCATTGTGCCGCCGGGCTCCGCGGCGAACGACGATCCGTTGGATGTCACCGTTGAAACCTTCAGCGAATGGATTGTCGACAGCACGCAGTTTAAAGGTCAGCTTCCCGATATTGCGGGGATGGAATCCACCAGCAACCTGATGGCCTATATCGAGCGTAAGCTGTTTACCCTCAATACGGGTCATGCGATTACCGCTTATCTTGGACAGCTGGCCGGACATAAAACCATTCGCGATGCCATTCTGGATCCGGCGATTCGCGATGTCGTAAAAGGCGCAATGACCGAAAGCGGTGACGTGCTGATCAAACGTTATGGCTTTGATCCTGTACAGCATGCCGCTTACATCGAAAAAATCCTGACGCGTTTTGAAAACCCGTATCTGCATGACGATGTTGAGCGCGTTGGCCGTCAGCCGCTGCGTAAACTGAGTGAAGGTGACCGCCTGATTAAGCCATTGCGCGGCACGCTGGAGTACGGCCTGCCCTACAGCAACCTGGTGATGGGCATCGCGGCAGCGTTAAGCTATCGCAGCAGCAATGACCCGCAGGCGCAAGAAATGGTGGACCGGCTGCGTGATAATGGCGTCACCCACACTGTGACCCAGGTCTGCGGCCTGCAGGACGAGCCAGCCCTTGTCGCTCAGATTGTGAATGTGTATAACGCCATGCAACGGAAATAAATGTTGTTGCCCATTGGGTTGGAGCTGCTGCGCTGGCAGCAGCTCCGGAATAAGAAGGTAAGATGAAACAAAATCGCCTGCGCGTGATCGCGCAACCAGAGATAAAAGGACCTCATCCGAAGGAGCAGGCTCCCGTAAAGTCACGCGCTTCGGTCAATGAAACCACCATGATGGCAACAATGGACGAATCTGACCTTTATAAAAACCAGGCCGCCGAAAATCGGGTTCTCGAAAAACTCAACGCGCGCCAGACGCTCAGCGGGTTTATTCAGACAACGGTCATTTTGCTCGCCGAGGCGGTAGACTTGTTGATCCTGCAGGCCTTTCGCAAAGATGACTACGCGGTGAAATACGCGGTTGAGCCACTGCTCGAAGGCAGCGGCCCGCTGGCTAACCTGTCGGTGCGCCTCAAGCTGATTTACGCCCTCGGTGTGATTAGCCGCGACGAATACGAAGACGTTGAGCTGCTGGTTGCCCTGAACAACGAGCTGGAACAAGAGAATATTGTTTACAGCTTCACCGACGATGAAATCCTTGGCCCGATTAGTATGCTGCACTGCATGACGGCGCTGCCGCCTCAGCCGACGCTGCATATGCCGGAAGATGTCGTGGATGACGCGCTGCGGACCATGCAGGAACAGCGCTATCAGCAGATGGTGCGCTCCGCATTGGTACTGAGCGTCACTGACTTGATTACCCGTTTGTCGCACAAAAAAGCGTTCTGACCGCCCCGCCTTTTGCACATCAACCCTCTGCATAGGCTATTCGCACGGCGGTCTTTTCCGCCAGATGCTTTCCCCTCCTGCGTACTTCACGGTAAGTCGGCAAAAAAACAGGTGATTTTTTTGCCAGCACATCTTCCCGTTTCGCTCAACTTAGTATAAAAAGGCTGCTTTTACGGGATTCACATTCACTTAAACTAGCCTGGAGCAACATGAACACTTTCTCGGTTTCTCGTCTGGCGCTGGCATTGGCTTTTGGCGTGACACTGACGGCTTGCAGCTCAACCCCTGCGGATCAGCAGCCTTCTGACCAGGCCGCCCCTGGTACGGCGTCTCGCCCGGTGCTGTCAGCGGATGAAGCGCAGAACTTTGTCGCCGCGCGTTATTTCTCTTCTCTTGACCCTAACGCTGCCGCCTGGTCTCCGTCTTCCATCGCCGTTCCGGCCAAAGCAGACTTCGTCGTAGGTCCTGCTGGCACTCAGGGTGTGACTCACACCACCATTCAGGCTGCAGTTGATGCCGCGATTGCTCGCCACAGCAGCTCTCGTCTGTACATCGCGGTTCTGCCAGGTGAATACCAGGGCACCGTCTACATTCCAGCAGCACCGGGTAGCGTGACCATTTATGGTACCGGCGAGAAAGCGATCGACGTAAAAATCGGTCTGGCGATCGACTCCGAGATGGACCCAACGACCTGGCGTCGTCAGGTGAACCCGGGCGGCAAGTACATGCCGGGTAAACCAGCATGGTATATGTTTGACAGCTGCCAGAGTAAGCGCACCGCAACCGTGGGCGTGATGTGCTCCGCGGTAGTCTGGTCGCAAAACAACGGTCTGCAATTGCAGAACCTGACCATCGAAAACAACCTCGGCGACAGCGTGGATGCCGGAACGCATCAGGCGGTGGCCCTGCGTACCGATGGCGATAAAACCCAGATTAACAAAGTGAACATTCTGGGCCGTCAGAACACCTTCTTCGTGACCAACAGCGGCGTCGATAACCGCCTGCAGAACAACCGCCAGACCCGCACGCTGGTCACCGACAGCTATCTGGAAGGCGATGTGGATATCGTTTCCGGTCGTGGCGCCGTGGTGTTCGATAAAACCGACTTCCGCGTGGTGAACTCTCGTACCCAGCAGGAAGGTTACGTGTTCGCACCAGCAACGCTGTCCAACGTCTATTACGGTTTCCTGGCCACCAACAGCACCTTCACCGCAGCCGGTGACGGCGTGGCGCAGTTGGGCCGTTCTCTGGACGTGGATGGCAACACCAACGGTCAGGTTGTAATTCGCGATAGCGTGATTAACGAAGGCTTTAACTCGGCGAAACCGTGGGCTGACGCTGCCGTTTCTAAACGTCCGTTCAGCGGCAATACCGGCGCGCAGGACGAGAAAGGTCAACTGAAACGCGATCTGAACGATCGTAACTTCAACCGCATGTGGGAGTACAACAACCGCGGCGTGGGAAGTCACGTGGTGGCTGAACCTAAGAAGTAATCCAGCAAAAAGGGCTCATTGAATGAGCCCTTTTTTGTTGCCTGGATGTGGCACAGAGCCGATTCCCGGCGGCGCTTCGCTTGGCCGGGTTACCGTTTAATGTGCGTTAACGACTACCCACATTGGGCCCTGGCCTACCGCGTAACGCCCTTTCTCTTGCAGCAACCCCTGCTCACCAGCAATCTCATACACCGCGACGTGGTGTGATTTCTGTCCGGTAGCAATCAGGTATTTCCCGCTGTGATCGACGTTGAAGCCACGCGGCTGCGTTTCGGTCGGCTGGAAGCCTTCCAGTGACAGCACGCTGCCATCTTCGGATACGCTGAAGATGGTAATCAGGCTGGAAGTACGGTCACAGGTGTACAGGTGACGACCATCTGGAGTGATATGAATATCAGCCGCCCAGCGGGTATCGGTGAAATCAGCAGGCATCATATCCAGCGTCTGCACGCATTCGATTTTGCCGTACGGATCTTTAAGCTCCCAGACGTCTACAGAGCCGTTCAGTTCGTTGACGCAGTAAGCGTACTGTTCGTTCGGATGGAACACCATGTGCCGCGGACCGGCGCCTTCTACGGTGGTCACTTCCGCCGGGGTCTGAGCGGACAAGAAGCCGTCGTCACTCAGGGTGAACAGGCAGATGCGATCCTGCTTCAACGCCGGAACCCACAGGGTGCGGTTGTCCGGGGAAATATTCGCGGAGTGACAGCCATCCAGCCCTTCCACAACCGTCACGGTATCGCGCGGCAGGCCATCTTCCAGACGAATAACGCTGACGTTGGCCTGGTTATAGGAGGCGCTAAAGATGAAGTTGCCTTTGCGGTCGGTAGAGATATGGGTAGGGCTACCCGGCAACGGTGCCTCAGCTTCATAGGTCAGTGCGCCATCGTCCGGCGCAATGCGGTAGGCCAGCACGCGGAATTCAGGGCGTACGCCGACGTACAGAAAACGTTTATCAGGGCTGATGACCATTGGCTGTACCTGACCTGGAACATCCACCACCTGAACCAACGTCAGGCTGCCGTCATGGTTCAGCGTCCAGACGTGGATCTGCTGACTCTCCGGGCTGGCGGTATAAACGGTCTGTTTCATGACTACTCCTTTCTGAAATCATTGAATTGGCAGCGACGACACGCTGCCTGGTCCACACAATTTTGCCGTACAGGTATCTCGGTGTACCATCCTGCACAGCGAATTTTCTCTTTAACTCGAGACAACACTATGACTGCACGTGTGATTGCCCTGGATCTGGACGGAACGCTCCTGACGCCTAAGAAAACCCTTCTCCCTTCTTCACTGGAAGCACTGAATCGTGCCCGTGCGGCGGGCTATCAATTAATGATTGTCACCGGTCGACATCACGTTGCCATTCATCCTTTTTATCAGGCACTGGCGTTAGATACACCTGCAATTTGTTGTAATGGCACTTATCTTTATGATTATCAAAATAAAAAAGTACTTGATGCCGATCCAATGCCGGTCGAAAAAGCCCAGCAACTGATTACCCTGCTGGATGAACATCAGGTACATGGCCTGATGTTCGTCGACGATACCATGATGTATCAGTACCCAACCGGACACGTTATCCGCACCAGCAACTGGGCACAAAGCCTGCCGGAAGCGCAGCGTCCGTCGTTCACCCAGGTCGATTCACTGGCGCAGGCCGCTCACGAAGTCGAGAACGTCTGGAAATTCGCGCTGACCGATGAAAACGGCCAAAAACTGCGTGAATTCGCCGACCACGTCGAAAAAACGCTGCAGCTGGAGTGCGAATGGTCATGGCACGATCAGGTCGATATTGCCCGCCAGGGAAACAGCAAGGGCAAACGCCTGACGCAGTTTATCACCGCCCAGGGCTGGTCGATGCAGGACGTGGTCGCATTTGGCGATAACTTTAATGACATCAGCATGCTGGAAGCGGCCGGAACCGGCGTGGCGATGGGGAATGCCGATGACGCGGTAAAAGCCCGCGCCAACGTGGTAATTGGCGACAACACTACCGATGCCATCGCCGATTACATTAACCACCACCTGCTGTAATCAGGCAGTGATGGAAACGCTTTTCACCTGAGCGTAGAGCCATTGGCCTGGTTTAACCGCCAGGTCATCCCTCGCCCACGGGCTGATGCGCGCCCACAGCGTGCGCCCGCTGACGTCCAGCTGCACTTCCACCTGCCCGTTATCGTCATAACACTGCACCACCTTCGCGTGCAGGACGTTACGAATACTGGTGTGTAACGAAGGTTGTAGCACCAGCGACACATCGGTGGCCTGAATGCGCACGCGCACCGCGCTCTGTAGCGGCTTATCAAGTTTGTTCACCCAGATATGCTGGTCACCCAGCGCCAGTGCGGTCATTGAATAATGCGGATGATGTTCCAGCACCGTGACGCGCAAAATGCTGCTCTGCTGCTCCTGCGGCAACCACGGATGCATCACGCTGCTGCCCCACACCTCTTCCAGATTGCCAAAGGCTTTCACCTTTCCGCCTTCCAGCACCAGCACTTTATCAGCCAGATGCAGGATCTCATCCAGCGAGTGGCTGACGTAGAGCATGGGAATATGGATTTCCCGCGCCAGACGCTGCAGATACGGCAGCAGCTCACGTTTACGCGGAATATCAAGCGAGGCTAGCGGTTCATCAAGCAGCAGCAATTCCGGTGCGGTTAGCAGCGCGCGGCCAATCGCCACGCGCTGTTTTTCGCCGCCGGAGAGGCTGCCAGGCAGTCTGTCGAGCAGAGGTTCGATCCCGAGCAGCGCCACCAGCTTATCGAACTGGTCGACCATACTTTTTGCCATGCCGTAGCGCAGATTCCCGCGTACCTTATAGTGCGGAAACAGACGCGCATCCTGGAACACGTAGCCGACACGGCGTTTTTCCGGCGCCAGACACACGCCCTGCTCCACATCATTTAATACGCGACCGTTGAGGACAATTCGCCCCTGCTGCGGTTTAGTCAGGCCGCTAATGGCGTTAATCAGCGACGTTTTACCCGCTCCGGAAACGCCAAACACGGCGGTAATACCGGAAGCCGGTAGGGATTCATCGATTTGCAGACAGTGCGTACCCAGCGTCTGGCTAAAGTTTAGCTCCAGCATGGTTACGCTCCCATCCGACGGCGGCTAATGCTTGCCAGCCATTCAGAAATCATCAGGGAAATCAGCGCCAGCACGATAGAAATCAGACACAGACGCGCCGCCGCGCTTTCGCCGCCGGGGGTCTGAATCAAGGTATACATCGCGGAAGGAATGGTGCGCGTCTCGCCTGGGATGTTAGAAACGAAGGTAATGGTCGCGCCAAACTCGCCAAGCGAACGGGCGAAGGCCAGCACGGTGCCGACGATAATTCCCGGTAGCATCAGCGGCAGCGTAATGGTGCAGAACACCCGCCAGCGTCCAGCGCCCAGCGTGCGCGCCGCTTGCTCCAGCTTGACGTCTACCCCTTCCAGCGCCAGACGAATGGCGCGAACCATCAGCGGGAACGACATCACCGCCGCGGCAATCACCGCGCCGCGCCAGCTAAAGGCGAAGGTCAGCCCGAACCAGTCATACAGCCAGGAACCGATAAAACCACGCCGTCCTAGCGCAATCAGCAGCAGGTACCCGACCACCACCGGTGGCAGCACCAGCGGCAGATGGATAAGACCATCGAGCAGCGCTTTACCCGGGAAGCTGCGACGAACCAGCAACCAGGCGAAAAAGATCCCAAACGGCAGGCTAAACACCACGGCCAGGGACGAAACTTTCAGGCTCAGCAGAACCGCCTGCCATTCGGGATCGGTCAATATCATTAGCGAGTCGTAAATCCGTAACGTTTAAAGATTTCGGATGCCTGCGGCCCTTTCAGGTAGTCATAGAACGCCGAGACGGTTGCGTTTTTATGGCCATCGATGATGGCAATCGGGTATTCCACTTTCTGGTGAGAATCTTCCGGGAAGGTGCCGACCACTTTGACGCCTTTACTGGCGACTGCATCGGAACCGTACACGATACCCAGAGGGGCTTCGTTACGTTCAACCAATGCCAGTGCGCCGCGAACGTCTTCAGCCGGAGCCAGTTTTGGTGACAGCGTTTCCCATGCGCCCAGCTTCTGCAGCGCTTCTTTCGCGTAGATGCCTGCCGGTACGTGATCCGGGTCGCCTACCGCCAGACGGCCGCCTTTCAGCAGGCTGGTCCAGTTGGTTTTCGCATCAATGGTGATATCGCCCTGGGCGCTGGCTTTTGGCGCCACAACGACGAGGCTGTTACCCAGCAGGGTTTCGCGGGTTGCAGTGTCGATAGCTTTCTTATCAACCGCATAGTCCATCCATTTCTGGTCAGCGGAGATAAACAGGTCAGCCGGTGCGCCGGCTTCAATCTGGCGTGCCAGCGTAGAAGAAGAGGCAAAAGAAGAGACAACTTCAACGTTCTTCTCTTTTTTATATTCTTTCGCAATATCCTGCATTGCGTTAGTCAGCGATGCTGCCGCAAATACGGTGATCTTGCTTTCATCAGCCAGCGCGTGACCCGCAACGGAAAGGGTTAAAGTCGCCCCTGCAAACAAACGTAACCATGAACCTGTCATTTGAAACTCCTGTGTGTGGCGTTGTATATCGAAAAATACAGCGCAGAGTATAGGGGCTTTCCTGGATTAATGCATTACAGATACATGAATTATTGCTGTGTTTACGGGGTGTTATCGGCAGGAGTGTGAAGAACTTCATAGCAAAACGCCCGGTTAGACCGGGCGTTTTGAGGAAATCAGTGGTTTTGCTGGTTGCCGTCTTTATGACCGACACCGGAGAAGATGTTAAACACTTCACCCAGACCGTAAATTAACCCCAGGATGATAGCCATCACTACGGGTACCATGATTACGGCAAAAACCAGACTTTTCAACAGCTCTAACATGGTTTACTCCAGACATTGTGATGCGGTTATTGTAACCGGATATCGCAGAATTACACTCCCTTTTGTGCGGTGTGCTTTGCGCTTGCTAACATTTGGGTCAGAATACCCTTTTTATTGCCAGGATACTCTTATGCAGGCCGAAATCCTTCTTACCCTCAAGCTTCAGCAGCGCCTGTTCGCCGATCCGCGCCGCATTTCACTCCTCAAACAGATAGCACAGACCGGCTCTATCAGCCAGGGAGCGAAAAATGCGGGTATCAGTTATAAGAGCGCATGGGATGCAATTAATGAAATGAACCAGCTAAGCGAGCAATCGCTGGTTGACCGGGCGACCGGCGGCAAAGGCGGCGGCGGCGCGGTGCTTACCCGCTACGGTCAACGCCTGATCCAGCTCTACGACCTGCTGGCGCAGATCCAGCAGAAAGCCTTTGATGTGCTGAGCGATGATGACGCCCTGCCGTTAGACAGCCTGCTCGCTGCCATTTCGCGCTTCTCATTGCAAACCAGCGCCCGCAACCAGTGGTTTGGTACCGTGACCCAGCGTGACCACCAGCAGGTTCAACAGCACGTGGATATTCTGCTGGCCGACGGCAGTACGCGCCTCAAGGTCGCCATTACCGCCCAGAGCGGCGAACGTTTAGGGCTAGATGAAGGCAAAGAAGTGCTGGTATTGCTGAAAGCACCGTGGGTTAGCGTCACCCGTGACCCACAGGTCGCCGCATCGGCAGACAACCAACTACCTTGCCAGATAAGCCATATTCAGCGCGGCGAAGAACAGTGTGAAGTGTTGATGGCACTGCCGGATGGACAGACGCTATGCGCTACCCTGCCGCTGGCAGAAGCCGCGGGGCTGGAAGAAGGTGCTGACGTGACAGCATACTTTAACGCCGATCGCATCATTCTTGCCACGTTGTGCTGATGGCATTGACTTTGCGCTGAGGAAGACGTATCCCTGATACATATTGCTGCAAAAAACGGGATACATCATGTCATCATTGCATATTTCGCAAGGCACGTTTCGTCTTAGCGACACAAAAACGTTAAAAATTGAGCATCTGAAGCTGCGTGCTGGTGAGAGCTGGGCCTTTGTAGGTAGCAACGGTAGCGGCAAATCAGCGCTGGCCCGCGCGCTGGCCGGTGAGCTTCCGATACTCTCCGGCAGCCGCGACAGCACGTTTACCCGGATCACCCGTCTCTCCTTCGAACAGTTGCAAAAGCTGGTCAGCGACGAGTGGCAGCGCAACAACACCGACATGCTGAGCCCTGACGAAGACGACACCGGGCGCACGACGGCGCAAATTATCCAGGATGAAGTCAAAGACGAGGCGCTGTGCGCCCGGCTTGCCGCACAGTTTGGCATCAGCCATCTGCTGGAACGCCGCTTTAAATACCTTTCCACCGGTGAAACCCGCAAAACGCTGCTCTGTCAGGCGCTGATGGCGCAGCCGGATCTATTAATCCTCGATGAGCCTTTTGACGGGCTGGACGTGGCCTCTCGTCGCCAGTTAGCAGAACATCTGGCGGTGCTGCATCAGGAAGGTTATACGCTGGTGCTGGTGCTTAACCGCTTTGACGATATCCCTGATTTCGTGCCGTTTGCCGGGGTACTGGCCGACTGTACGCTAACGGAAACCGGCGAGAAGAAAGGGCTGCTCGAACAAACGCTGATTGCGCAGCTGGCGCACAGTGAGAAACTTTCCGGCATGACCTTGCCCGAGCCAGATGCCCCATCAGCCCGGCTCTCTATCGCTGATGACATGCCGCGCATCGTGCTGAACGACGGCGTAGTCTCCTATAACGATCGCGCGATCATCGACCATTTAAGCTGGACGGTAGCCCCGGATGAACACTGGCAAATTGTGGGCCCCAATGGCGCGGGTAAATCCACCCTGCTGAGCCTGGTGACTGGCGATCATCCCCAAGGCTACAGTAACGATCTGACGCTGTTTGGCCGTCGACGCGGCAGCGGTGAAACCATCTGGGACATTAAAAAACATATCGGCTATGTCAGCAGCAGCCTGCATCTGGACTACCGGGTGAGCACCACGCTGCGCAATGTCATCCTCTCTGGCTATTTCGACTCTATCGGCATTTACCAGGCGGTTTCGGATAAACAGCGCAAGCTGGTTGATGAGTGGCTACAAATCCTCGGCATGGACCCGCGCACCGCCGACGCACCTTTCCACAGCCTTTCCTGGGGGCAACAGCGGCTGGCGCTCATCGTCCGCGCGCTGGTGAAACACCCTACGCTGCTGATCCTCGATGAACCACTTCAGGGGCTGGACCCGCTCAAGCGTCAGGTGGTTCGCCGCTTTGTGGACGTACTGATTAGCGAAGGCAAAACGCAGTTGCTGTTTGTATCGCACCATGCGGAAGATGCGCCGGAGTGCATCACCCACCGGCTGGAGTTTGTCACCGACGGCGACGGCTATCGCTACGAAGTCGGCCCAATTTAAGACCGCCACGATTGCCTGATGGCGCTACGCCTGTAGCCCGGCTAAGCGAAGCGCCGCCGGGTTTACACAACACGTACCGATTATCACCTCACCTTTTTCAGACTTTTTTCACCCCACCCAGCTAACCCCTTTGATTTATAATGCAATCTGCTGAGATTGTTGCACTGATTCAAGTAGTGTAAGCGATTCCACTAATTTAGCCCATGTCACACTTTTGGCTTCTCTGTTATGCTAAGGTTATTCCATGCCATAAGCTTAACGGAGCTAAAAATGAAAGTATTGGTTACAG
Organism: Kluyvera ascorbata ATCC 33433; assembly: GCF_000735365.1. GTDB lineage: Bacteria > Pseudomonadota > Gammaproteobacteria > Enterobacterales > Enterobacteriaceae > Kluyvera > Kluyvera ascorbata. Next base: position 13,005 of record NZ_JMPL01000009.1, on the reverse strand, counting down.
GTGGTAGCGGTTACATAGGAAGCCACACATGTGTGCAACTGCTGCAACAAGGCCACGATGTTGTCATCCTCGATAACCTGTGCAACAGCAAGCACAGCGTCGTTCCGGTTATCGCCCGCCTGGGCGGCAAGCAGCCGAGCTTCGTCGAAGGTGATATTCGTAACGAAGCGCTGATGGTTGAGATCCTCAAGGATCACGCCATTGAGGCGGTGATTCACTTCGCGGGCCTGAAAGCCGTCGGTGAATCCGTGCAAAAGCCGCTGGAGTACTATGACAACAACGTCAACGGTACCCTGCGTCTGGTTGCCGCCATGCGTACCGCCAACGTCAAAAACTTCATCTTCAGCTCCTCCGCAACCGTCTATGGCGATCAGCCAAAAATTCCTTACGTTGAAAGCTTCCCGACCGGCACGCCGCAAAGCCCGTACGGTAAGAGCAAACTGATGGTTGAACAGATCCTGACCGACCTGCAAAAAGCGCAGCCGGACTGGAGCATTGCGCTGCTGCGCTATTTCAACCCGGTGGGCGCTCATCAGTCTGGCGATATGGGCGAAGACCCGCAGGGCATCCCGAACAACCTGATGCCGTACATCGCACAGGTCGCCGTGGGCCGTCGCGAATCGCTGGCCATTTTCGGTAACGACTACCCAACGCCCGACGGTACCGGCGTGCGTGACTACATTCACGTCATGGATCTCGCCGACGGCCACGTCGCCGCGATGGAAAAACTGGCGAACAAAGCTGGCGTACATATTTACAACCTGGGCGCAGGCGTTGGCAGCAGCGTGCTGGATGTGGTTAACGCGTTCAGCAAGGCCTGTGGCAAACCGATTAATTACCATTTTGCTCCACGTCGCGATGGCGATCTCCCCGCTTACTGGGCCGATGCAACCAAAGCTGACCAGGAGTTGAACTGGCGCGTAACCCGTAACCTTGACGAAATGGCGCAGGACACCTGGAACTGGCAGTCCCGTCATCCTCAGGGATATCCAGACTAAGGATTTTGTCATGACGCAATTTAACCCCGTCGACCATCCACACCGCCGTTTTAATCCGTTAACCGGCCAGTGGATCCTTGTATCACCGCATCGTGCAAAGCGCCCCTGGCAAGGAGCGCAAGAGACACCAGCAAAACAAACGCTGCCCGCGCACGATCCGGATTGTTTTTTATGCCCAGGTAATACCCGGGTGACGGGTGATAAAAACCCCGACTACACCAGCACATACGTTTTTACCAATGACTTTGCTGCGCTGATGACCGACACGCCGGACGCGCCGGAAAGCAACGATCCGCTGATGCGCTGCCAGAGCGCACGCGGCACCAGCAGGGTGATTTGCTTCTCGCCAGACCACAGCAAAACGCTGCCGGAGCTGAGCGTCGATGCGCTGAAAGCCGTGGTGAAAACCTGGCAGGAGCAGACCGCAGAGCTTGGCCAGCAGTACCCGTGGGTACAGGTATTCGAAAACAAAGGCGCGGCGATGGGCTGCTCCAACCCGCACCCGCACGGACAGGTCTGGGCTAACAGCTTCCTGCCAAACGAGATTGAGCGTGAAGACCGCCTGATGCGCGAGTACTACGCCGAGCAAAAATCGCCAATGCTGGTTGACTACGTTAACCGCGAGCTGGCCGATGGTAGCCGCACGGTCGTAGAAACCGAGCACTGGCTGGCGGTGGTGCCGTACTGGGCGGCGTGGCCGTTCGAAACGTTGCTGCTGCCAAAAGCGCACGTGCTGCGTATTACCGATTTAACCGAAGCACAGCGTGACGATTTAGCGCTGGCGCTGAAAAAACTGACCAGCCGTTATGACAACCTGTTCCAGTGCTCCTTCCCCTACTCTATGGGCTGGCACGGCGCACCGTTTAACGGAGAAGAGAACGCACACTGGCAGCTGCATGCCCATTTCTATCCGCCGCTGCTGCGCTCCGCTACCGTGCGCAAATTTATGGTTGGCTATGAAATGCTGGCAGAAACCCAGCGTGACCTGACGGCAGAACAAGCGGCTGAACGCCTGCGTGCGGTCAGCGACATCCACTTTCGCGAGTCCGGAGAATAACAATGAGTCTGAAAGATAAAACCCAAACCCTGTTCGCTGAGAAATTCGGCTACCCTGCTACCCACATTATTCAGGCTCCGGGCCGCGTTAACCTGATTGGTGAACACACCGACTACAACGACGGCTTTGTTCTGCCGTGCGCCATTGATTACCAGACGGTAATCAGCTGCTCGCCGCGTGATGACCGCCTGGTACGCGTGATTGCCGCCGACTACGACAACCAGAGCGACGAGTTCTCTCTCGATGCCCCGATCGTTAGCCACGATACCCAGCAGTGGTCAAACTACGTACGCGGCGTGGTGAAGCATCTGCAAAAACGCAATAACGCATTTGGCGGCGCAGACCTCGTTATCAGCGGCAACGTGCCGCAGGGCGCGGGCCTGAGCTCATCGGCGTCTCTGGAAGTAGCGGTCGGCACCGTTTTCCAGCAGCTGTATCATCTGCCGCTCGACGGCGCGCAGATTGCGCTGAACGGCCAGGAAGCAGAAAACCAGTTTGTCGGCTGTAACTGCGGCATTATGGACCAGCTTATCTCGGCACTCGGCAAAAAAGACCACGCGCTGTTGATCGACTGCCGTTCGCTTGGCACCAAAGCGGTATCCATGCCGAAAGGCGTCGCGGTCGTCATCATCAACAGTAACTTCAAACGCACTCTGGTCGGCAGCGAGTACAACACGCGTCGCGAGCAGTGTGAAACCGGCGCACGCTTCTTCCAGCGCCCAGCGCTGCGCGACGTGACCATCAACGAATTCAACGCCGTTGCCCATGAGCTTGACCCGATTGTGGCTAAGCGCGTGCGTCACGTGCTGACTGAAAACGCGCGTACCGTTGAAGCGGCCGCTGCGCTGGAAAAAGGCGACCTGCTGCGTATGGGCCAATTGATGGCTGAGTCCCACGCTTCCATGCGTGATGATTTCGAAATCACCGTGCCGCAGATTGATACGCTGGTTGAGATCGTGAAAGCAACCATCGGCGACCAGGGCGGCGTACGCATGACCGGCGGCGGATTCGGCGGCTGCATCGTGGCGCTGATCCCTGAAACGCTGGTGCCTGCGGTGAAACAGGCCGTGGCCGAACAGTACGAAGCCAAAACAGGAATTAAAGAGACGTTCTACGTCTGCAAACCGTCACAAGGAGCAGGACAGTGCTAAGAGAAACGCCAGCGCTGGCCGCAGATGGCCAGCCGTACCGAGTGATTACGTTACGCAACGCCAATGGCGTGGTGGTGACGTTAATGGATTGGGGCGCCACGCTTTTGTCTGCGCGCATTCCGATGAAAGACGGCAGCGTGCGCGAAGCGCTGCTGGGCTGTGCGTCGCCGGAACAGTATACCGAGCAGGCGGCGTTCCTCGGCGCGTCTATTGGCCGCTATGCTAACCGTATCGCCAACAGCCGCTATACGCTGGACGGGAAGACGGTCGAGCTTGCGCCAAGCCAGGGTCAGCATCAGCTGCACGGCGGTCCTGAAGGCTTTGACAAGCGCCGCTGGGCGATTGCCTCTCAGAACCCAACGGAGGCCGTTTTCATCCTCACCTCACCTGACGGCGACCAGGGCTATCCGGGCGAGCTTCAGGCAAAGGCGACCTATCGCCTCACCGAGGATAATCGTATTTCGATTGAATACCGCGCAAGCGTCGATAAAGCCTGTCCGGTGAACCTGACAAACCACGTCTATTTCAACCTCGACGGCAATCAGACCGATGTGCGTAATCACAAGCTGCAGCTGCTGGCGGATGCTTATCTGCCGGTTGATGAGAGTGGGATCCCGCACGATGGGCTGAAAGATGTTGCGAACACCAGCTTCGATTTCCGTGAACCGAAAACCGTGGCGCAGGATTTCCTAAGCGACGATGACCAGAAGAAAGTGAAAGGCTACGATCATGCTTTCCTGCTTCAGGCAAAAGGCGATGCCAGTAAAGTGGTCGCCAACGTTTGGTCTGAAGATGAAAAGCTACAGATGGCGGTTTATACCTCCGCACCGGCAATTCAGTTCTATTCCGGTAACTATCTGGACGGCACGTTATCCCGTAGCCCGCAGCCTTACGCCGCCTGGCAAGGTCTGGCGCTAGAAAGCGAGTTCCTGCCGGATAGCCCGAACCATCCAGAGTGGCCGCAGCCGGACTGCGTGCTGCGCCCAGGCGATGAGTATGTCAGCCTGACGGAATATCAGTTTACCGCGTTGTAATATTACGTTTTGCCGGGTGGCGCTTCGCTTATCCGGCCTACGCGTAGCCCGGCCGAGCGAAGCGACGCTGGGTATTTCCCCACTCTCTCGACGAAGTTTTAGGCACATCGCTGAAAATTGCGCCACGCAAAGACAAAATCATAACGCCTGATTCACATGCACCTTACACTGGAGCACTATTTTCGCTATGGTTATGCATAAGCGTTGCCGTCGAGCCTATCGCGGCAATATAATGAGAATTGTTATCATTCAATAAAGCTTGAGGAGTGAGAGTATGGCTGTAACTAAGCTGGTACTGGTTCGTCACGGTGAAAGTCAGTGGAACAACGAAAACCGCTTTACCGGTTGGTACGACGTTGATCTGTCTGAGAAAGGCGTTAGCGAAGCAAAAGCGGCAGGTAAACTGCTGAAGGCTGAAGGCTTCAGCTTTGATTTTGCTTATACCTCCGTGCTGAAACGTGCCATCCACACTCTGTGGAACGTGCTGGATGAACTGGATCAGGCCTGGCTGCCGGTTGAGAAATCCTGGAAGCTGAACGAGCGTCACTACGGTGCGCTGCAGGGTCTGAACAAAGCTGAAACCGCTGAAAAATACGGTGACGAGCAGGTTAAACAGTGGCGCCGTGGCTTCGCGGTAACCCCACCAGAGCTGACCAAAGATGACGAGCGCTACCCGGGCCACGACCCGCGTTACGCGAAGCTGACCGATAAAGAGCTGCCAACCACCGAAAGCCTGGCGCTGACCATCGAACGCGTCGTCCCTTACTGGAACGAAACCATTCTGCCACGCCTGAAAAGCGGTGAGCGCGTGATCATCGCCGCTCACGGTAACTCCCTGCGTGCACTGGTGAAATACCTGGACAACATGGGCGAAGACGAAATCCTCGAACTGAACATCCCAACCGGCGTACCGCTGGTGTATGAGTTCGACGAGAACTTCAAGCCAATCAAACATTACTATCTGGGTAACGCTGACGAAATCGCTGCGAAAGCAGCTGCCGTAGCGAACCAGGGTAAAGCGAAGTAATACACCAATGCCGGATAGTTTTCGCTATCCGGCATTTCCTCTATTTTGACGGATTGAGTATCTCGTCAATCTGCGCGTCGCTAAGCGAGAGTGCAAAAAACGTCTGATAAAAGCGTCGCGTTTCCTGGCGCATATCCACGTCGGTAAATCGCTGAGGATAAAGCGTTTTTGCCAACCACAGGAACTGTAACGCCTCTTCGCTCGTCTCCCGACACCACCAGAACATCCCTTTAGGGTTCACGTACACCCGATGGTGAATCACCGCATCAACCTGAGCCCACTGTGGCGACGTCATCATTTCATCGGCATCGCGTTTATTCATGGCAACGATAACCGCCGGATTAGCCGCCAGAATCTGTTCCAGTGAGACTTCACCGGCACGATTAGGTTTAGCCGCAAACCAGTTTTCAGCCACGTTACGGGCACCGGCAAGGTCCATCCAGTCCTGATTTAACGACGGTTTACCGGTGGTGGTCAGCGCGTTGCCCATACTGTGATACACCGCGCGTCGCTCATTATCCGGCAGGTCTTTCAGTCGTGAGGCCACCAGCGCAACGTTATGGTCAAAATAGTGCTGATAGCGCGCGGCTTTTTCCTGGGCATCTGGCCCCAGCACATCTGCCGTTTTCTGTACCCTCTCGGTGAGCGCCGCCATCGAATTCGCCTCAAAGGCCAATATGCGAACCCCCGCGCCTTCCAGTAGGGATTGGCGAGGAATACTCATTGATTTCGGCACGAACAGGAGCTGAGTGCGAAGCGAAAGAATGCGTTCAGGATTCAGTTCATGCCCATTGTTGACGCTCACCACCGGTACATCGTCAATCCGCGGTAGGCTTTGGCGAAAGAGCGGGATCCGTTTGGCAACCTGGGAGGTCCCGACAATATTATCGCCGTAGCCCAACATGGCGATGATGGTGTTTTGCGCTGGCCACGGCGAGACAATGCGAACATCACTTTGCGGCGTGGCAGCAAACAGGCTCCCCGCCACCAGCCAGGCTAGCGCGGGGATAAGATGACTTATCGTCATGCCATTTTCCTTTAGAAGTCCAGCGTTACGGATGCGCGAACTTCACGGCCGCTACCGATAAAGGCGCTTGGGGAACCGTTATCGCCATCGGTACCTGATGGGAAAATAGACGCCCAATAATGCTTATCAAACACGTTATTGACCACTACGCGGAAGGTGGTCGGTACGTTGCTGATTTTAGTGGTATATCGAGTGCCTAAATCCCAGGTTGTATAGCTGCTGGCCCAGGCGGTATTGGTATCGTTGGCGGCGCGCTTACCGGTATAGTGCACGTTCGCGCTGTACACCCATTCAGGCATCGATGGCAGGCTGTACTCTGCCAGCAGGTTAGCCTGCACTTTAGGCACCCCAACAACCTGTTTATCACTGGTCGCGCTGCTAACGGTATCTTTCAGTTTTGGATTAAGGAAGGTCACACCGCTGTAGATATTCAGCCCCTGCCAAACGTTGCCGGAAGCCGTCAGCTCAAGCCCGTTATTGACCTGATTACCTTGCTCTTTATAGACATTTTCCGTCGGGTCAACATAAGCAAACGGGCGTTCAAGACGGAACAGCGCCGCACCCAGGTTCATCCCGGAGACATCGGCCTTCAGACCCATTTCGTACTGCTTGCTACGGTAAGGATCGAGCGTCTGACCAGCGTTTTTCACCCCGCTATCCGTCGGCGCAGTGCCGCCCTGTTCCAGCGATTCAGCATAGCTGATGTAGCTCATCACGTTCGGCGTGATTTTGTACATAATCGCGGCGTTAGGGCTCAGGCCATTCTCATCAACCTGACTGGTTTTGCTACCGCTTTTATTGTAGTTCTGCGCCTGAATCCAGCTCTGGCTAAGGTAGAACATCGCAGACCACTTCGGCGTAAAGGTGACCGTATCGCCCAGAGTGATGCTCTGCTGCGTGTTTACGCTGGATTTATAGCGATCGCCGCTGGTACGAATTTTCCCATCACCCAGCTCTTCCATTGAGGAAGGGTTATACATGTTGGTGGTTCCCCAACTGTATGACGACCCGGTGCCTTTTGCGCTGTACAGTGACCATACGTAGCCCGTCGTCGAGAGCGCAACATCATGCCCGATAGAACCGGTATCCACATGCCCGTTCAGCGCTACCGTATTACTCAGCACGCGAAAACGTCCGGCGGCCGTAGAGTCTTTCATCGAGCGGCTAATATCGCCGTTGTTGTTGATGATTTTGTTCGACACGCTGCGCATGGCGCGATCCGCCTGCTGCCAGCCCACTCCGGCGTTCACAGACCAGTCATCATTGAAATAGTGAATGAGTCGAGTACTGATGGTATCGGTCGTCAGATCGTTACCGGCGGTATGCAACGCCAGGTTCTTATCTTTTGGATTCGGCGCGGAAGGCAGTTTAATGCCGGGACCATAGCTGAAGCTTCCTGGATAACCTTTCTGGATAAATTCATAGTGGCTGGCATCGAGCTGTAGCTGCGTGCCAGGCTGAATATTCCAGTCGAAGGCAACGGAAAGCAGCTTACGGCGCAGCGTACTGTCATCCAGGTTCCCCTCACCTTCCTGATTCAGCACGTTGACGCGATAGCCGAAACGATGCTCATCATCAATGTGTCCACCCAGGTCAACGTGGCCGGTGAACGCGCTGCGGCTTTGATAACCTAAGGTCACTTTTCGCAGCGTTTCTTCCGTTGGGCGTTTCGCCACAAAATTAAACTGACCCGCAGGGCTCGCCGGACCATAAAGCGCACCTGTCAGGCTGTTAAGCACATCCAATCGCTCCAGCATTTCCACCGGGAATGCCGTCGTAGAGACAATGTTCAGCCCATCCAGGCGACTGTTCGCCACCACGCTGCCTTGCATGCCGCGGCTCTGCGGACGTCCAACGTCCATGCCGCCGCGCGCCTGCATTTGCGTACTGGGTGAGTATTTGAGAAGTTCGCTGACGCTTTGCGCCTGCTGGTTTTCGATCATCTCTTTGGTGACGGTGGTGCTGGAATAAGGCGTATCAACCCAGGATTTGGTGCCGAGCGGGCCCACATCGATATCGTTAGTTTTAAATCCCGCGCCGGAAGCCGCGTGCGTAGTATCGGCTTCGGGCTGGCTGGTCACCACCATGGTGTCTTCGGTAGAAGATTTAGCATGCGCGCTTTGCGGCGCCAGAGTGATAAGTAGCGGCAACAGCGTTGCCAATTGGGTAGGTTTATTCATTTGTATTATCAATCGTTATGTAAATATTTATATTACGATCGATATGTATGTGTAAATTTGATCTCAATCATTTCAAAACTTTTAAGGGCTTGAGATAACCCTTTATGATTACGAGGTTTTTATATAAAAAAACCGGCATGGTTAGCCGGTTTTAAGACGAAATGAGGTAAGGAATTAGCTGCGTCGAGCCTTGACTGCATTCGCCAGTTGGCGCAGTACAACGTCGGTATCTTCCCAGTTAATGCACGCATCGGTGATGCTTTTGCCATACACCAGCGGCTCGCCGCTATCTGGGTTCTGATTGCCTTCTACCAGATGGCTTTCAATCATCACGCCCATAATCGCTTTCTCGCCGTTGGCAATCTGTTTGCAAACGTCAGCGCCCACTTCCATCTGCTTTTTGAACTGCTTGCTGGAGTTAGCGTGGCTGAAATCAATCATGATTTGTGCCGGGAGGCCTGCTTTCGCCAGACCCTCTTTCACCGCCGCCACATGGGAAGCGCTATAGTTTGGCTCTTTACCACCGCGCAGGATGATATGGCAATCGCCGTTACCGCTGGTGTTTACAATCGCAGAGTGACCCCATTTGGTAACCGACAGGAAACAGTGCGGCGCACCGGCAGCATTGATGGCATCAATGGCTACTTTAATCGTGCCATCAGTACCGTTTTTGAAACCGACCGGGCAAGAGAGGCCGGAAGCCAGCTCACGGTGAACCTGAGATTCCGTGGTACGCGCGCCAATCGCGCCCCAGCTCATCAGGTCAGCCAGGTACTGCGGGGTGATCATATCCAGGAACTCGCCCGCTGCTGGCAGACCAGTGTCGTTAATATCAAGCAGCAGCTTACGCGCGATACGCAGGCCATCGTTAATCTGGAAGCTGTTATCCATATGCGGATCGTTAATCAGCCCTTTCCAGCCAACGGTGGTACGCGGCTTTTCAAAGTAGACGCGCATAACGATTTCCAGCTCACCCTGCAGCTCTTCGCGAATTTTCAGCAGGCGCTGCGCGTACTCTTTGGCAGCAACCGGATCGTGAATAGAGCAAGGACCAATCACTACCAGCAGACGATCGTCTTCACCTTTCAGGATCTGATGGATCGCTTTGCGGGCATGAGACACCGTATTGGCGGCATTCTCGGTGGCTGGGAATTTTTCAAGGAGCGCTACAGGAGGTAATAACTCGTTGATCTCTTTAATGCGTAAATCGTCGTTCTGATAATTCATGACTGTTCCAGTGTTGCCATACTTATACAATTGGGTGCAATCCCTTCAATCTATATCGTCAGCCAAAAAGTGTAAACTGGCTTTTACACTTTAGCCGGATAATGACTAAAAAAACCCTACAAACTAGAATTTAATAGCAATTAATTAGAGTTTAAGCAGTAATGACAAACATAATTATCTGCAAATTAATTTAAAAACAATATATTTCAATATCACTTATCGCATTAGACGCTATTTTTACCCGTGGGATTACGTTGCTTATTTCTGTGCGGAAAAAGCAAAGATCTGCAATGATGTCAGATAGTCACACTCAAATAGGGAAGGATGAGCGTCATGGCGCATAGGCATGATTCACACTCGCACACCACGCAGAATGATGGCAACGCCCGTCGATTATTGCTGGCTTTTGGGGTCACCGCTGGTTTTATGGTCGTCGAGGCGATTGGCGGGGTTGTCTCCGGATCGCTGGCGCTGCTCGCCGATGCCGGGCATATGCTGACTGATTCAGCCGCGTTATTGTTTGCGCTGCTGGCTGTTCGCTTTGCCAACCGGCCACCGAGCGGGCGTCATACCTTTGGCTGGCTGCGCCTGACCACTCTCGCCGCCTTCGTCAACGCCATCGCCCTGCTGTTTATCATCATCCTGATTGTCTGGGAGGCCGTGCAGCGCTTCTATCATCCGCAGCCGGTCGCTGGCGTCACCATGATGACCATTGCTGTCGCTGGCCTGCTGGCAAATATTCTGGCCTTCTGGATTTTGCATCGCGGCAGTGAAGAGAAAAACCTGAACGTGCGCGCTGCGGCGCTGCACGTCATGGGCGACTTGCTCGGTTCTGTCGGCGCGATTATCGCGGCAGTAGTGATTATGACTACCGGCTGGACGCCTATCGACCCGATCCTGTCGGTACTGGTCTCCTGCCTGGTGCTGCGCAGCGCCTGGTCATTGCTGAAAGAGAGTATGAATGAACTGCTGGAAGGTGCACCGCAGTCGGTTGACGTTGCCGCGTTAAAGCGCAATATGCGCCGTTCGCTTCCGGAAGTACGCGATGTTCACCACGTGCACGTCTGGCTAGTCGGCGAAAAACCCTTGATGACGCTGCACGTTCAGGTCGTGCCACCGCACGATCACGATGCGCTGCTGGACCGTATTCATCATTTCCTTGAAGAACACTATCAGATAGACCATGCGACGGTGCAGATGGAATACCAGCCCTGTAACGGCCCGGAATGCCACCTTAACGAGGCGCATTCCGAACACGGGCATCATCACCACCACTAATGGGACAGCGCGCGAGAACCCCGTTCACGTGCGCTATTCATCCACATCCGGCTACCGTTCAGGGCAATGAAGGTCAGGATCAGATATTCCAGCGCCATCGCATAAACGCCCTGCAGGGCAAAAATCGCCACGCTGATGACGTTGATGATGACCCAAAGCAGCCAGTTCTCGACATATTTGCGTGTCATCAACACCATCGCCGCAATCGACAGTACCATCATGCAGGAGTCCCAGAACGGGAACGCATCCGGCTGTAGCGTCGGCATCACCACGTTCACGCCCATTGCCTGCATCACGTTGACCGCAACACGCGTAAGCACGGCGAAAACGGGGTCGATGTAGAGCGTCATCAACGCAATCGCCACTACACATGCCGCCAGCCAGCTCAGCGCCTTTGGCAACGGCAGCCAGCGAATCTGAAGCTCAGCCTCATTCTGACTGGTTTGCCGCGACCACGCGTACCAGCCGTACAGATTGGCGGCAAAGAAAAACAGCTGAAGCAGCAAGCTAGCGTAAAGCTGAATCTGGAAAAAGATAATCGCAAACAGCGTTACGTTTATCAGACCAAACAGGTAGTTCACGATCTTTTCAAGGCTTGCCAGCCAGATGCAGAGCAGACCGGCGACCGTCCCAACTGCTTCTATCCACGAGAGGTCGTACCCTCCCGCACCCAGCGGTATATGAACCAGAATATTTTGCGTACTAAAGAAATCCATTTTAACTCCAGCGCGTTAGAGGTTTATCCTCGTAGTGTAGCCGCAAAATCCAGCATTCGGTTCAGCGGAACGAGTGCGCCCTGGCGCAGCTGTTCATCAACGTGAATTTCATGGGCAGCCCCGCCGTTCTCCAGACTTTCAGCAATCGCCTTCAGGCCGTTCATTGCCATCCACGGGCAGTGCGCGCAGGTACGACAGGTAGCCCCTTCACCGGCGGTCGGCGCTTCGAACAGCTCTTTATCCGGCACGGCCTGCTGCATTTTGTAGAAAATACCGCGATCGGTTGCCACGATAAGTTGCTGATGCGGTAGCGTTTTGGCGGCATTAATCAGCTGACTGGTTGAACCGACGGCATCGGCCATATCTACAATCGCCTGTGGAGATTCCGGGTGCACCAGCACCGCTGCCTGCGGGTACAGTGATTTCATTCGGCTTAAGGCCTGGGTTTTAAATTCGTCGTGGACGATACATGCTCCCTGCCAGCAAAGTACATCGGCACCGGTCTGTTTTTGCACATAGCGACCAAGGTGGCGGTCCGGTGCCCAGATGATTTTCTCTCCCAGGCTATCGAGGTGTTCAATCAGCTCGACAGCGATGCTGGAGGTGACCACCCAGTCGGCGCGTGCTTTTACCGCTGCCGAGGTGTTGGCATAGACCACCACGGTACGGTCTGGATGGGCATCGCAAAAGGCATTAAACTCCTCAATCGGACAACCGAGATCCAAAGAGCATTCGGCATTCAGCGTTGGCATCAGAACCGTTTTTTCAGGGCTGAGGATTTTTGCCGTTTCACCCATAAAACGAACGCCAGCGACCAGAAGGGTTGAGGCAGAATGCTTCGCTCCGAAACGTGCCATCTCCAGGGAATCAGAAATACAGCCCCCGGTCTCCTCCGCAAGCTGCTGGATTTCAGGATCGGTGTAATAATGCGCCACCATGACGGCATCACGTTCCTTGAGCAACCGCTTGATTTTCTCGCGGTAAAATTGCTTCTCATCGAAACTCAACGGGACAGGTTTCGGCGGGAACGGGTAAATTGCGGCTTCTGGATCAAACATCACGCTCATCATGCTTCTCGTTTTACTGGCTTAACGAAATAAACGGTTATTCGGCGAAGATTCGCCGTTACCACGGCAATATGTTTTATATGCTAAACAAGATAGCCGATTCTATGAAAAAAGTCGTGGTGAATTTTGCGCCCTTCCCGGAGTCGGTGCGTAGCACCTCGTCCGGGCTACAGGCAAGTACAAACGTAGCCCGGCCAAGCGCCAGCGACGCCGGGAATACGCTAAAGATGGGGATCAAATCGT